>JARLIN010000382.1 GCA_031291715.1 Rhodopila sp. | reverse complement strand
GTGCGCGTTCGACAAAACCGTTCGTGACGTCGCTGAGGTTGCGCACTTCGTCCGGTGTCAGCACGTCCGGGACAACGATGGCGCCGACCTCGCTATATTCCTCGATCTGGACTTTGGTGAGCATGGGTTTCCTCCGCTCTTTCACCCAGGCTACACCGTGGAACGCCGAGGGTCGAGGCTGACGGCCTTTGCATGCCGCGCACTGTTCTTCGTGTCTTTGTGCCTTTGTGTTGAAGCGGTCGCCGATTTCCCGCGTCTGCCGATATATGGAGACCGTGCCGGCCGGGGCAGGTCCGTGCGGTTTGTTCTGATATTTTAACACAAAGGCACGAAGACACGAAGGCCATGTGCCTCCACTCACTATGCCGCGTCGGACGGTGACCAGTCGCGTCGTACGGTGGTAAGCTCTCCCAGAACCTGGAAAGGACCACCGATGGCGGCGCATTTCGACCTTCTGATTCGCAACGGCACCTGCGTGCTGCCGTGGGGTTCGGAGGACACCGATGTCGGCGTGCTAGGCGGGAAGATCGCCGCGCTGGGTGTTGGCGCGGATGCCACCGCCGACAAGGTGCTGGACGCCACCGGCCTGCATGTGCTGCCCGGCCTGATCGACCCGCACGTGCATTTGCGTGACCCCGGCAACGCGGCGGTCGAGACGATCCCCACCGGCACCAAGGGCGCCGTTCTCGGCGGCCTGACGGCCGTGTTCGACATGCCGAACACCAGCCCCTCCATCGTCGACGCCGAGCGGCTGGCGTGGAAGCAGGATTATGTCGAGAACGTCGCCTGGTGCGACATGGGCCTGTATGTCGGTGGGACGAAAACCAACATCCCGTCCCTGCCCGCCCTGGAACGCGGCCGCGGCGTCTGCGGGGTGAAAATTTTCGCCGGCAGCTCCACCGGCGACCTGATGATCGAGGACGACGAGCACCTGGAAATGGCCATGCGCTCCGGCCGCCGGCGCATCGCGTTCCACAGTGAGGACGAGTATCGCCTGCAGGCCCGCAAGCCGATGTTCAAGTCGGGCGATCCGTATTCCAACCACATGGTCTGGCGCGACGAGGAGTGTGCGTTCCTCGGCACCCGCCGGCTGATGGCGCTGGCGCGGAAGACCGGGCGGCCGGCGCATATCCTGCATGTCTCGACGGCGCAGGAGCTGGATTATCTGAAGGATTTCCGCGACATCGCGACGTGCGAGGTGCTGGTGAACCACCTGACCCAGGTCGCGCCGGATTGCTATGAGCGGCTGGAGGGTTTCGGTGTGATGAACCCGCCGATCCGGGGCCAGGAGCACATGGACGCGGCGTGGAAGGCGATCAACGACGGCACGGTCGATACGATCGGTTCGGATCACGCGCCGCACCCGCGCGACAAGAAGCTGCTGCCGTGGCCGGACTGCCCCGCCGGGCTGACCGGCGTGCAGACGCTCGTGCCGATCATGCTAGACCATGTGAACGCCGGGCGGCTGTCGCTGGCGCGGATGGTCGATCTGATGTGTGCCGGGCCGGCTCGGGTCTATGGCGCGGTCGGTAAGGGCCGTCTGGCGGCGGGTTATGACGGCGACTTCACGCTGGTTGATCTGAAGCGCCAGCGGCGGATCGAGGAATCCTGGATCGCCTCGCCCTGCGGCTGGACTCCGTTCGCCGGGATGCAGATCACGGGCTGGCCGGTGGCGAC
Organism: Rhodopila sp.; assembly: GCA_031291715.1. Taxonomy (GTDB): domain Bacteria; phylum Pseudomonadota; class Alphaproteobacteria; order Acetobacterales; family Acetobacteraceae; genus Rhodopila. The sequence continues at coordinate 31,478 of JARLIN010000382.1, read as the reverse complement.
GATCATCCGCGGGCAGATCGTCATGCGCGATGACGAGGTGCTGGGCGCGCCGTCGGGCAAGCTGGTGAAATTCATCGGGTGACCCCTGACCTGCTGATCGTCGGCGCCGGCCCTGCCGGCATCGGCGCAGCGGTCGAGGCCGCGGGGCTCGGCCTGTCGGTCGTGCTGCTGGACGAGAACGCGGCTCCCGGCGGGCGTATCTGGCAGGCATTGGAGGCGGGCGGCGCGAAGGATGCCGACGAGGCGGCGGCCCTGCTGCTGATCCGCCGCCTGCGTGCGAGTTCGGTCGAGGCGCATTGGAACGCGACCGTCTGGGCGATCGAAGCCGACGGGCAGGTGTTCTGGTCCGAGGCTGGGACAGCGCATGCGGTGGTCGCGCGGACGATCTTGCTGGCCACCGGAACAACGGAACGGCCGTTGCCGATCCCGGGCTGGACCCTGCCGGGCGTGATGACCGTCGGCGCGGCGCAGATCGCGCTGAAGACCGGCGGGCTGGTGCCGGACAGGCGCACCTGGCTGGCAGGGCAAGGGCCATTGCTGCTGCTCTATGCCACGCAGGTGCTGGACGCTGGCGGACAGCTCGCCGGCATCATCGACCTGTCCGACGGGTTGGCGCCGGTACGGGCGCTGCGGCATGTCTCGCTGGCGGCATTGCCCGAAATCCGCCGCGGCCTGGCATGGCGGCGCCGGCTGTCGCAGGCCGGGGTGCGATGGGTTGCCGCATCGGAGGTCCGTGCCGAGGGCGAAACGGCGCTGCGGGCGGTTTCCTTTCGGACGTCAGGCGGGTGGCAGACAGCGGACGCCGATTTGCTGCTGTTGCATGATGGGGTGATCCCCTCGGTGCAGATGACCCGCGCCATCGGCTGCGACCATACATGGAGCGATACGCAACGCTGCTGGCAGCCCGTGGCGGACGAATGGGGACAGACCTCGATTCCGAATGTCCTTGTCGCGGGCGATGGCGCCGGCATTGGTGGAGCGGCGGCCGCGGTGCTGTCGGGACGGATCGCGGTGTTGGGGCTGGCGAATGAACATGACGCGGCTGCGCCCTTGCGCGCCGAACGTGCCCGGCATCTGGCGGTGCGGCCCTTGTTGGATGCGCTGTTCGCACCTCGGCCGATGCGGCTGGACGACGCGACGCTGGTGTGTCGTTGCGAGGAAGTCACGGCTGGCGCGGTGCGGCAGGCGGCGCGGGCCGGGTGCCAGGGAATGAACCAGCTCAAGGCCTATACACGTTGCGGCATGGGGCCGTGCCAAGGACGGATGTGCGGACCCGTCGCGATCGAGGTACTGGCCGACGCGCGCGGTGTCCCGGTTTCCGCCGTCGAACCGCTGCGGACACGCTTCCCGACCAAGCCTGTCATCGTCGGGGAGCTGGCGGGACTCTGACCCCGGCTCTTGGCAGAAGGCGCGCGGCGGGAAACAATGCGGCAAACGCGTGAGGAAACGCCGCCATGAGCACGACAACGACCCATAGCCCCTATATTCCCGTCCGTGACGAGTGGCTCGCGCGCCGGAAAGAGGCGATCCTGGAACCGGAACTGCCGATCGTCGATCCGCACCATCATCTGTGGGAGCGGCCGGACTGGCTGTACATGCTCGACGACCTGCTGGCCGACACCAACAGCGGTCACAACATCGTCGCGACCGTGTTCGTGCAGTGCCGGTCGATGCACCGGGTCTCCGGACCCGAGGCGTTCCGTCCTGTTGGCGAGACCGAGTTCGTGAACGGCGTCGCCGCGATGAGCGCATCCGGCGGTTACGGTCCGACCAAAGTCTGCGCCGGCATCGTCGGCCATGTGGATCTGCGCAACGGCGAGAAATCCCGCGACGTGCTGGAAGCACATATCCGCGCCGGCGGCGGGCGGTTCCGTGGCATCCGCCACATCACCGCTTATGACCCCGACCAAAGCCTGATGAACCCGGCCTACGCGCCGCCGCCCGGGCTGATGTACGACGAGACGTTCCGCAAAGGCTTCGCCTGCCTGGCGCCGCTGAACCTGTCCTTCGACGCCTGGCTGTATCATCCTCAGATCGGCGACGTGACCGCCCTGGCGCAGGCGTTTCCGGGGACGACGATCTGCCTGAACCATGTCGGTGGGCCGCTGGCGATCGGGGCGTACGAGGGCAAGCGTGCCGAGGTGTTCGCCGACTGGTCGAAGTCCATTCGGGCCCTGGCGGCGTGCCCGAACGTCGTCGTGAAACTGGGCGGCATGGCGATGCGGATCACCGGCTGGGATTTCCATACGAAAGCCGAACCACCCTCATCGGAGGAACTGGCGGCGGCCTGGAAACCTTATGTCGATACCTGCATCGAGGCGTTCGGGGCGTCGCGCTGCATGTTCGAAAGCAACTTCCCGGTGGACAAGGGTTCCTATGGCTACGCCGCCTTCTGGAATGCCTGCAAGATACTGGCGAAAGGCGCGAGCCCCGCGGAAAAGACCGACCTGTTCAGCGGCACCGCGGCGCGCTTCTATCGCCTCGAAATCTAACGGAGCGAACCGATGCAACAGTTGAAAATCGGCGACGTCACCATCACCAGCATCATCGAGCGGGATGGTCCCTGGCGCAAACCGGCGGATATGTTCCCGGCCTATGATCCGGAAGTCGGGGCGCGGCATCTGAAGACGCTCGATCCCGTGATATTCGATCCGGCGTCGGGCATGATGTATATCACCTACCAGACGTTCGTGGTGCGCACGCCGCATCACACGATCCTGGTCGATACCTGCACCGGCGAAGACAAAGGCTATCCCGCGCCGATGGATTTCCCGAAGCAGCGCTGGCTGGATGAATTCAAGGCGGCAGGGCTGGCGTTCGACAAGATCGATTATGTGTTCTGCACCCATCTGCATATCGATCATTGCGGCTGGAACACGGTTCTGCGCGACGGACGCTGGGTACCGACGTTCCCGAAGGCGAAATACGTGTTCCACAAACGCGAATACGCGGCCTGGGAGCAGGCGACGAAGGAAGGCAAGCAGCCGCCGGGCGATGTCTGGCGGTTCAACTGCGAGCCGATCGTGGCGGCGGGGCAGGCTCTTCTGGTGGATGATGACTATACACTTGACGATACGGTCTGGCTGTCGCCGACGCCCGGGCACTCGCCGTGCCATTGTTGCGTGAACATCAAGTCGGGCGGCCAGCGCGCGGTGGTGACGGGCGACCTGATGCACCACGCGCTGCAGTGCCGGGAACCGGAGTGGTCCACGATCTTCGACTGGGACGCGAAAGAGGCGGCGGTATCGCGGCGGCGGTTCCTGGGAGAGGTAGCCGGAACCGGAACGTTCGTGCTGCCGATCCACTTCCCCAGCCCGACGGTGGGACTGGTGGAGGCGGCTGGGAGTGGATTTGATTATCGGTTTGTGAGGTAGGCGCCCCCTCCCCCGGCCCCAACGCGTCACGGCACAAACATCGGTGTTTGGACGGATCCCCGGGTCAAGCCCGGGGATGACGAGACTGGGGGACCGGGGGATGACGCGGCTGGGGGAATAACGGGACGGGGCGTGACGGGACTGGGGGAATAACGGGACCGGGTTTCCGGCCGTTACGCTTCCGGCCGGAAACCCAGAATCCTTGCGAACCGGTCGCTGTAAACCGGCCAGACCTCGGGGTTCAGCAGCCTCGGCGGCTTCTTCCCGTCCAGGATATCCAGCATCTGCTCGGCCGCGATCTTCGCGATGTTGTGGCGCGACTGCCGGGTGATCCCCGCCGTGTGCGGGCTGACCACCACGTTGTCGAACTTCAGCAGCGGATGGTCGGACGGCGGCGGCTCATCTTCCCAGACATCCAGGCCGGCACCGGTGATCTGCTTCGCCGTCAGCGCCGCCGCCAGCGCGGCCTCGTCATGGATGCCGCCGCGCGCCGTCGTAATGAAATACGCATGCTTCTGCATCGTCGCGAACTGCGCCGCGCCCAACATGCCGCGAGTCTCCGCGGTGTGCGGGCAGTTGACCGAGACGTAGTCGGCCTGCCGCAGCAGTTCCTCCAGCGTCGCGACCTTCTCCGCGCCCTTCGCGGCGATCTGCCCCGCCGACAGGTACGGGTCGTACGCCAGCACCCGCATCTGGAACAATCCACGGCAAAGCTCGGCGACCCGGCCGCCGACATGGCCGATGCCGATGATCCCGATCGTGCGGCCCTGGACGTCGTCGCCCATGAACGCCTGCCGCTTGTAGGCGGCTCCGGTGCGCATGGCGTGATCGGACATGACGATGCGCTTCGACAGCGCCAGCATCATCGCCATCACGTGCTCGGCGACGCCTTCCTTGTTGCCGCCGGCCTGGTTCACCACCGCGACCCCCGCCGCCGTCGCATCGGCCAGGCTGACCGTGTCGAAGCCGGCACCGTTGGTCGATAGCACCAGCAGGTTCGGGCACCGGTTCAGTAATGGCGCATAACCTTGCAACTTCATCGCCAGCTCCTGCCGGCTGCTCCCGATCTGATACGCATGCGCGTGCGCCAGCACCGGTTCGGCCACGGAATCGGGCGTCTCGTTCTCCAGCTTGTCCACGTGGATGTCAGGCCGCTTCGCCAGAATTTCGAGGTAGATCGGAGCGGCGACGTTGTTCACATAGAAGACCCGCTTTGTATTCGGCGCCATTGGTGGCCTTTCATTGGACGGTACGACGCCGGGCAGTTAGCCCGATGTTGCACGGCCGGGCAACCAGTCGCATCGTCACGGCCAGGTTCTGGGGAGTTGTAACCATGAGCATCGCGGGAAAAGTCGTGCTGATCACCGGGGCCGCGCGCGGCCTGGGATTCGAGTATGCTGCCAGCCTTGGCCAGGCCGGCGCGCATGTGGTGGCCGGTGACGTGGCGGACTGTTCGGCGGCGGTGGAGGCGGCGGGCAACGGCGCGTTCGGCGTGATGCTGGACGTGACGGACGTCGCCTCGGCCGACAGCATGGCGGAACGGGCGATGGAGCGGTTCGGGCGGATCGATGCGCTGGTGAACAACGCCGCGCTGTACGGCGCGCTGCGCGGCGGCCGGTTCAACCAGATCCCCGAGGCAGACTGGGACGCGGCGATGGCGGTCAACGTCAAGGGCATCTGGAACTGCTGCAAGGCGGTGGTGCCGGGCATGCGGCAGTCGGGCGGCGGATCGATCGTCAACATCGCGTCCTTAGCCGCGACGTACGGGATGCCGTTCGCGCTGCACTACACGACCTCCAAGGCTGCGGTGATCGGCCTGACCCGCGGCTTGGCGCGGGAGCTGGGACGGGACTCGATCCGGGTCAACGCGGTGGCACCGAGCGCGGTGATGACCGAGGGGACGGTGGAATTCCTCGGGGAAAAGCTGGATCGCGGGCTGGAGGTGATCCGCTCCGGCCAATCGATCCAACGAACCCTGGAGCCGGCGGACCTTGTCGGCACGATCGCCTGGCTGATCGGCGACGGCAGCAAGTTCGTGACGGGGCAGACGATCGCGGTGGACGGGGGGACGGTGATGCTTTAGAGGGCGGTCAATCGCAGGCCGGCTCTGCTGCACCGGTCCCATAGCCGGCCGCCCCCTGACGTTGCGGGCACTGGACACTGATCGTGAGTGTGAGCCCGGCCGGCCCTAAACCGGCCGATCCCGGTGGGATCGCCTGGGACGGCGCAGTGGGTTGAAGGGATGCGCCCAGCCCGAAGTCCTCCAAGTATTGGGTCACGTTCCGGACCCGCGTGTCCCGCGTATCAGCCGGCAGCGCGGATGTGTCCGTCACGCCGATTTGCACGAGGCTCGGGTCCACCAGGCCCTCGACAACGCTGGCGCGTACGTCGGTTTCCTGGTCCCTCAGCGCTCTCGCTCCGCTCGGAAACAGGGAGGAGCCGAGAAGCGTAACCTGAGCGCCGTCCGGCAGCGGCTGCAATGCCGCCCGGTTGGCCGCGATGTCGGGCGCCAGTTCGGTTTGCAGGCGCTCGCCGAGGAGCTGCACCGTACGCTGCTGGCCGGAGGGACCGCAGGCCGCGACCAGCAATAATGGGCTGAGCGAGACGGCCAGCCGCTTGAGGGACGAAGGCATCATCCGAACGGTCTCCTGCTATTGGCCGATGCGGGACGGCAGTCAGGCGTATGTTCTATCGAATGTTCCGGGTGGCAAGCGAAGATGGCTTCACGATTTTGCCAGATTTGACGTGCCGGTCTGTCCCGGCATGCCGCCTTTTCCTGCCTTCACCTGTTCTCGGTCACATACATATATGGGCTACCGCTCGCGGCATCGGTTCCGAAGCTGACCGACAACCGGCCGTTTTGCAGGTCCGCCTGGCTGAAGCCGACCAGGGTCAGCGCGGCGTTCGGAGCGCCCGCGGCCGAAACATGCAGCGTCAGCCCGAGATACCCGGTCGCACCTTGATTATTCGCCCATGACATATTGAACCCGGCCTGCGTGACGCCCCAAAGCGTGGCAGCATCCCCGGCATGGAAGTTGTTGATCGTGTCCCACACATCCGCCGTCGCCTGGCGGTCATCCAGGAAGAAAGTATCCGCGCCACTGCCGCCGGTCAGGAAGTTGGAGCCTGTACCGCCATCCAGCACATTGGTGCCGCTGCTGACCGCGATCGCATCTTCGCCGCTGCCGCTGTGGATAAACCAGCCGGGGGTCGTTGCGGTGATATTAAGGCTGTCGCTCGTGATGCTGATGTACTGATTGAGCAGCCCACTCACCGGACCGGTATAGGGGGTCGTCACCGGCGTCAGCGCCTGCCCGGTGGACGTATCAACGACAGCCAGCGGAGTATTGTTGTTGCCGCTACTGCTCGGGGCGTCGTCCTGTGCGACCCAGGCTTCGATCTGGTTGAACGCGGACGTGGTGATCGCGGTGAAAAATCCGACGCTTCCGACACCACCCGCCGCGCTGGAGACAAGTCCCACAACGTAAGGTTGGCCGTTGCTTCCGGTGATCCAGACCGGGCCACCGCTCGATCCCGGTCCAATGGAGGACCCGTCAAACAGAGTATAAGCCAACTGCAACGTGACATATTGCTGGCTGATATCCAACTGGCCGCCGGAAGCGGCCGGGTAACCCGATACATCGACCGGACCACCTGGAAAGTTCGCTTCCAGTCCCATCGTGCCGATGCCGGTGAACGGTTGGGACAAGTGAATCACCGCGTAATCGATTTGCGACTGCGCCGCGGTGATGATGTCCCCCGGATCCTGGATGGTGTTGTAGTGGACGGAAACCGCCGACGCTGATCCGATCCCCACCGTCCCGCTGCTGTAGCCAAAGCTGACCGAAATGTTCGACGCGGGCCCGTAGGTGGAGCTGTAAACGACGTGTGACGCCGTCAGAACCTCGTCCGGCGAGATGAGCACGCCCGAACCCTGCCAGGTCTGCCCCCCGATTGTATCGGTGATATACGCGATCGTATCGTAAGGATATACGTCCGGGTTGGACGACATCTCGGTTCTTCCTTTAAGCCCAAAACCGAATTGGTGCGTCTCATTACCCCTGTCATGTTCGGGGCTTCGCGTTTCGCCAATACAACTGGCTGTGTTTGCCATGTAAAGATTATTTTGCGCCTGCATTGACACAAATTAGTGCGTGAATGCTGGCGGGATCGGTCAGGGATGCGCGGCCGAAAGCCGCGCCGGCTGCGGCGCTACCCGCGCCCCTTCCGCGCGATAAACTCCGGAAACGCGTCTTCCGCCTTCGCCCCCCGCATCACGTGCGTGGTGTAATCCTTCTCCTCCGCCCACTGCGCCTCCAGCCCCTGCCCCATCTGCCGCAGCAGCAACGCCTTCACCCCCATCACTGCCCCGCGATGGTTCGCCGCGATCATCTTCGCCAGCCACATCGTCTTCGCCCGCAATTCGGCGCGCGGCACCAGATGGTTCAGCAGCCCGATCCGGTACGCCTCCTCCGCCTCCACCACGCGCGCACTGAACAGCAGCTCCTTCGCTACCGGCCAGCCCACCTGATTGGGGAGTGTCCAGGTGCTGTTGATCCGCCCGTACGCCGCGGCCAGGAACCGGAACTTGGTGCCCTCGCACCCCACCCGCATATCCAGCGACGAAGACAGCACCGCCGCCCCGCCATAGGCCAGCCCGTTCATCATCCCGATCGTCGGCTTGCGGCACGCGCTGATCTCAAAGCTCCGCCGGGGGTTGCTCATCGCGTCGAGTTGTTCCGGCGTATAGCGCCGATCATCTTCCCGCTGCTCATGGATGTCCCCGCCGGCGGAAAACGCCCGGTCCCCCGCGCCGGTGATCACGATGCAGCCGATGCCGTCATCGGCGTCCAGTACCTTCACCGCGTCCGCCAGTTCGGCCGACAGTTTCCGGTTCATGGCATTCAGCACGTCGGGCCGATTGAGCGTGATGATGCCGACGCCGTCTTCGCGGTCGAGCAGGATATGTTCATAGGTCATGATATGCCTCCCGCTGGCATGGTGGCAGAGCGTGCCGCCCGTGTCATGGCCGGGCGTTTGCCCCCCTTGGTTACGCAACCATTCTGCGTGTAGGCTCCGCTCAAATAAATAACGGAGGATCACGCCCATGCCCAATCTGTCACGCCGCGGCCTGCTATCCGCGCTCGCCGCCAGCCCGGCGGCCATGGCGCTGTTGACGGAAGCCGCGCGCGCCGCCGATCTGGCCGCCTCCGGCCTGGTGGGGGAACTGCAAGGCCCCACCATGATCACCGACCCGACGAAATGGCCGAAGACCTTCCAGGAAGCACCGATGCTGGCCGAACGGGTCAAGGCCGGCAAACTGCCGCCCGTGGCCGAACGCATCCCCGCCGAGCCGATGGTGTGGCAGCCGCTGAATGAAATCGGCAAATACGGCGGCACCTGGCGTCGTGCCTTCACCGGGCCGGGCGACGTGGAGAACGGCAACCGCATCAACGCCTCCGACAAGTGTTTCTTCTGGAGTGCCGACGGCGGCAAGATCGTCCCGTCCGTTGCCAAGTCGTATGAACTCAGCGACGATGGCAAGACCTACACGATGCACCTGCGCAAGGGCATGAAATGGTCCGACGGCGCACCGTTCACCGCCGACGACTTCATTTTCTGGTTCCAGGATATCTACAGCAACAAGGAAATCGTTCCGACCCCGATCCCCGACATGCAGCCGAAGGGCAAGCCGGGCCGGATCGTCAAGCTCGATGAGGTCACCGTCCGCTTCGAATTCGACGTGCCCTACTACCTGTTCGAGGAAATGATGGCCGGCGACACCCTGATCGGTGGTGGCCAGTCCGTGCGGCAGTCGCAGAAGTTCAGTTTCGGCGCCTACGCGCCCGGCCATTACCTGAAGCAGTTCCTGCCGAAATACTCGTCGCTGGAGGCGGTGAACGCCCGCGCCAAACAGGAGGGTTTCGAAAACTGGGTGCAGATGCTGCACTTCAAGAAAGACTGGTCGCTGAATACGGAAGTGCCGACGCTAGGGCCATGGAAGACGGTGCAGTCGATCAACAACCCGATCTGGCTGCTGGAGCGCAATCCGTACTATTACGCCGTCGATACCGCCGGGAACCAGCTTCCCTATCTGGACAAGGTGCAGTTGACGCTTGGGGAAAACCTGGAGGTCATCAACCTGCGCGCCATGGCCGGCGAGTACGACGAACAGGAACGCCATATCGACATCAGCAAGCTGCCGGTCATCCTGGATAACCAGTCGAAGGGCAACTACACGGTCCATCTGGACCTGGGTGTCGCAGGTACCGACTTCGTCTTGCAGATCAACCAGAGCTACAAGGCCGATCCGGAAATCCGGAAATGGCTGACCAACGCCGATTTCCGCCGGGCACTGTCGCTTGGTATCGACCGGGACCAGTTGAACGAGACGTTCTGGCTCGGCGTCGGCACGCCTGGCTCGGTCGTGCCGGGCGAGTCCATGCCGCAGAACCCCGGCCCGGAGTGGCGCAAGAAATGGTCTGTGCTGGACATCAAGCAGGCCAATGCGATGCTCGACAAGATCGGGCTGGCGAAGAAGGACAGCGCCGGGTTCCGCGTGCGGACCGACAACGGTGAGCGCCTGCGCATCCAGATCATCGCCATCCAGGCGTTCCTGCCCTTTCCGAAGCTGTCGGAAATGGTCGCCGACCAGTGGCAGAAGATCGGCATCCAGGGCGATGTGCTGGAACTGGAACGCAATCTGGCGACCACCCGGGTGCGTAACAACGAATCACACATTTATGCCTGGAATAATGGCGGGACAGAGCTTTTGTATCTGTTCCCTCGCCACGCCATCCCGGTCGATCCGACCGAGGCGTATATGGGCCCGGAATACGCGCAGTACTACGCCTCCGGCGGCACACAGGGCACCAAGCCGGATGACCCGAACATCCTGCGAATCTGGGACCTGTTCAGCGAAGCCGCCAGCCTGAAGACCGAGGGGCGCAACAAGAACGCGCAGGAGATCTGGAAAATCCTGGTCGATCAGCAATACGGCATCGGCACGGTCGGTCAGTCGCCGGCGGGACTGGGTGTGCGGCTGGTCAGCAACAGGCTCGGCAACATCGCGGCGCGGGTCTGCAACGCGCAGCATTGCCGCACGCCCGGCAATTCCCATGCCGAAACCTGGTACTATAAAAGCTGATGCTGCCCTATCTCCTGCGGCGGCTGGGGCTGGCGGTGATCACCGTATGGGCGATCACCGTCGTTACCTTCATCATCCTGCAGTTGCCGCCCGGCGACTTCGTGGACGCCTATGTGGCGCAGGCTTCGGCCATGGGCACCGCCATCTCGGCGGCCGAGGCCGACGCGCTGCGCCACGCCTACGGCTTGGATCAGTCGCTCTGGGTGCAGTATTACAAATGGCTGAGCCACATCGTACACGGTGAATTCGGCCAGTCCTTCGAATACGGCCGGCCGGTCACGGAGGTTATCGGCGACCGCCTCTGGCTGACCATCCTGCTGTCGATCGGCGCAATCATCGTCACCTGGGGGCTGGCGCTGCCGATCGGCATCTACTCCGCGGTGCGGCAGTATTCGATCGGCGATTACATCTTCACTTTCATCGGCTTCGTCGGCCTGGCCGTGCCGAATTTCCTCCTGGCGCTGATCGTCATGTATGTCGGCCTGCGGGTGTTCAACGTGAGCGTGGGCGGGCTGTTCTCCTCCGATTTTCAACTAGCACCGTGGTCCTGGGCGAAGGTCTGGGACCTCGCGCAACACCTGCCCGTGCCGATGCTGATCCTGGCGCTGGCCGGCACCGCGCAGTTGGTGCGCATCATGCGCGCGAACCTGCTGGATGAACTGCGCCGGCCCTACGTCGTGACCGCCCGCGCGCGCGGATTGGCGGAACGGCGGGTGATCCTGAAATATCCAGTGCGCGCGGCGCTGAATCCGTTCGCCTCCACCATCGGCTACCTGCTTCCCTATACCGTGTCAGGCAGCGTGATCATTTCGGTGGTGCTGAGCCTGCCGACCGTTGGGCCGTTGCTGCTGCACTCGCTAATCTCCCAGGTCATGCTGCTGGGATCGACGATCATCCTGATGCTCGGCGTCCTGACGGTATTCGGCACCCTGCTGTCCGATCTTCTGCTGATGTGGATCGATCCACGCATCCGGCTCGGCCAGTTGAAATGAGCGTCACCACCGCGGCCGAGAACCGGGTCGCCGTCGCCACCCAGCGGCAGTTGATCTGGTGGCGCTTCCGCAAGCACAAGCTGGCCCTGGTCAGCGCGTTTGTCGTGCTGGCATTCTACGCCGTCGCGATCTTCGCCGATACGATCGCCTATACCGAGCCGTTCGACACTCAGGCCGCCCGCAGCTACATCCCGCCGCAGCCGATCCGCTGGTTCGATGCGGACGGGCATTTCCATCCCACGGTCAATGCGCTGAAAGGCAAGCGCGATCCGCGCACGTTCAAGCTGACCTACGCACCGGACCCAGGGGAAACGCGCGATCTGGTCCTGTTCGGCCACGGCTACGAATATCGCCTGTTCGGGCTGTTCCCAACGGACATCCACCTGTTGGGGGTCTCAAACGGCCGCCCCCAGGACGCCCTTTTCCTGCTCGGCACAGACCAGCTTGGACGTGACGTGTGCTCCCGCCTGATTTTGGCGACACGCACATCGCTGACGATCGGGTTGGTGGGGGTGGTGATGTCCCTTGTGCTGGGCGTCCTGCTGGGCGGCATGTCCGGGCTGTATGGCGGCTGGGTTGATGTCGTGATCCAGCGGGTGATCGAGATCCTGCGCTCGATCCCGACAATCCCGCTATGGATGGGGCTGGCCGCCGCGGTGCCGTCAAGCTGGACGCCGCAACAGGTGTATTTCGCCATCACGCTGATCATCAGCCTGATCGGCTGGACCGAGCTGGCGCGCGTCGTGCGTGGCCGCTTCCTGGCCCTGCGGGAGGAAGATTTCATCACCGCCGCCGAACTGGCCGGCGCGTCCCGCATGCGGATCATCTTCAAGCACATGGTCCCCAGCTTCCTGTCGCACATCATCGCCGCGGTCAGCCTGGCGCTGCCGGCGATGATCATCAGCGAAACGACGCTGTCGTTCCTCGGCCTCGGGCTGCGCCCGCCCGCGATCTCCTGGGGTGTGCTGCTGCAGGACGCCCAAAACCTCCAGACGCTCGGCCTGGCGCCCTGGCTGCTGGTGGTCGCGGTGCCGGTCATCGTGGTGATCCTGGCTTTCAACTTCCTCGGCGATGGCCTGCGTGACGCGGCGGACCCCTATGGCTGATCCAATCCTGAGCGTTCGCAACCTGCACACGCATTTCTTCGCCGATGAGGGCGTGGTGCGTGCTGTCGATGGCACGTCGTTCGACCTGCACAGCGGGCGCACCCTGGGCATCGTCGGGGAATCCGGCTGCGGCAAGAGCGTCACGGCGAAATCGATCCTGCGCATCGTTGAAAGGCCCGGCCGCATCGTCAGCGGGGAGATCCTGTTGCGGCGGAAGAACGGCTCGGTCGTCGATCTGGTGACGTTGCCGACCGATGGGGTGGAAATGCGCGGCATCCGTGGCGGCAATATCGGGCTGGTCTTCCAGGAGCCGATGAGTTCGCTATCCGCCTTTCATACCATCGGCAATCAATTGATCGAGGCGATCCGCCTGCACTCCCGCCTGACCAAGCCGGCCGCCCGAGCGCGCGCCGTCGAATTGTTGGCGATGGTGGGGATTCCGCGACCTTCTCAGCGCATCGATTCCTATTCGTTCGAACTCTCGGGCGGGTTGCGCCAGCGCGTCATGATCGCCATGGCCCTGGCGGCGGAACCGCGCGTGCTGATCGCGGATGAGCCGACGACCGCGCTGGATGTCACCACACAGGCGCAGATCCTCGAACTGATCCGGCGGTTGCAGCAAGAGCGCGACCTGGCGGTGATGCTGATCACGCACGACATGGGCGTGATCGCCGAAATGGCCGACGACGTGGTGGTGATGTACCTCGGCAAAGAGGTGGAGAAAGGCCCGGTCGATGCCATCTTCCACGCCCCGCGGCACCCCTACACGAAGTCGCTGCTGCGCTCGATCCCGAGCGTCTTGGCCGAACCCCGCTCGCGGCTGGCGACGATCACCGGGTCGATCCCGCATCCATTCGCCCGGCCCGGCGGCTGCCCGTTTCATCCCCGCTGTCCCGACCGCATGTCTGTCTGCGAAACATCCGTGCCCCAGGAGATCGTGATCGGCGAAAATCACGCCACCGCCTGTCACCTCTACACGAGGGTGCCGGCGTGACCGTTCCCGTCCTCGACGTCCGGAGCCTGCGCAAGCACTTCCCGCTCCGGCGCGGCCTGCTGGGACGCGTCGCCGGTCAGATCAAAGCCGTCGATGACGTATCGTTTTCGATCAATGGTGGTGAGACACTGTCGCTGGTGGGCGAGTCCGGGTGCGGCAAGACCACGACCTCCCGCTGCATCCTGCGCGCGATCAGGCCGTCCGGCGGCGAAATCCGCTTCCGCGTGGAAAGCGGCGAGCAGATCGACGTCGCCCCGCTGGAAGCCAAGCAGTTGCGGCCGCTGCGCCGGCAGATGCAGATGATCTTCCAGGACCCGTTCTCCTCGCTGAATCCACGGATGACGATTTCGGAAATCATCGGTGAGCCGCTGCTGGTGAACGGGATGACCAACACCGGCGTCCGGAACAAGCGGGTGGCGGAGCTGTTGGAGCTGGTGCAACTCCCGAGTGCGTATCTCAATCGTTTCCCGCACGCGTTTTCCGGCGGTCAGCGGCAGCGCATCGGCATCGCGCGCGCCCTGGCACTGAATCCGTCGCTGGTCGTGGCGGACGAACCGGTCTCGGCGCTGGATGTTTCAGTGCAGGCGCAGATCGTCAACCTGATGCTCGATCTCCAGGATCGGCTAGGCCTCGCGTTCCTGTTCGTCGCGCATGATCTTTCGGTCGTGAAACATGTCAGCCACCGCGTCGCGGTGATGTATGTCGGGCGGATCGTGGAGATCGCGCCGACCACCAGCCTGTTTAAGACCCCTCGCCATCCCTACACCGAGGCGCTGCTTTCGGCCGTTCCGGTTCCGGATCCACGGCGCCGGGCGCAGCGCATCGTTCTGGAAGGCGATGTGGCCGATCCTTCCAATCCGCCGAGTGGCTGTCATTTCCATCCACGGTGCCGCTATGCCACGGACCGGTGCCGTATCGAAACGCCGGTGCTGACGGAAATCACCCCCGGCCATGCCGTGCGATGCCTACGCGCGGAGGAGCTATTTTTACAGGGCGTACCGGCAGGCTAAGCTGGATGTCCTCAACCGACAGGAGCGTCCATATGCCTCAATGGGAAAAGCGCCAGGTTGGCCGCACCAAGCTGCGGGTTACCACTCTGGGCCTCGGCACCGCCACGATGGGCGGCAGCCGCATTCCGATCACCCAGCGCGAAGGCGAGGCGATCGTGACCGCGGCCTGGGATGCCGGCGTCCGCTACGTGGATACCGCACCGTTCTACGGCGTGGGTGCCGCCGAACACCGGGTCGGTGACGCGCTGCGGGACAAGGATCGCGACGAATGGGTCCTGTCCACCAAGGTTGGCCGCTTGCTGCGACCCAAGACCGACAACGCGCCATCCCCCGATGGCCGCCTGTCGCCGATGCCGTTCAAGGTGATCTACGACTATTCCTATGACGGCATCATGCGGTCGGTGGAGGACAGCTACCAGCGCCTCGGCCTGGCGCGCATCGACATCCTGTATGTGCACGACATCGGCGCCTACCAGCATGGCCCGGACCTCAACGCGCAATACCTGAAGGTGCTGCGGGACAGCGGCTACAAGGCGCTGGATGAACTCCGCCGCACCGGCGTGGTCAGCGCCATCGGCATCGGCGTGAACGAAAAGGAAGTGCTGATCGAGGCTTTAGGTTTCGGCGACTGGGACGCCTTCCTGCTGGCCGGCCGCTATACGCTGCTGGAGCAAGGGCCGTTGGACGACCTGATCCCGATGTGCGTCGCGCGGGGCACATCGCTGGTGATCGGCGGTCCGTTGAACTCCGGCATCCTGGCGGGCCGGGACACCTGGAACTACGACACCGCACCGCCCGAGATCGTTGCGCGTGTGCGGAAGCTGGAGGCGGTGTGCAAGGCGCATAACGTGCCATTGCCGGCAGCGGCATTGCAGTTCCCGCTGGCCCATCCGGTTGTGGCCGCCGTCATCCCCGGCCCGCGCAACGCCGCCGAGTTCAACGAGAACCTGCCGTTGTTCACGATGAAGATCCCCGCCGGCCTGTGGTCCGACTTGCGTAACCAGGGCCTGTTGCACCCGAACGCCCCCGTGCCGGCCTGATGCCGATCCACGAGGCCGATCCCTGGCGGGACCAGTATTTTGAGAACGTCGCCTGCCCGGATGACGTGATCATTCCGACCGACGATCCGGATGCGTGGCAGCTTTATCCCGCGCATCGGTGGATCTACGACAAGCTGGCGGTCGCCTTGTCGCAGGGGCTGGAGGCGGCGCCGCAGGGCGTGATGCCGCCTCGGTTTCCTGTGTTCTCCAAGCCGATGATGAACCTGCGCGGGATGGGCACCGGCAGTTTGGCGGTCCGTTCCGCGGCGGAATATAATGCCGCGCAGGCCGCCGGCCATTTCTGGTGCACGCTGCTGACCGGGCCGCATGTCAGCAGCGATGTCGCGTTGGTCGTTGGGCAGCCGCGCTGGTGGCGGCACACGACCGGCACCACCGGTCCGGGCGGCACGTTCGACTACTGGCACATTCACGCCGAACCCATGCCGGATATCGAGGACTGGTGCGGCAGCTGGGCGCGCAAGCATCTGGCCGGCTATACCGGAATGGCGAATTTCGAGACCATCGGCAGCCGTATCATCGAGGCACATTTGCGTTTCGCCGATCAGTGGCCGGATCTTTACGGTTCCGGATGGGTCGATGCGGTGGTCCGGCTTTATGCGACCGGGCGGTGGGACTACGCCGATGCGGATCGGGCCGACGGTTACAGTGTCGTGCTGTTTGGTCCGCATGGGCGCGCCTATCGCCACCCCCCCGCTGCGGTTGTCGATGAGGTGCTCGGTTTTGACGGGGTCTCCAGCGTGCAGATTACGTTCCACGAAAACAAGGACCCGGCGCATCATGCGATGCCGCCGGGTGGCTTCCGCCTGGCGGTGGTCAATGCGCGGACGCTGGCTGCTGGCCGGGCGGCGCGGGAGCGGCTGAGCGCTGTTGTGCTGGAATAGGCGGCTGGCCGGCGTGCTTGCCGGTCTTCTTGCCGATCCCGGACGGGCCAGGACGGTGGGGCGAATACGACGGCAAGCCGAAGTCTGGGCATGGGAGCCTGCTTGCTGGGATTCTCGGTAGATACGTGGCCTACTGCCACTGGCTGGTCCAGTGAGCTATCACCGAAAATATTCCGGTTTAACACTGGCCCTGCCTGCGTAAATCCACCATGAATAGCCTCTCGTGCATGAGGATGGAGTTCATGAGAGCCTGGTGGTCAGGAACCCTGAGCGATTTTCGGTCTGGCGATCCAACCGCGATCCTCGGCACGCTTTCGACACGACTTGTCGAGACCCACTCGATCAACCGTGAGACTCAGATTGTGGCCTGGCGAAAGCAAATAGAGGTGCTGCGCGACGCCACCGCTGACTTACCGCCCGAATGCCGATTGCTGCTGGAATATCCGCTGCTGCGCCTCGGCCGTCGGATCGACGCGGTCCTCTTGACCAAGACAGCGGTTCTTGTTCTAGAGTTCAAGGTCGGCGGCAAGGTTATAGCCGAGAGCGAGCGTCGGCAGGTTGAGGACTATGCCCTTGACCTACAAGATTTTCACGCGGGCAGCTTCGGTCACCCAATCGTCCCGATCCTTATAGCCACGAACGCGCAGGTGAAACCGCCACAGTGGCCGCTTTACTGGCATAATGTGAGCCATGTCTTTGATGCGAACGCGCTCTCTCTGAGGACTTTGCTTGGGGAAATAACATGCCATATCGCGCCGTCATCTCGTGCAATCGACGTCGCAGAATGGGAAGACGCACCCTATTGCCCTGTGCCCACCATCGTTGATGCCGCACGCATGCTCTATGGTCGGCATAATATCGCCGACATCCGAACCGCACGCGCTGACGTTGGAAATCTGACACGAACAACCGACGCCATTGTTGCTGCCGTTGCTGATGCCAAATTGCATCGCCACCACGTCGTCATTTTCGTGACCGGCATTCCTGGCGCGGGCAAGACGTTATGTGGCCTGAATACCGTGTTCGCGACCGATGCCGGTGCGGCGTTTCTCACTGGCAACTTTCCGCTCGTTTACGTCATGCGAGCCGCGCTGGAACGGGACGCCAGAGATCAGGGACGAAATGTGCGAATGGCTCGACAGGAAACCGAAAGCGCGATTCAGCCGCTGATGGGCTTCCTGCGAGACAATCTTGAACGAGAAGCAGCGCCACATGAGCATGTCATCGTTTTCGACGAAGCTCAGCGCGCCTGGGACGCCGCGTTTGGCGCACGCAAATTTGGTCATCCGCAAAGTGAGGCTGCGATGTTCCTGGACATCATGCGGCGCCACGTGGACTGGGCAGCGATCATCGCCCTTGTCGGGAACGGCCAGGAAATTAATACTGGTGAAGCGGGTCTGTCAGCATGGGGTGAGGCGCTTCTCCAGCGCCCAGACTGGCATGTTCATGCCGCACCCATAGCAATCAGCGCGACCGATGCTCGACAGCGCTTGTTCACAGACACGCCGCCTGCCATCACAATCAACCCTGACCTTCACCTCGATATACCGATCCGCTCTATCAAGTCAGCCGCGGCCGCGCCGTGGGTCGACGCTGTGTTGAATGGTGACATGCACCAGGCGCGCAAAATCGCCGATGCGGCAGACGGTGTTCCCTTCCTGCTGACGCGATCCTTGTCGGCCATGCGAGACCATCTTCGCGGTCTAGCCCGCGGCCAACGGCGATCCGGTCTTGTGTGCAGTGCCGGGGCTCGTCGCCTTCGGGCAGATGGGGTCTATCCAAACTTCCCCCATATGGAAGCGGACACGGTCGCAAACTGGTTTCTCGCGCGCTGGCCTGACGTTCGCGCCAGTGACGCATTGGAGATGCCCGCGACTCAGTTTGCCTGCCAGGGGCTCGAACTCGATTATGTCGGGTTGTGCTGGGGAAACGACTTGATACGACGATCGGGTCGCCACGCGTGGATTGTCCGAAATTTCGTCGGGTCCCGATGGCAAGAGCCTCGCGGAGAAGCCGCAATCGCATACCAAATCAATACCTATCGTGTGCTACTGACCCGAGCGCGATACGCTACGGTGATTTGGGTGCCGCAAGGCGACATCATGGATGATACGCGAGATCCGCAAACGTTCGATTCAATTGCAGCATACCTCGCCGAATGCGGCGCTCGCTCTTTGGAAGAGGCCCAAGACCTGGAGCCGATCTCATCCAAGCAATCGGGACTTTTGGTATGAAACGCATTCTGGTCCTGCTTGCCTTGCTTTTTCCGCTACCGGCCCTCTCGGCGGACCTGAAGATCGCGACCTGGAACCTGGACTGGCTCACCACCCGCCCGGCCGGTGACCCTGGGTTGCCGGCTGATGTCACGCCTCGATCCGAGGACGACTTCGCCCGCCTCGCCCAATACGCGCAGGAACTGAATGCCGATCTGATCGCGATCGAGGAGGTTGATGGGTTCCCTGCCGCGGCCAAGGTTTTTCCGCGCGACCGGTATTCGATCCACATGACCCGCGACCACGTCGTGCAGCGCGTCGGCATCGTCGTTCGACGCGGGCTGCGGTATGACGTCAACCCCGACCTCACCGCCCTGTCGGCAAACCATTTGCGCAGTGGCGCCGACATCACGTTGCATCTCGGCACATCGGACTTGCGCGTCCTGGCGGTCCACCTGAAAAAGGGCTGCCGCAACGCGCCCCTGCCGAAAGCCAAAGGCCGCGCCTGCGAGGAGCTACGCGACCAGGTTCCTCCGCTCACGGAATGGATCGCGGCTCGGCGGCAGGAAGGTGTCCCCTTCCTGATCCTCGGGGATTTCAACCGCTGGATGGATGGACGCGACACCTTCCTGGCCGACCTGCGCAAATCCGCGCCGCTGGTGCGCGCGACCGAGGGCTACAGCTCCCCCTGCTGGGGCAGCGAGAACTTCATCGATCACATCCTGGCCGGGGGTGTCGCCGCCGATTGGATGCGACCGGACACGTTACGTGTTCTGACATATCGGGAAACCGAACGATCCTGGAAGGATCGGCTGTCCGACCACTGCCCCGTGTCGGTGCGGTTTGCCGTGCCGGATTGATCCGGCGGATGCCGTTTCCCACGGGGTCGTCACCCCTGGACTTGATCCGGAGGGAACACGCGACTTTGCTTGTGTCGGCACCGCAAGACGTGGGTGGCCGGCCAAGCCCGGCCATGACTCGAAAGGAAAAATCCCGGCACTACCCCCCTATGCTGGCGCCTATGGCGGTTTGGCCAAGCCATAACACATGGGCAACGTGCGTGCCCGCGCTCCCTTACGTGTTCGACCGCACCAACTTCCCTGGCCGCGCGCCCGTTTCTTCCCCACGTTCGAAGATCGGCACGCCGGCGACGATGGTGGCCTCGTACCCATCCACCCGCTGCACCAGGCGCTTGCCGCCGGCCGGAAGGTCGTGCCGCAGTTCCGGGTGATGCAGCCGCAGCGTCCCCATATCGACGACGTTGACATCGGCCTTCTTCCCCACCGCCAGACGGCCGCGATCGTGGAAACCGAAGAAATCCGCCGTCTCGCTGGTCAGGCGCTTCACCACGAACTCCAACGGGAACCTCGGGCCGCGGTGACGGTCGCGCACCCAATGGGTCAGCATGTAGGACGGCAGGGAGGAATCGCAGATCAGGCCGCAATGCGCGCCGCCGTCGCCGAGGCCCAGGATGGTGTCCGGGTCCTTGATCATGTCGTGAACCACGCCATGGTCGCCATGGACGTAGTTGGTGACAGGATAAAACAGCATCCGGTCGCCGTTCTCGGCGGTCAGGTAGTCGTAGCAGAACTCATCCGGAGTCAGGTTTGTCTTCGCCGCCATCGCTTCGATGCTGCGGCTCTGGTCGGGTTCGTAATCCGGCGGATCGCCCAGCACGTATTGCCGATCCCACCGCGTCGCGATCGGTCGTTGCAGCGGCGGCAGGATGGCCAGCAGATCCTCTGATGCCGGCTGCGCCAGGATTTCCGCGCGCACCGCCGGATCGCGCAGGCGGGCCAGGCGGTCCTTGACCGACAGCGCATTCAACGCGGCGAAAGCCGGCCGGGCGGCGAACGGATTCAACGACGTCGTCAGCCCCAGGATGATGCCCACTGGCCGGCCCGCCACCTGTGCCGTCACGGCCGCGCCGCCGGCCCGCGCCTTGCGCACCCCATTCATCAACCGGCGGTAACGATCCGGATCGTACGACCGGTCCGTCAGCAGAAACCACAAGGGCCGGCCAGTGGATTTCGACAGCGTGCTCATCCATTCGAATTCGGCGGCTTCGTCGTCGAAGTCGCTCAGCATGCCGAACGCGCCGGTGCCGGTGCGGCCGAGCGCGGCCCCGATGCCGAAGAGTTCCCGGTTTTCGGCGAAGCGGCCGGGGACGAGGTCGCCTTTCGTGGTCTTGTGCTGTTCCGTCCGCGAGGTGGTGAAGCCGAAGGCGCCGGCGCGAAGAGCTTCCTCGGTCAGGCGGCTCATCGCCTCGATATCCGTCGCGGTGGCGATCTCGCGGCGGACGGCGCGATCGCCCATGACATAGACGCGCAGCGGGTGATGCGGAACCTGGGCGGCGACGTCGATGGTGCGCGGCATGCGGTCCAGCGCGTCGAGGTATTCGGGGAACGTTTCCCAGTCCCAGCGCAGACCTTCCGCGAGCGCGATACCGGGAATATCCTCCACCCCTTCCATCAAATCGATCAGGCAATCATGATCGGCCTTGCGGACGGGGGCGAAACCGACGCCGCAATTGCCCATCAGGATGGTTGTCGCGCCGTGCCAGGAAGACGGTGCCAGGACCGGATCCCAGGTCGCCTGGCCATCGTAATGGGTGTGAATATCGACCCAGCCGGGCGTGACCAGTTGCCCGTTCGCGTCGATCTCGCGCTTGCCAGGGCCGGCCTTGCCGCCGACCTGGGCGATGCGATCGCCATCGATGGCGACGTCGCCGGTAAAGCTTTTCGCGCCTGTGCCGTCAACGATCGTGCCGCCCCGGATGACGATATCGTGCATCGCTTCTGATCCCTATATATTCTGCTTCGCGGCAGCATTGCCCGGGGGCGGCGAAGTTTCAAGCCGCGCGCGACCCGCCCGCCTTGCCAAACGACAGTCGTTACGATCAGGCTGCGACCTCGACGATGCGGTTGACGAGCGATTTCGCCAATGTGGGCTGACCCGTTTGCGGTCCGCGGATACACGTGGCGCTGCCTTCTTCGCCCGCCGGCGGCGACGTGATGTATGGCTTCGTCGCAGCGTAATCCAACATCGCCAGATAACAGATGATATGATGGTTGCAGCCGATACCGAAGCTGATATCGGCCTGGGCGGTGTCGGGCTGTATCACGCGCCGGCCGGATAGCGAGCAATACCCGAACTCGATCGGAGGAACCCGCGGCACGACATCGAGCAGGTAGTTATAGACGACGTAGTTATTTCCGACGACCTGATCGAACAGCGTCGCGAACGCCTGGTTCCCGGGATGCGGCGAGGCGAAGTAGCAACCGCTGACCCGCTGCCCAAGCGGACCGCGTGCAAGATCGAGCGTCAGGTAGGTCGCCAGCGGTGCACCCAGGCTGTGCCCGGCGACCACCACGGTATCGTTCGCGCCGAGGATCGTCGGAAGAGTCTGGGCGAGCGGACCGATCAATGTGCCATGGACGTCGATCAGCACAAGCGAGTGATAGATCCCCCAGAAACCTTGCTCGACGGACAGCCCTTGCGCCCCGGGCGGCAGCGGATGCGCGGGGGCGTAGGGGATCAATGGAAACTGGCCATCCTCGATCCATTCCATGTACCCATCGGTGCCGCGGAGCGCCACCACCACCTCGGTCAGGCCGCGCCGGATGACGGTGCCGTAGCAGACCGGCTCGGAAAGGTCGCCGAGCGGACCGGGGCCCGCATTCGGATGACCCGGAACGATGGAATCGGTGCCCATGACAAAACCGATGATCACGCCGCCACCCGTTGGAGCGGGCGGCATGGTGAACGGGGCGGGCGGACATGTCTTCTGCCGATAGATGTCCATCGAATACATGACCAGAAGGCCGTACGGAACCACCGTGGAGTCGGTAAATTGCATGTGTAGGCCTCCCTTTTTTTGTTTGTCGCAAGCCTATCGAGCCAGTCACGGTCAAGTTTGTCAATCCTGACATAGTCGTGTTTCAGTAATCAAATCATCGACGCTGCAAGAACCGGCTCGATGGACAGGACACACGAACCGCCCACGCCAGGCAGACTGTGTGTTTTCCCGCCCGCATTGCCAAGACGGACGATCCGCACCTAGGCTTCTCCACAAAGTGAGGGAGACGACGATGCCGATCACCGTCCAGCAACTTCATCCAGTGTTCGTCGGGCAGGTGACCGGCCTCGACCTGCGGGAACCGCTCGATCAGGAGGTCGTTGTCGCGATCAGCGACGCTATCAACCGCTACGAGGTCCTGGTCTTCCCCGGTCAGTTCATCACCGACGAACAGCAGATGGCGTTCAGCCGCCGGTTCGGCGACCTGGAAACCACGGTCCGCGCCTACCGGAAGGATTTCGTTCCACGTCTGGACCCGCACATCGCCGACATTTCCAACCTCGATCAGAACAACAGCGTTCGGCCCAAGGACGACCGGCTGCGACTGAACGCGCTGGGCAACCGGCTGTGGCACTCCGACAGCAGCTTCAAACGGGTACCGGCGCGGTTTTCGCTGTTGTCCGCGCGGGTGGTCCCGTCCGAGGGCGGAGAAACCCAGTTCGCCGACATGCGGGCCGCCTGGGACGCGCTGCCCGACCGTATGAAGTCCCGGTTGGAAGGGTTGATCTGCGAGCACACCCAGTTGTTCTCCCGCGCCCGCATCGGCTTCACCGACTGGTCGGAAGAAGAGCGCGAGAAGATGGCCCCGGTGCCGCAGGTGCTGGTGCGGACGCATCCCGGGTCTGGACGGAAATCGCTGTTCCTGTCGTCCCATGCCGGACGTATCCGCGGGATGGAGGAGCCGGAAGCGCGCATGCTGCTGCTCGACCTGACCGAGTTCGCCACGCAGCCTCAGTTTGTCTATACACACAAATGGGCAGTCGGCGATCTGGTGATGTGGGACAACCGCTGCACGATGCATCGGGCGCGGGAATACGACGAGACGCAGGTGCGGGACATGCACCGCACCACGGTGTCGGATGGCGTGCCGACAGTGGCTGAGGCGGCCTAGCGCGCGATCGTCATGGCCCGGGAGCGTCTATCTAGAAACTCGCCCCCTGCATCATCGACATGTGCTCGGCGACCGGGCCTAGCGCCAGCGCTGGGAGATACGTGAGGCCGCCGACGATCACGATCACCCCAATCAGCAGGCCGACCCAAAGCGGGCCGGTGGTGCGCAACGTGCCGGCCGATTCCGGGACGCGCCGTTTGGTGGCCAGCGATCCCGCCAGGGCCAGCACGGGAACAACCACGAAGAAGCGGCCGATCACCATCGCGAGCGCCAGTGTCAGGTTGTAGAATGGTGTGTTGGTGGACAGCCCCGCGAAGGCGCTGCCGTTTGTATTGGCCGCCGAAGTGTACGCGTAAAGCACTTCGGAGAAGCCGTGCGGGCCGGCATTGCCCAAGGCGGACAGACCGGCGGGGAGCACCACCGCCAGCGCTGTCAAACACAGCAATGCCAGGGGCACCGAGAAAATGGCCAGCATCGCCAACTTGATCTCGCGCGCGTCGATCTTGTTGCCTAGATATTCCGGCGTGCGGCCGATCATCAGCCCGCCGATGAACACGCCCACCAGCGCGAACAGCAGCATGCCGAACAGGCCGGAGCCGGGTCCGCCGATGATCACCTCGTCGAGCATCATGTTGGCCAGCAGCACAAGGCCGCCCAACGGCAGGTAGCTGTCGTGCATGGCGTTGACCGCCCCTGACGAGGTGGCCGTACCCAGCGCCGAGAACAGCGCCGAGCCGGGCACGCCGAAGCGCAGTTCCTTGCCTTCCAGGTTGCCGAGATGCTGGTCCACGCCTGTGCCGGCCAATAGTGGATTGCCGCCGGCCTCCACCACGTGCAGCGCCACCGCCCCGGCGAGCAGCAACACCAGCATCGCGGCCAGTAATGCCCAGCCCTGGCGCTCATCGCCGACCATACGTCCGAAGCAGTTGGTCAGCGCCGCGCCGATCAATGGCATCAGCAGCACGCTCAGCAGGTTGGTGAGTGCGGTGGGATTCTCGAACGGGTGCGCCGACTGGGCGTTGAAGAAGCCGCCGCCGTCGCCGCTAAGCAGCTTGATGGCTTCCTGCGAGGCGACCGGCCCGACCGGGATGGCCTGCTTGGCGCCTTCCAGCGTGGCGGCGGTGACGGGGCCCGCGAAGGTCTGCGGGACGCCCTGCCAAGCCAGGATCAGGGCCGCCAGCACGCAGATCGGCAGCACGACGTAAAGCGTTGCCCGCGTCACATCGACCCAGAAATTGCCGATGGTCGTTATGCCGTGCCGGGCGAAGCCGCGGATCAATGCGATAGCCACGGCAATGCCCGCGGCGGCCGATAGGAAGCTCTGCACAGCGATTCCGGCCATCTGCGCGAGGTGACCGAGCGTGGTTTCACCGCCGTACGACTGCCAACTGGTGTTGGTCGCGAAACTGACCGCGGTGTTCAGCGCGAGGTCGGGTGGCACGGCCGGCTGGCCCGCGGGGTTGAGCGGCAGCCGGTCCTGCAGGCGCAGCAGCAGATAGAGCAGCACCATGCCGGGCAAGTGGAACACCAGAAACGCCAGGGCATAGTCGAGCCATCCCTGTTCCTCGTCGCGTCTTATGCCGGCCAGACGGTAGAGCACAGCCTCTATCGGGCGCAGCAGCGGCGAGAGCGGGGTGTCCTCGCCGGCGAAGACGCGCTGCATGTAGCCGCCCAGAGGCCGCACGGTGACGAGCAGTAGAGCCAGCAAGCCGAGTAGTTGGGCCGAACCGGCTTGCGTCATTGTCAGATGTGCCGACAGAAACCGGCATAAGCGGCGGGCAGCAGCACCGCCAGGACGATCAGGATGAGCATCGCGACGTCAGGCATGGGTTCGATTCCAATGCAAGGTCCAGTGCAAGGCACGCCACAAGATACGACGCGCGAAATAGGGAAACGATAGTGCCAGACACCAGCGTATATAGGATTTGCATCTAGCACCGTCGCGGAAGTCAAGAACCCCGTCCGGTGCTTGCCGTGCTGCCACGGCACAGGCCTTCGAGCGCGGCCTGACGCTGCTCCAGCCGCGCCAGATCGTCGGCTGGCAGCCGCCCGCGACAGCCTGCGACGATGCGCGCCCCGCGTTCGACGATATGCCGGCGAAGCACCTCGCTATCGACGGTGACGGCAACATCATGCAGCAGCCGCAACAGCCGCAGGCTGACCGCGGCATCGGCCGTGGCATAGGCGCGGATCTGCTCGATGGCGGTGTTCAGCAACCCCTCCAGGTCGATCCATGGCAGCACGACGCGCAGAACATGCGGCGGGCTGTACAACAAGGACTCCGGTGGCAGGCGATCGACCCAGCGGATCAGGATGCGGGTGAGTTGGTCGATGCAACTGATCGCCGTGCTGGGATCGTTGACCGCCGGGGAGATCGCCCGTAGCGCGATGTCGACAATCTGGATGACACCGAACTCGACATCCTGCTGCAAGGTGCGCATCGGGCCGATGTCGAACGCGCCGGTCAACGCCACGGCATGATGACGGTCCACCCGGCTGCGCCGGGAGATCATGAGCAATGGAACGCCCGCAGGCACGAAATGGCCGACCCGCCGGGTGACCCGGACGCGCAGATGGTGCATCCGGGCGAACGCCAACAGTTGGTTCGTGTCGATGAAGCGGATGTAGCCCGAGACCTCGTTAAGGATGGGGAACTCCGGCTCCTCGGGGGCGGGAAGCGCCGCTGGCGGCCGATAATGGCTCGGCTGAGGGTGCGGCATCAGCGTGTCGATCACCTCCTCGGTTTCGCGCGCGATCCGATCCACGATGTGGTTGACGCTGATGGCGTGGGAGATGTGATGGATGAAGAACAGCAGCCACCCGACGCTGACCAGCGCCAGCAGCATGGCGCCAAGGACGGTCAACACCGGTGCGAACGGATGCGGCGTCGATCGCGCGGCCGGCAGCGCCGCCAGACAGTAGGAGAACGTGCCGAGGAAAATGCCGAGCGTCCATTGGGTGCCACGGTCACGCACGAAGCTGATCAGGATGCGCGGCGAAAACTGCATCGAGGCCAGCGTCAGGGTCATCAGCAGGATGGCGAAAACGATCGACACGACCGTCATGATGGACGTGGCGATGACGCTGAGGATCACCTGTGCGACCTGCGCGTCCTCGTGCGAGGGGAACAGCGTGGCGGGCACCCAGGCGGACGCGGTCGGGACGGCTTCCTCGACCGAGGACAGCACGGCCCCGCACAGGCCAAGAACGACCGCGATCACCAGCGGCCGGATAAGGAAGCCGCCGCGCAGGGCATAGGCAGCAGATCGCAGCCGCAGGGGCAGTTGCTTCAACACCTTGGATCCCTCTCGGGGCCCCTGAGTACCGGGTTTAGCGACGCGAGGGAACCGAATCCGCGGGACGTAGAATCCGAGGACACGGCGCGTCGCCGAACGACCTGTCGCGGGGACGTGTCAGGCGGCGCGGCACGTCGCTTCCAGATGCTGCGTGTTCGCGGCGGACCTTTTATGTGACAAAGCAGGTGCTGCGCCCGGCGCGGTTCGGTGCGCGGCAACAACGGGGGAGCCGGACATGGGAATCGACCACTATGATCCCTTCAAGGCGCCGGACGCGGAGCAATGGCTGGCGACGGACGAGGCCGAGCGAATCCGCCTCGTGCTCGACTATCACACCCGCACAGGTGTCGAACTGCCGAATGCGGACATGCATGCGATGCTGCATGTGGCCGTCGAAAACCAGATTGCTCTCGCCGACGAAACACCGGTGCAGCTCAAGGCCCGGCAACTCATGATGCAGGGCCTGGACAGGCACCAGACGATTCACGCCATCGCTTCTGTGCTGATCAAATACCTATACGATGCGGGGCATGAACGGATGCCGGCTGGCGACCCTGGGCAGAACTATTACGCCGCCCTGCGCCGGCTGAATGCGAGGAAGTGGCTGCGGTCGGGCTGACTGGCCGCGGCGTGATGACCTTGGCAGTGCTCTGCCGCGCGTTCCGGAAGCCGGGAATCGAAACGGTTGACTACGCCGTCTGCCCCTCGGCCGGCGGCTGCAAATCCGCCGGGATCGCTTCGGGCGCGGGCTTGGGCGGCGCCGTCTCCAGCAGCAGATCCTCCCGCCGCGGCAGTTCCCGCAGATCCTTCAAGCCGAAATGCGCCAGGAACTCGGGCGTCGTGCCCCACAGCGTCGGCCGGCCCGGTGTCTCCCGCCGCCCCTTCGGCGCGATCAGGTTCAGCTCCAGCAGCGAGTCCAGGGTCTGCTGCGACAGCGCCGTGCCGCGGATATGCTCTATCTCCGGCCTTGTCATCGGCTGGTGGTAGGCGACGATCGCCAGCGTCTCCATCGCCACCCTGGGCAGCCGGCGCGGCGACTCGATCACCTTTCGCAGCCGGGGCGCCAGGTCCAGGGCCGAGCGGAACATCACGCCGTTGGCGGCAGCGACGAGTTCCACCCCGCGGCCGGCATAGCGCGCCCGCAGCGCCGTCAGCACCGCCTCCGCATCGATATCATCCGGCAACACCCGCGCCAGGCCCCTCGCCGTCACCGGTTCGGCGCTCGCGAACACCAGCGCCTCGGCCAGGCGCAGGGAGTCCTCATCCGGCTCCCGCAACGCGGGGCGCGCGGGCGCTTCAGCCTCGGGTACGGCAGGAATCTGTTCGGGATCGTCGCTCATGGGGTCTCGTCTATATCACCACCGCCCCGGCGCAACAGGATAGGTCCGAAGGCTTCGTCCTGATGCAGCCGCACGGTCCCGCCGCGCGCCATCTCCAGACTCGCCAGCAGCGTGCTGGACAAGGCCGCGCGCCGTTCGGTCGGGCTGTCCAGATGCCCGGGAAGGAACTCCTCCAGCGTGGTCCAGTCCGGCAGGCTGCCGACCAGATCGGTTAGCCGGCGCAGCGCGTCCTGCACCGTCCACAGGGTCAGCGTCCGGGGCGTGTATTGTGCGGTCCTGGTGCCGCGCCGGATCGCGTCCAGATAGGCGCGGACAAACGGGCCGGCTTCGATCACGATGCGGGAGCGGTCGTAGTCGATGTGACTTTCCGGCGCCCCGCGCGCGAACACGTCCTGACCGAGGACCGGACGCGCCGCCAACCACGCCGCCAACGTGCGGATGACGTTCATCTCACGGAGGCGTTCGGCCAGGGCTTCGGCCGCCATCTCCCCGCTTTCCAGGTCGTCGTTGGCGGCAGCGGGGACCAGCAGGCGCGATTTCAGCCAGGTCAGCCAGGCGGCCATCACCAGCCAGTCCGCCGCCAATTCCAGCCGGACGCGCTTGGCGCCTTCGATCACCGCCAGATATTGATCGACCAGCGACAGGATGGAGATCTTCGCCAGGTCCACCTTCTGCGACCGCGCCAGGTCGAGCAGCAGATCCATCGGCCCCTCGAACCCTTCCAGCCGCAGCACCAGGTTGTCGGCCGGTTCCGGAGCCAAAGGCCCGGCGATGTCAGATGATGTTTCCATCCAACCCATTGACGTCATGGCCGGCCAGCCAGAACAAGGTCCGAAATGCCCAGGGCAGGATTCTATCCAGCGCCTGCTCGACCGGATTGAACCCGATCAGCCGCGGCAGGACGAACACCACCAGCAGGACCACCAGGATACCCGCCCGTTCCAGCCTCGCCCAGACCTTCGCGAGTCCCAGCGGCAGCAGCCCGACCGCGATGCGGCCACCGTCCAGCGGCGGGATCGGCAGCAGGTTGAACAGGCCCAGCACGATGTTGCACAGCATGAAGTAGATCAGGAACTGCTGCACCACCTGCTGGGTGAAGGTGGGAAACTCGGCCATCGGCATGAGCAGCGCGGCGAGCCACGCGAGGAAAAAGTTCATCAGCGGACCGGCGGTCGCGACGATCGCCATGCCGCGCCGCGGGTCGCGGAACTTCCAGGCAGAGACCGGCACCGGCTTGGCCCAGCCGAACATGAAGAAGACCTTGTGCGGCGGCAGCAGAAGCTGGCTGATCAGCAGGAAGCCCGGCAAAAGAATCGTGCCGACGCGGTCGATATGCTTGATCGGGTTGAGCGACAGCCGCCCCGCGTCCTTCGCCGTCGTGTCGCCCAACGCCAGGGCGGCATAACCATGCGCGGCCTCATGTAGCGTGATCGCCAGGACGACGGGGACGACCGCCAAAGCCAGGTTGAACAGGAGATTATTCACCGGGCGGGATGTCTCATGACAGCAGCCCTTCCCGCTCGGCGGCCAACACCGCCGGGTCCAGCGTCAGCCGGCCGTTGGCCGCGGCCTCGCGGCCGGCACGCAGGCGTCGTTCGGTCGCCGGTGTTATTGTGGGGCACGCCCGCAGCATCGCCTCGGTCGGGGCGAAGGCGCCGCTGCAATACAAGGCGATGTCGCAGCCGGCCGCCAGCGCCTGGACGGCCAGGTCCGCTGGGGTGCCGGAAAGTGCCTTCATCGCCAGGTCGTCGGTCACCAGAACTCCTTCAAAGCCGATCCGTCCGCGAATGACGTCCCCGATAACCGCGGCGGACAGCGTCGCCGGGCAGACGGGGTCGAGCGCCTCATAGACGATATGGGCAGTCATCATCCATGGCAGGTCGGCGTTCAACGCGAAAGGCCGGATATCGGCCGACAGATCATTCTCGTCCACCTTCGGCAACACAAGATGGCTGTCCACCCGCGCCCGGCCGTGCCCCGGGGCATGCTTGCCGACCGGAAGGACACCGGCTGCCAGCAACCCGTTGGCGACTGCCCGGCCCAGGCGGGCGACAGCGACGGGGTGCCGGGCGAAGGCGCGGTCGCCGACAACATCGTGGGCGCCAGGTACCGAGATATCCAGCACCGGCGCCGCCGCGATGGTGAAACCGGCGGCCCGGCAATCCAGCCCGATCAGTGCCCCGGTCAGCCAGGCAGCCCGCAGCCCCGCCGCCGGATCAGCCTCGAACAGGGCACCGATTGTCGCGGCGGGCGGGTGCGCGTGCCAGTGCGGCGGCCTCAGGCGCGCGACGCGACCGCCTTCCTGATCGACCATGATGTCGGCTTCCACCGGCAGAACCCGCCGAAGCGACGCGATCAACCCGGCCAGTTGCACGGGGTCCTGGATGTTGCGGGAAAACAGGATGACGCCGGCGGGTGGGACGGCCTGGAAGAGCGCGGCTTCCCCGGGCAACAGGACCGGACCGGCGATACCGACGATGGCGGCGCGTGGCTTCACTGTCGTCATGCCCGCGGACCTGTCGCTCGTGTCATATCCGCACTTGACCCGGTCACCCCCAGCCTAGACCCATCCGGCCCGGCGGGTCGTGGGAGGCCGGGGCAAGCCCGACCATGACACGGGGAGTCGATCCGGCCACGTGCGGAAGGCCCCCGCGGCAACGTCACCGGCAACACGTCAGCCATGACCGAAGGAGGCCACCCTTACCACGCCCCTGCTCACCCGCATCGCCGCTAGAAATCGGCGACCGAGCAGCCGCCGCCTTTCGCGCGTACGCGCTCGCAGAAGCTCCGGGCCTGGGCGATATCGGCGAAGCCCGAGGTCCGCACGCGCCAGAAGATGTGCCCATCCCGCTCGGTGCGGGAGAAAGCCGGCTGCCGGCCATTCAGCAACTCCGGCATGCGCTTCGAAAGTTGTTGCCACTCGTTGTGCGCCGCTTCTTCCGAAGTCAGCGCCGCAAGCTGCACCATCGGCTGATGTCCGGATGCGGGCGTCGGCGCCGGATGCGTCGCCACGGCTGCCACCTCCGCCTAGGCCTGCGCCACCTGGGTAGGCCTGGCGGGCGCCGCGGCGGCGGGCGCGGGCGCCACCACAGCG
>JARLIN010000381.1 GCA_031291715.1 Rhodopila sp. | reverse complement strand
TTCACTGACCGCTTCTTCCGCAGCAGGCGCATCGCATGCTTGCGGTGAAATCCAGTCACCGCGACGAACTCGTCGAGGACACGTCCCTTGCTCCTGCGATCGGCAGATCGGTAGCGCTCACCAACCGCCTCCACCAGCTCCGTGCGCGTCGCCATACTTACTTGCCTCATCGCATGCTCCCGACCCACTTCGGGAGCATTTTAGATGTGGCAACGAACCTAGCGTCGGGAGTAAATCAGGCGAGGCAATGCGATCATCAAAATAGTTTGTCGCCCGAAACATGCCAGGCGTGTCGATATGTTAAATCCCCAAAAGACTGACCGGCATTATCGACGTTAACGGGGTAGCGTCCGCGCTCGTGGTGTAATTTCCGGTGTAGATTGAGGTGATCGCATGGGGTGGGGCAGGCCCCACCCCATGCGATTTCGATCTCGGTGGCCACCGGGCTCATCGGTAAGGTGGAGTTACCACACTTCACACGCCAACCGAGGAGTTGATCCCGATGACCGACGACAGACTACCGCTTGCCGAGCTGATGGCGAAGACCGGAGATGGAGATTTTCTGCGCGCGATTGCCGAAAGCGTATTGCAGATTATCATGGAGGCCGACGTCGACGGCCTGGTCGGCGCTGGCCGACACGAGCGTTCCGGCGACCGGACGACCTGGCGCAATGGCTACCGCGACCGCAGCCTCGATACCCGGCTCGGCACGCTCAACCTCAAGATCCCCAAGCTGAGGACCGGCGCCTACTTCCCCGGCTTTCTGGAACCGAGGAAGACCGTCGAGAAGGCACTGGTCGCGGTGATCCAGGAGGCGTGGATCGCCGGCGTCAGCACGCGACGGGTCGATGAGCTGGTGCAGGCCATGGGTATGACCGGCATATCCAAGTCTTCGGTCTCCAAGCTGTGCAAGGACATCGACGAGCGCGTCCATGCCTTCCTCAAACGCCCGCTCGCCGGCGACTGGCCCTACCTTTGGCTCGATGCCACCTATCTGAAGGTACGTGAGGGCGGCCGGATCGTCAGTGTCGCCGCAATAATCGCCGTGGCCGTCAACACCGAGGGCAAGCGCGAGATCGTCGGCCTGCACATCGGCCCTTCCGAGGCTGAGGTGTTCTGGTCCGACTTCCTCAAGGACCTCGCACGGCGCGGCCTGACCGGGGTGAAGCTGGTCATCTCCGATGCCCACGAGGGCCTCAAGGCGGCGATCACCCGCGTGCTCAGTGCCACCTGGCAACGCTGCCGCGTCCACTTCATGAGGAACGCGCTGGCCTATGTGCCCAAGGGCCAGAACACTGTCGTTGCCGCCGCTATCCGCCAGGTCTTCCTCCAGCCCGACCACGCCGCCGCGACACAGGTCTGGCGTCAAGTCGCCGATCAGTTGCGGGCCCGCTGGCCAAAGCTCGGCACCTGCATGGACGACGCCGAGCACGATGTACTCGCCTACATGACCTTCCCCGAGCAGCACCGGGTCAAGTTACATTCCACCAACCCGCTGGAACGCCTGAACAAGGAGGTGAAGCGCCGCGCTGACGTCGTCGGCATCTTCCCCAACGAGGACAGCATCATCCGCCTCGTCGGCGCCGTCCTGCTCGAGCAGAACGACGAATACCAGCTCCAGCACCGCTACATGCAGATCGAGGGCATGGCTGCCCTTGCTACACCAACCATCGAGGAGGGTCAGCCGCTACAGATTACACCCAAGGCCGCCTGAAAATGCAGCCCGCTGGCCACACCGCATTTTACACCACATTGACGGACGCGACCCGTTAACGGCCTCCAATATGATTGGGAACGCCGCCGCGTTGCTCCAGCAGTATCCAGCATGACGCCTTGCTGGAATATCCCCAGCCCACACGCCTGATGAAAGGCTTGCAATGGGGCCGGATCCAGATCAGCGACGCCGTAGTGGCCTGGGGAATCCGCGAAGATCTGTTGGGAGCCGGCGACGCGTGGCAAGCCGATGGTGTTCATGGTCGATGCGGACGGCAAATAGTCGCGGATTTTCACAGTCGGAGAGCACGATGAGCGTTGCGTCAAATGCCTGGGATGGCGGACAGGTCCGCACATGGCTGGAATGCCGTATCGAGGCCGCGCGCCTCGATCAGGCAGCTGCGGACAGGCGGGGGTATGAAGCCCAGGACGATTATGACAAGGCAGCCGCCGAAGAATGGGTCTGCCGGGCGGTGCAGGCCGCCGCAGGCAAGGACGATCAGGCCGCTCTCGCCGATCGGCTCAAGGCATTGCTCGGTCAGGACGAATATCGGATCACGGGCATTTACGACGACCGGCGCTTTGAACGATATGTCCGTGCCAACCTGAGAAAACTGATCAAGATGACCAAGACCAATGCGGGGTTCGAGAACACATTGCGCTATCAGTAAGCGCTGGAGCATCCATGGTTGCCGTCGCCCGGTGCGGACGGGTCCGGTTCATCGCCAATATGGACGAGCCCATCGCCGGGCCGACGTCACAGTTGCCCATTGAACGGCATAGGACGGCATTCTGACCGCCGAGTTCGCTCGCCGTATGATGCCGTTTCGCGTGGTCGAGGGCGTCAAGGCCATGCCAATCCTGCGCGCTGGCCGCCTGCTGGTCGATGATGGCAGCCTTTTGCTGAAACGCCGCCACAGCCGACAGTCACGATTATTGATCAATCCGCGGGAATCCGCCCTAAATTCATATCAGCCGATGAAAAACTGGCCAAGACGTTACTGGCGGATTTGCGTAGAATGGCTTGCCGTTTAAGGTAACGCTCAACGCGCAGCGATAGAATCAAGCCGCACCTTGGCTGCATCGGACAGTTTCAGCGACGCCGCGGCAAGATTTTCTGATAAGTGCGCCATCGTCGATGTCCCCGGAATCAGCAGCAGGTTGGGTGCACGCGCCAGCAACCAGGCGAGCGCCGTTTGCATGGGCGTTACCCCGATGCCGGCGGCAATCTCGGCCAGAGCATCCGACTGGATCGGGCTGAACCCGCCCAGCGGGAAGAACGGCACGAAGGCGATGCCTTGCGCGGCCAGAGCATCGACCAGCCCATCGTCATGGCGATGGACGAGGTTGTACTGGTTCTGCACGCAGACGACGGGTGCGATCCCCTGCGCCTCAGCGACTTGCCCGGCGGTGACGTTGCTGAGGCCCAGGTGCCGGATCAAACCCTGGTCGCGCAGTTTGGCCAGAGCGGAAAATTGCGCCTCCAGAGACCCTTCGCTCGGCGCATGAATGTCGCCCATCAGCCGCAGGTTGACGATCTCCAGACGCTCGAGGCCGAGGTTGCGCAGATTGTCGTGGACCGCGCGGGTCAGTTCCCCCTCGCTTTGCGCGGGTAGCCAGGATGCATCCGCTCCGCGTACGGCACCGACCTTGGTGACGATTACGAGATCGTCGGGGTAGGGATGCAAGGCCTCCCGGATAATCTGGTTGGTGACATGCGGGCCGTAGAAGTCACTGGTGTCGATGTGGTTGACCCCGGCGTCCACGGCGGCGCGCAGCACGGCGACCGCTGCGTCGCGGTCTTTCGGCGGCCCGAATACGCCCGGCCCCGCCAGTTGCATCGCGCCATAACCCATCCGGTTCACGCGGCGGTCGGCGAGTTGGAAGGTTCCGGCATGGGCAAGATCAGTCATCGCTCATCTCCAATCGGTGTGGCCGAGCGGATATGGACTTCCGTCGAATGATCGATAAGCCGTTCTGTTCAGGACAGGTCGTACGGAGAATCGCACAATGCCGCCGGAACTCGACGATCTCGCCGCGTTCGTGGCCGTTGCGCGGGCGGGGGGGGTTCGCGAGGCAGCGCGCGTTTCGGGGGTTTCGGCGTCCGGGCTCAGCGAAGCGCTGCGGCGGCTGGAGACGCGACTGGGGGCGCGGCTGCTTCATCGCAGTACCCGAAGCATATCGCTGACTGAAGCCGGTGCGCGGTTGTACGAGCGGGTCAGGCCATCGCTCGCCGAGATTGGCGCAGCGCTTGACGCCGTGCATGCGCAGAGCGACGCGCCGGCGGGCACACTGCGGCTGAACGTGCCCGCGAATGTCGCGCGAACTGTGTTGCCGGGCATCCTCCCCGCGTTTCTGGGGGCGCATCCGCAGGTCCGGGTGGAGGTCACCGTCGAGGACAGCTTTGTCGATATTCTGGCGTCGGGCGCCGATGCCGGCATCCGCTACGAGGAGCGGCTAGAGCAAGACATGATTGCGGTACCGATCGGCCCGCGCTCGCAACGGATTCTTGCGGCCGCTGCGCCAGCCTATCTGGCGGCACGCGGGCGGCCACTGCATCCGCGCGATCTGCTCGATCACAATTGCCTGCGCTTGCGCTTCGCGGGAGGCGCGCTTGCCACCTGGGAGTTCGAAAAGGACGGTGAGACGCTGCGCCTTGATCCGCCTGGGCCGCTGTTGGTCCAGCCCGGATCGGCTTGCGACCTCTTGGTCGATGCAGCCGTGGCCGGTCTGGGGATCGTCTGCCTGTTCGAGGACTGGCTGGCACCACACCTGCGCAGCGGCGCACTCGAGGTCGTTCTGGCGGATTGGGCGACCCCGTTTTCCGGGCCGATGCTTTACTTTTCCGGCCGTCGCCAACTTCCGCCGCCGCTTCGGGCTTTCATCGACTTCACCAGGTCAGCGATGGCTGCTGACAATTCATTGGCGTAGCGGACATTCGCGTTGGGGCACAGGACTCCGAGAACTGAAGGACGACAATCAGGCGCGAAGTGGTCGGGCAGAGCCGCCCTCAGAACTGACGGTCGGGGCTCTCTACCGGCCCATTGCCGTGCTCCCGACACGTCCGGAGATGTCCATCCCGTCCAGCGCCGCCAGAAACGCCCGGATTTTGGAACTCGTCAGCCGGCGCGAGTTCTGCAATGCCCAGATCTCGACCTTTGGCCCCGTCTGCACGCCCCACAGCACCAGCCGCCCGGTGGCCAGATCCTTCTGGACCAACATGCGCGGCACGATCGCGACGCCTGCCCCGGCCAGAACGGCATCGCGGACCATCAGGAACGACGACAGGCGCAACCTGACCTGTGGGCGCAGCCGGCACAGACCCCTCTCGGTTTCGATTTCCCAGACGGCGTCCGCAGTGACCGGATGTACAACTGCCGGCATCGCTTGTTCTTCATGCCCGAGCGTCGCCTTCACGCCGACAGGTCCGACCAGCAAGCGCTCGTCCTCAATGATGCGCCGTCCGATCAGGCGCTCGTCGGGCGCGGGGTCGACACGGATGACGATGTCGTAATCATCCTCGACCGGATCGGTTTTGCGGTCTTCGGCGACGATCTCGACCTCGACCTGCGGATAGGCGGCGACAAACGCGGCAGCGGCGCTCGGCAGCAGCACATGCGCCAACACGATCGGTGCACTGATCCGCAACTTGCCGCGCGGCTCGGCGACCCCGGCCGCCACGGCCTCGCGCGCCTCGGCGATTTCGGCCAAGGGCCCTTGCGTGCGCTGGTGCAGCGCACGCCCCTCGTCGGTCAGGCGCAATGTGCGCGACCCGCGATCGATCAGCCTGACGCCGAGGCTCGCTTCCAGTTCCGACACCTTGCGCGACAGCGTGGCCTTGGAGCGTCCGGCCTGGCGGCTCGCTCGCCCGAAGCCGCCATGCGTGGCCACCAGATTGAAGTCGGCAAGCGCGTGGAGATCCATGTCATGTTCCATAATCAAGACGATGAGTCCCGATCATGGCGCCTTTTGCCCAAAAACGATACATCTATCTTGGCGGCATCCCACCCCGGATCAACCCAGGAGCATACAACATGACCATTCTCGTCACCGGCAGCACCGGCACCATCGGCACCCGGGTCCTCAGCGCCCTGCAACGCCATCCCCAAAGCGCGGGTACGGCGATCCACGCGCTGACCCGCTCGCCCGAGACGGCGCGGCTGCCGGCGGGCATCACCGCGGTGAAAGGCGACCTGTCGGATGTCGATGGCGTGCGGTCGGCGCTGGTCGGCATCTCCACACTGTTTTTGCTGGCCCCCAATGCCCCCGATGAACTGACCCAGGCGATGCTGACGCTGAACGCCGCGCGCGAAGCCGGGGTGACCGGCATCGTCTACCTCTCCGTCTTCGCGGGCGAGGCTTATGCTGACGTGCCCCATTTCGCCAGCAAGGTGACGGTCGAGCGGATGATCCATGCGCTCGACCTGCCCGCCACCATCCTGCGCCCCGCCTATTTCATCCAGAACGACTTGCGGCAAAAGGACGCGCTGCTGGGCGGCGGGGTCTATGGCATGCCGGTGGGCGCCAAGGGCATCTCGATGGTGGACATTCGCGACATCGGCGAGGCGGCCGCCGCCGAACTCCTGCGCCGCGAGCAAGCGGGCGCGCCGCTCCCGATTGAAACCTATGAGCTGGTCGGCCCCGATGCGCTGACCGGCGCGGATCTGGCCGCGCTGTGGAGCGACGTGCTGGACCGCCCGATCGGCTATGGCGGCGATGATCTGGACGGACTCGAGCAACGGCTCAAAAGCTTTGGTCCCGCTTGGTTGGCCTATGATATGAAGCTGATGATGCGTCGCTATCAGGACGATGGCGCGGTGGCGAGCGCCGACGACATCAGCCGTCTCACGCACCTGTTGGGCCATGCCCCGCGTTCCTATCACGACTTCGCCGCAGCCGCGGCCGCAAGCTGGGACCAGGCCTGAACCATTCCCACGGAAAGGATCCTTCCCATGACACGCATCCTGTTCATCGGCCAGAAGCCGGAAACCGTCGACTTCTCCGATCCCGCGCTGCCGCCCGGGTTCGATGCGGCCAAAATCAACGCCGGCATCGCTATCGCCGTCCAGACGATCGAGGCACGCGGCTGGCAGGTCGATCCCTGCATGATCGCGCCGGACGACACCGGCATTGCCGAGGTCCAGCACCAGTTGGCAAGTCAGCGCTATGACTGCGTGGTGATCGGCGGCGGCCTGCGCCTGCCGCCCAAAGGGCTCGCTCTGTTCGAACAGGTGGTCAATGCGGTGCACAGCGGCGCGCCCGATGCCGCCATCGCCTTCAACACCCGCCCTGAAGACACCGCCGAGGCCGCCGCGCGCCAGATCGGATGAGCGCGGTTCCGGTCATCAGCGGCGCCAATGCCACAACACGATGACGGAGGCCACGCTCCAGCGCGCGACGGTGAACGCCCCGACCGTCGCCAACGCAGTGCTGACATAGTTGCTGAATGTTCCGGCATTGACCACCGGGGTTCCGATCAGAATCGCGACGACGAGTAATTTGATCACTGGGGGAAGCTGATCCCGCTTGCTCCAGCTTTTAATCAGATTGCGCTTACCGGTTTCGACAACTGCCCCTGCGATCCCGCCCAAAACAATTGCTGCGACCAATGCCATACTTACTCCATCGGGCAAGGCGACTCGCGTCAAACCCCTGTCGCGTGCCACCGTGCGGCACCAAGGCGGCGCACGCAATCGCCGCAGAGGCCGACTTTCCGGGCATCATTCATTCGATATCGACAAACCCGCAAGGAGCGGAGCGTAGGCGGCGAGTCTGCGCGACGTGAACTCGGTGAACATCCGCACACGCTTGGTCTTGCGTGTCTCTCCCTGCGTGAGCAGCCACAACGTTGAGTCTGATTTCAGATCGATGCCCGGAACCCTCGCCAGCACAGGATCGGCATCGCCGACGAAACACGGCAGTCTGGTCATGCCAACCCCTTGCTGTGCCGCAGCGATCTGCGCGTCGGCATCCGGCATCCTGAACGGAACCCCCGTCGCACGAACCTCGCCCGCGTCGGCCCAGTCCGGAACGCCATCACTGCCGACGACGATGGGACGGATGGCATCCGGCGCGCCGGCACGCCAGGCGGCCAGTCGATCGCGGGACATATAGACGCCCGCGACCAGATCCGGTCCCTTCAGGCCATGAAGATTGAGCGGCAGCGTCTTGCGATCGGTAACGATGCGGATCGCGACGTCTGCCTCCCGGTTGGTCAGATTCGCCACCTCGCCGGTCGATACGATCTCCATCTCGATGTCCGGATGCGCACGCGCGAAATCGGCGAGATCAGGCATCAGCAGGTGGGTCGCAAGGAACGGCGGCAACGTGACCCGTAGAAGCCCACGCACGCTCTGATCGCGCCCGAAGATCCGCGTTTCCAGCTGATGCGATGACGCTTCCATCTGCTCCGCAAACTCGAGGACCTCCTCACCAGCAGTGGTCAGGCGGTAGCCTGAAGGCAGCTTTTCGAACATCTGCGCCCCGAGGCGATGCTCAAGCTGGGCGACGCGTCGCAATACTGTGGCGTGGTTCACCCCAAGGTGCTTGGCCGCCGCCCGCACGGAGCCTCCACGCGCGGCGGCAAGAAAGTAGCGGACGTCATCCCAGTCAATCATGGTGCAATCTTGCTCCGCGAGCTGCGCCTTCCAAAGCCCGTCTCTAGCAGGCTGCGGAAATATCGGAAGTCTTGGTGTTGGGGCCGAGGCTCGTGGCACTTGATGAGTGCCGTGGACGGCTCGATTGAGGTTTTCCGTCGGTTCAGCTTGGCCGCAATTTGATCGGGAGAGTGGGTTTTGCAGCCTCATGTCGGAGAAAGCAGGCGGGGAATCCGCACAAGGTTGTAAGCGGCAGCGGAAAGGATGAACTGCCAGCCGACACGGTCAGTCCCTCGGTGGCGTGTTTTGCGCATCCCGCCGACCGTCTTGATCCAGCCGAAGCCTTCCTCGATCCGCTTGCGGATGCGCTGACTGACCCCATAGCCGGGATGGCGCGTGGTGCGGCCGTCGATCGCCGAGCGGCGCTTGTTGGTGTGTTGGGCGACGTGCGGCGTCACCCCGAGGCTGCGCATCTCGGCGACGAAGGCCCGCGTGTCGTAGAGCTTGTCCGCGCCGAGGGTGATACGGCCACGGGCGGGCAGGTCGCCCATCATGGCTGCGGCGGTCTCGCGCTCAGCCGTGCCGGTCGCCCGGCTCAGGCGGGCGTCCACGACCAGACCGTTGCGGTTCTCCATCAGCAGATGACCCATGTGGCAGAGCTGCGCGGGTTGCCCGGAGGATTTGCGGAACAGCCTGGCATCGGGGTCGGTCGTCGAGGCATGGGTCTCGTTGCTGCGCTTCTCGCCGTGGAAATCACGCTCCCCGTTGCGGCCGGGATCGGGCGGCGCGCCACTGCCATCCTTGGGGCAGAAGCTTTTCATGCTGGCCCAGGCCTCGATCAGGGTGCCATCGACCGAGAAATGCTCCGATGACAGCAGCGGTGCCACCCGATGATCCGTCACCACAGCGGCCAGAAAGCCCCGTGCGATATCGCCCGCCAACAGGCGGTCGCGGTTCTTGGTGAACACCGTCACGTCCCAGACCGGCGCGTCCATGGACAGGCCGATGAACCACCGGAACAGCATGTTGTAGCTGATCTGCTGCATCAGTTGCCGTTCCGAGCGGACCGAGAACAGTGCCTGCAGGAGTAAGGCCCGCAACAGCCTCTCCGGCGGGATCGACGGGCGACCGTTGGCCGCATAGAGGCGGGCGAAATCCTCAGAAAGCCGATCCAGCGCAGCATCCACGAGCATCCTGATAGCCCGCAGCGGGTGATCCACAGGCACCAAACTCTCCGGGCTCACATAGCTGAAGAGCTGCCCAGTCTGCCGATCCTGCCCGCGCATCGCCGAATCACTCTCCACAATCCAATCAGGCGTAGAGAATCAAATCGGAGCCGATTTGGGAAAGGGTTTTTCCGCAGCCTGCTAGAGGGTGTTATGCACTTTGCATGAGGGTAAGTGCTTGCTTGAGCATATATCCGACGAAAGCGACGACGTGGAAACCGGCAAGGGTGGTGGCGTATCGCTCGTAATCTTTGACGAGCCTGCGGCAACGCGTAGCCCAAGCAAAAGACCTTTCCACGACCCATCGTCTGGGCAGAAGCACGAAGCCGCGCTTGGCCTCGGGCAGCTTGACGACCTCGAGCGTGATCCCCTCGGCGGCGGCGTCCTCTGCCGCCCTCTCGCCGGTATAGCCCTGATCGACATAGGCAAGCGCAACCGTGTCGCCGGTGGCGTCCTGAATATCGGCAGCCAGACGGGCGACAGCCTCACGATCGCCGACATCGGCGGCAGTCACATGCAAAGCCAGCAGATGGCCGAGTGTGTCGACCGCCATATGAACCTTCGATCCACGCTTGCGCTTGGCGCCGTCATATCCGGCGCGCGGGCCACTTTCAGGGGTCGAACGCAGCGTGCGGCGATCAATGATCGCCGCCGTCGGCTCTGCCTTACGTCCGGCCGCCAGGCGCAGCACCGCGCGCAAATCTTGAGCCAGCGCCTCGAAACATCCCGCCGCCAGCCACCGATGCGCCTGCTGGTGGACCGCATGCCAAGGCGGAAAATCATTCGGCATGGCGCGCCACGCGATGCCATAGCGGATCACGTACCGCAGGGCATTGAACAGCTCACGCAGCGGATACTCCCGCTGCGGCGCTTCTTCCTTCATCAAGGTCAGATAGGGCACCACCAACGACCATTCTTCGTCAGTGACATCAGACGGATACGGCTTACGGGCAGGGACAGAACTCATCCCTCTCCATTAGCTTGGAGCCGCCTAAAAGTACATAACACCCTCTAGATGGCCGTTCCGACGACCTTCGGCCCCTCTTTATTGCAGGCATTGTGGGCTCCTTT
The DNA here is from genome assembly GCA_031291715.1 of Rhodopila sp. Taxonomy (GTDB): domain Bacteria; phylum Pseudomonadota; class Alphaproteobacteria; order Acetobacterales; family Acetobacteraceae; genus Rhodopila. The sequence goes on along the minus strand of JARLIN010000381.1, from coordinate 97 downwards.
CCAATTACCGATGCCTTTGCTGGTGGCGGCGTAGTATGCAACCATGAAGATGAAGATCGCCACGGCGGCCGCGGGATGAACGAACCAGCCAAGGAGG
>JARLIN010000380.1 GCA_031291715.1 Rhodopila sp. | reverse complement strand
CGGCCGGACGATGCGCAGCGTGCTCCCTCCTGTCAACGCGGCATTATTCGCATCATGCAGATCGCCCCATCGGGCGCCTGACCGTCAGCGATAATAGCCAGGATTGGGATAGTACACCGGCGGTGGGGCATAGTAGCCATAGGAAGGCACGACCACGACGGGAGGGGAATAGTGATGCTCCCGCCACTCGTGTTCACGCCATTCGTGCTCCCGCCACCTCTCCCGCTCATGCCGTTCATGCCGGTGCCAGTCGTCATCGGCGAATTCCGGCGCCACCGCCCCAAGCGCGATTGAGGCACACAGCGCTGTCAAAGCCAGACCACGAATTCGCATGAAAGCCTCCTTTCGACGACCGACCGGGCGCCGCAATTCAGCTTCTACTCATGAGAAATGACGAAATTTCGGCAACTTAGAGGCTTTTTCGTTCACGAACCCCCGGCGCCGCGCTAGAATTGCCATACGAATTCTGGAGTATGCGATGTCACTCGCCCGTGAACTGAAGCGACGGGGCCGAATCATGATCGCACCGGCGATCTTCCTGGCGATCACCGGCTACTTCGGCTGGAACGCGACACAGGGCGATCGGGGCCTGGTCGCCTATGCCCAGCGGCAGGAACTCCTGCGTCAGGTCATCGCGGACCAGGACGCCGCCAAGAGCGAGCGGGAGGGTTGGGAAACGCGCGTTTCCGGCCTGCGCGCCCGCCATCTGGACCCCGACACGCTCGATGAGCGCGCCCGTGCGATGCTCAACCTGGCGGACCCGAGCGAGGTCATCGTCAAACTCAGCTCACAGGACAAGCTGTTCTGATCCGCCGCGTTCACCGCAAGACGCGACGGACTTCGGGAGCGGGACGCCAGACCATCTTCAGGCTTACCGTGCCGCCCGAAGATGGTCCAACTCTTTGTTTGACCGTATAAATCGCGCGCTTGGGACGTTCCGCCCAGCGCGATCATGATGAGCTAGCGGTTCATCATCACCGGCAGCGTGGCATGCTCCAGGACATGCCGCGTTACACCACCCAGGATCAGCTGCCGCAGCCGGGAATGAGAATAAGCCCCCATCGACAACAGATCGCAGCCATAATCGGCGGCCGCGGCCAACAGCCCAGCCCCGACCGACCCGCCGACGGAGCGGAAGGTGATAATCTCGGCATGCACGCCGTGCAGCGCGAGGTAGGACGCGAGGTCCGGTGCGCCGGGGCCACGCCTCTGGTAGCCTTCAGCCGACAGAATGGCCACCCCCGCGGCACGCTCCAGCCATGGCAACGCGGCCAGCACGGACGATGCTGACTCGGCCGTGCCGTTCCACGCGATGCACACGCGGGTGCCAATCGTCGGCGGCGTGACCTGCGGGGAAATCAGCACCGGCCGTCCGGAGTCGAACAGAACCGCGTGCAACGCGTCCGAGGACGATACATCTTCCCCGGAATCAGGGTGCGGCACGACGGTCAGGTCAGCCAACCGCGCTTGCTGCGCCACGATGTCCTCTTCCCGCCCGGTCACTGCCGCGAAACTGGCCGTCGCACGGTCCGAACCAGGATGAGCCTCCTGGACGACAACGTCGTGGCGCGCCACGAAGCGCTCGAACATCGACCGGACCGCATGGGCCCTGTCGTTGCTCTCTTTTTCGGTCGCCGCCATCATTTCCTCGATCATCGCGCCGGAAAGACCTTCACCGGCGAGAGGCGCGACGTCCCGGCTGTCCACACGGACATGCAAAGCCGTCACATGGGCATTCCATCGGCGAGCAATCGTCAAGGCGGTCGTCAAGGCGGCCTCGCCTGCAGCGGTCCCCGTCAGGGGCAGCAGAAGCTTGCGTATTGCCATGGTCAGCTCCTTCAATCGGGTCTTGCGCCTAGAGCAATGCAGGTTTGCGTTTGCGGCGCAAGTGCGTTCGGCATCGCAAACATCAAGGCTAGGGGAAAAGCTTGGTTTGCTCCCAGGCACCGTCCTGTGACCGGCGGTAAACCGTCCGGTCATGCAGACGATACGGCATTTCCTGCCAAAACTCGAACCTTGCGGGCAGGACCCGGTATCCGGACCAATAGCCGGGCCGAGGGATGTCGTCGTCCGGATATCGCCGCTCCATCTCCGCCAACCGCTCTTCCAGGGTTGTCCGGTTGGCCAGCGGCCGGGACTGTTGCGACGCCCACGCACCCAGGCGGGAAATCCGCGGCCTGGATGCGTAGTAGGCATCAGCCTCCGCATCCGTGACGTGCTCGATGGTCCCCTCGATGCGGATCTGCCGTCCCAGCGACTTCCAATAGAACAACAGCGCCACATTGGGGTTTGCCGCGAGCTCATCGCCCTTCCGGCTTTCCTTGTTCGTGTAGAAAACGAAGCCGCGCTCGTCCACCCCCTTCAGCAAGAGGGTCCGCAGCGACGGGCGTCCATCCCGCGTCGTTGTCGCGACGCTCATCGCGTTCGGATCGCGCGGTTCGGATTTTTCGGCCTCGGCCATCCAGGCTTCGAACTGCGCGAAGGGCGAGGTCGCCAGAGGCTCTGCTGCCGGCATGGAGGCTATCCTTCAAAATGGGGCATTCCAGGCGGCGATAACAGCACGTTCCCGCGATCCGGCAAGCGCCCATCCGATCGTGGGCAGTCATGCGACATCCCCCCTTGCCAGTTGCCAGCGTGCGGGCGATCAACCTACTCACACGTGCCTGTACGCGGAGACCGCCATGAAAGAGACATTACGCGCCGATCCCCATGCGGAGATTCGGGAAGAAGTCCGGAAACTCTGCGCCCGGTTCCCCGGTGAATACTGGCGGAAGCTCGACCAGGAACGCGGCTATCCGACCGAATTCGTGCGGGCGCTGACCGAGGCCGGCTATCTTGGCGCCCTGATCCCGGAAGAATACGGCGGCGCCGGCCTGCCGCTTTCGGCCGCCGCGGCGATCCTGGAGACGGTTCAGGAAGAGGGCTGCAACGGCGCGGCGTGCCACGCCCAGATGTACATCATGGGCACGATCCTGCGCCACGGGACCGATAAGCAGAAGAAGACGTATCTGCCGAAGATCGCGACCGGCGAGCTCCGGCTGCAGGCGTTCGGCGTGACAGAGCCGACCAGCGGGACGGATACGACCTCTTTGCGGACCTTCGCGCGGAAGGAAGGCGACCATTACGTCGTGAACGGCCAGAAAGTCTGGACCAGCCGCGCGGAACACTCCGACCTGATGTTGCTGCTGGCGCGGACGACGCCGCGCGACCAGACGGCCAAGCGGACCGAGGGTCTTTCGACCTTCATCGTCGATATGCGGGAGGCGCTTGGCAAAGGCCTGACGATCCGCCCGATTCGCACGATGATGAACCACAACTCGACCGAGGTCTTCTTCGACAACATGGTCATCCCGGCCGAGAACCTCGTTGGCGTCGAGGGCCGTGGCTTCCGCTACATCCTTGACGGCATGAACGCCGAACGGCTGCTGATCGCCGCGGAGTGTATCGGCGACGCCAAGTGGTTCCTGAAGAAGGCCGCCGATTATGCGCGCGACCGAAAAGTGTTCGGCCGGCCGATCGGCCAGAACCAGGGCATCCAGTTCCCGCTCGCCCGCGCCTATGCGCAGATGCGCGCCGCCGAGCTGATGGTGCACGCGGGCTGCGAGAAATTCGAAGCCGGAGAGACGCCTGGCGAGGAAGCCAACATGGCGAAGATGCTCGCGGCCGAGGCGTCATGGGCCGCCGGCGAAGCGTGCATCCAGACCCATGGCGGGTTCGGTTTCGCCGAGGAATACGATGTGGAGCGGAAGTTCCGGGAGACCCGGCTGTATCAGGTGGCACCGATCAGCACCAACCTGATCCTGTCCTATATCGCCGAACACGTTCTCGGCCTGCCGCGCAGCTACTGATCAGGTCGCGCGGAAGACCAGGATTCGGGCGGCACCGTGCTGGCGTTCGGCCAGCACGGGCTGGTCGGGCGTCCAGGTTTCGTCGCGGCCGGTTTCGGCCACGATCAGCGCACCGGGGCGGATGCGGCCGGCCTCCCGCAGCCGGGCTAGGGCGCGGGGAATAAGGTTCTGGTTGTAGGGGGGATCGAGGAAGACCAGCGAGGCCGATGCGCCGATCGCCCTCTCCGTCATGGCCGACCCTGTCCCGGCCATGACATCGGGACCAATCGCTAAAGCATCGACCGCCAGGATCTGTGTCCGATCCTCCACCCTGCACGCCGCCACATTGGCCCGCAACGCGCGCAACGCGGCCCCGTCCGATTCGATGAAGCACGCCGAAGCCGCCCCCCGCGACAGCGCCTCCAACCCCAGCGCCCCCGTCCCGGCGAAGACGTCCAGCACCACCGCGCCCTCGATCACCGCGCGGCCGCCCCAGGGCGCATGCATCAGCATGTCAAACAGAGCCTGACGCACCCGATCGGCCGTGGGCCGAGTCCCCTGCCCTGGCGGCGCGACCAGCGAGCGGCCGCGCCAGGCGCCCGCGACGATCCGCATCCTATCGGTGTCGCGGCAAGGGCGGTGGCGCCCCCGCGCCCGCGGGAAGCTGTTCGCGGAGAACCCGTGCCGGTATCTCCTCGATCCCGCCCCGCTCCAACGTGCCAAGCTGGAATGGCCCGTAGGCGACGCGGATAAGGCGGGAAACCGAAAGCCCCAGATGCGCCATGACCCGGCGGATTTCGCGGTTCCGCCCCTCACGCAGGCTGACGGTCAGCCACGTGTTATCGCCCTTCTTCGCATCGACCTCCGCCTCGATCGGCCCGTAACGCACCCCCTCCACCGTCACGCCGCGGGCGAGCGCCTTCAACGCCGCCTCATTCGGCACGCCAAAGACCCGCACCCGGTACCGGCGCAGCCAGCCGGTCGTCGGCAGTTCCAACTGTCGCGCCAGACCGCCATCGTTGGTCAGCAGCAGCAGCCCCTCGCTGGTCAGATCGAGCCGCCCGACGCTGACGACCCGCGGCAACTGGTGCTTCAGCTTTTCGAATACCGTCGGCCGCCCCTCGGGGTCCTTGTGCGTGGTCACCAATCCTTCCGGTTTATGGTAGCGCCACACGCGGGTCCGATCGGGTTGGTCCACGACCTTGCCGTTCACCTGCACGATGTCGCCGGGGGCGATAAAGGTCGCGGGATGAGTCACGGCCTTCCCATTCAGGGTGATAGCTCCTTCGGCCAACATCCGCTCGGCATCCCGCCGGCTGGCGATCCCGGCGCGAGACAGAAATTTGGCGATCCGGTCGCCGCGTTTTTCCTCGGTGCCGGTCACAGCGCGCGCGCACCGATGTCGCGACGGCAGAAGCCCTCGGGCCACGTGATCGCATCCACCCCCGCATAGGCGAGGTCCCGCGCCTGCCGGATGTCCGGCGCGGTGCCGCAAACGGTCAGCACACGGCCGCCCGCCGCCAGGATCGTCCCGTCTGGACCGGCTTCAGTGCCGGCATGAAACACCGAAACCCCCGGCTTGGCGGCCGCCAGCTCCAGTCCTTTGATCACCGACCCTCGCTCAGGCGCTTCCGGGTAGCCCCGCGCGGCCATGACTACCGCCACGGAGGCCGAGTCGTTCCAGCGGAGGTCGAAATCCCCCAATTCCCCGTCACAGGCAGCCAGCAGCGCCGGCAGCAGGTCGGACTTCATCCGGGACAACAGAACCTGACATTCCGGATCACCAAACCGCACATTGAACTCGATCAGCTTCGCCCCCTCCTCGGTCAACATCAGACCGGCGAACAGGATACCGCGAAATGGCATCCCCTTGCGCACCATTTCCTTCAGCGCCGGCCGGATGATGAGTTCCAGACAAGCTTCCTCCAGCTTGGGTGGAAAACTGGGCACCGGCGTATAGGCGCCCATGCCGCCGGTGTTTGGCCCGGTGTCGCCATCCCCGACCCGCTTGTGATCCTGCGCGGATCCCAGCAGCAGGGCATCCTCACCGTCGCACAGGGCGAACAGCGAGACTTCCTCCCCCACCAGACATTCCTCGATGACGACGGCCGCCCCGGATTCGCCGAAAGCCTTCTGGTCCATCATCGCGTCGATAGCGGCCAGGGCTTCGTCTTCGGTCGCCGCGACCACCACGCCCTTTCCAGCCGCGAGGCCATCGGCCTTCACCACGATCGGTGCACCACGCCGCCGCACGAATTCCCGCGCCGCTTCGGCATCCTCGAACCGCTCCCACAGCGCGGTCGGGATGCTGGCCGCATCCGCGACTTCCTTGGTGAAGGTCTTGCTGCCCTCAAGCTGCGCCGCCGCGCGGGTGGGACCGCAACAGGGAATACCCGCGGCCTCCATGGCATCGGTGATCCCGGCGACAAGCGGGGCTTCCGGACCGGGAACGACGAGGTCGATCGCATTGTCCTGGGCGAATCCCACCAGAGTCGGAATATCGAGCGCGCCGATATTTACGCATTCCGCCACTGCCGCGATGCCGGGGTTGCCCGGTGCGCAATACAGCTTGGTCAGAAGCGGGCTGGCGGACAGTGACCAGCATAATGCGTGCTCCCGTCCACCCGATCCGACGACCAGCACTCTCATCGATCACTCCTGTAAACGGCGTCCAGTTCCATGTGGCCACGCCCTAGCATACGCTGGAGCCATGGACGATCCACGACCCTCCCCGGTTTCCAATTTGCCGGAATACACCGTCTCCGAAATTTCGGGGGCGGTGAAACGCACGCTGGAAACCACCTTCGGCCGCGTCCGCGTGCGCGGCGAGCTGACCGAGGTGAAGCGCTACCCTTCCGGCCACATCTATCTGTCGCTGAAGGACGAGAACTCGAAAATCTCCGGAATTGTCTGGAAAAATTCGGTCTCCCGCCTCGGCATGGTTCCGGAAAACGGCACCGAGGTGATCGCCACCGGCCGCATCTCGGCCTACGGCGAGCGTTCATCCTACCAGCTTATTATCGAGCGGATGGAATATGCCGGCGTCGGCGCCCTGCTGGCGCGAATCGAGATGATCCGGCAGCGCCTGGCCGCCGAGGGCATTTTCGACGCCGACCGCAAGCGCTCCCTGCCCGGCCTGCCGAAGGTGATCGGAGTCGTCACCAGTGAGCGCGGCGCGGTCATTCAGGACATCAAGATCACCATCGCCCGGCGCTTTCCCCGCACCATCCTGGTCTGGCCCGTGCCGGTCCAGGGCGAAGGGGCCGCCGAGCGCATCGCCGCGGCCATCGCCGGCTTTGACGCGATGCCGGCCGGCGGCGATCCGCCCCGTCCCGATGTCCTGATTGTCGCACGCGGGGGCGGCAGCCTGGAGGACCTGATGGCGTTCAACGAGGAAATCGTTGTCCGCGCCGCCGCCGCCTGCCGCATTCCACTGATCTCCGCCGTCGGACACGAGACCGACACCACGCTGATCGACTTCGTTTCCGACCGGCGCGCGCCGACTCCGACCGCCGCCGCCGAGATGGCGATCCCCGCCCGGTCCGACCTGATCGCCGATCTGGCGCAGAAGGGCTCGCGGCTGATCGGTGCACTGAACCGCCTGGCGCAGGAAAGCCGGCTTCGCCTGTCCCGGGTCGAACGCGGCATCCCCGACCTGCCCACCCTGCTGGGTTCGGCCCGCCAGCGCCTGGATGACCGGGCCGAGCGAGCCCTTCTCGCGTTGCCATCGCTGGTCGCGCGCCGGCGCGTCGTGCTGACATCGATCGAGCGGCGCCTGCCCGATCCGCGCAACCTCACCGCAACGGCATGGGAAACCATCCGCGATCGGGGCTTACGACTGCGCCTATCTGCCCCGGGAATGGTGGCGGCCCGCCGATCCGGTCTGGACATGGCGTCACAGCGGCTCGCCGGCGCGGTGCATCGCGCGCTGACCATACTGCGCGGCAAAGCGGACCGGGTGATGGGACGCGTGACAGAGGCGCCGCTGCGATCCTCACTGCGGGAAGCACGCGCCCATCTGTCCGGTCTCGGTCCAAGACTGGACGCCGCATCGCCGCTGGCGATCTTGCAACGTGGCTATGTGCTGGTGACGACCCCCGCCGGACAGCCGGTGACCAGCGCCGCATCGGTCAAACCCGGCGGGAAGCTGCGCCTGCACTTCGGCGACGGCGAAGTCGATGCCGTCGCCGAAGGCGGAACCGGACGCGGGCGTTCCGCGGCGGCCCAGGAACGGCTCGACCTATGAACGGTCGATGGTCGGCATGACCTCATCGGCGCGATCAAAAGCAGCGCGAATCCGATCAAAGCGCGAGGTGATCGCATCCCGCTCCCCGGTATGCGTCAGGACGTAGAACTCATTGTCCTGGATCGCCCGCAGGACGCGGCGCCCGACAATGACCGGGTCCAGCGCCGTGGTCAGGAAGCCTGACTTCATCGCCTCCTGCTCCGGCCGCCGATAGCTGCCCCCGAAACGGTCGGGACGGGTCGCCGCGGAGTCGAAGATCGAGGTGTTTACGCCACCGGGGCAAAGGATGGACACGCCGATGCCGGACCCGGCCAGTTCCTGCTCCAGCGCCTCCGACAGCGCCAGCACGGCGTATTTCGTCATGGCGTAGGCGCCCTGGTTGCGCCCTTCCCGTACGAACAGGCTGGACACCGAACCGGTGTTGACGACGTGACCGCCCTGACCGTGGCTGCGGATCATCGGCACGAAGGTACGGATGCCGTTGATCACGCCCTTCACGTTGACGCCGATCACCCACTCCCATTCTTCCAGTGTGACTTTTTCGACCGGTGTGCCGTGCATGGCGACGCCCGCGTTGTTGACCGCGATATGGAGCGCGCCGAAAGCGTCCAATGCCGCTTTCCCCGCGGCGGCAACGGAATCCGGGTCCGACACATCGATCGTGACCCCCACCGCGCGCACGCCGATCGTTTCGATCGCCTGCCGGGCGATCTCCAACGGTTCCGGCCGCAGATCGGCGAGCACGATATTCGCACCAGCATTGGCCAGCGCCTTGGCGATGCCCAGCCCAATGCCGGACGCGGCCCCCGTCACGATGGCGGTCTTGCCTTTGAAATCACGCATGTCTGGATCGTCCCATGGTCGAGGGACCGCCGCGCGGCGATCCCTCGACGTGCGCCTATTCGGCGGCCATTTCCTTGAATGTCTCGATCGCGGTCAGCAACGCTTCCCGCACCAGCGGCGCGCCGATATAGCCGGCGAGATGCAGCAGGGCTTCGGAGAGTTCCTCTTCGGTCCAGCCCTGATTGCGCGCGAACCGCAGATGCAATTTCAGTTCCGGATCGCGTCCTTGGGCCGCGTCGGAAATCACGCAGATCAGCGCACGGGTCTTCAGATCCAACCCGGGCCGCGTCCACAGCGCGCCGAACACCGCTTCCTGGGTGTAAGCGGCGAATTTCTCCATGATCGGATGCTTGTAGAGGCCGTTATCCAGCTTATCCGCATAAGCGTCGCCCATCAGCTTCCGCCGCATCGCCCGGCCTTGAGCGCGTCTGTCGTCTGCCATGATTGTTTTTCCTCCCATTGGCTAGCCCAGTGTCCGACAAGCGCCGGCGTTTGGCTAGAGCATGACCATGCTGGAGCGGAACGTTCAAAGCGTTGTGAATCATGCGATCAAGCAAAGAGACAGAGCATTTGCAGGCTGTACAGTCAGCCTGCAAATGCTCTAGGGCGAGCGGAGGCCGCCTTGCTGCTCGATGAACGCGGCGATATCCGCGACGCCTTTGCCGGCACGGACGTTGGCGAACACGAAGGGCCGGTCACCGCGCATCTTCTTCGCGTCCCGGTCCATGACTTCCAGGCTGGCGCCGACGTATGGGGCAAGGTCGATCTTGTTGATGACCAGCAGATCGCTACGCATGATGCCTGGGCCGCCCTTGCGGGGAATTTTGTCGCCGGCCGAAACGTCGATCACGTAGATCGTCAAATCTGCCAGTTCCGGACTGAATGTCGCCGCGAGGTTGTCGCCACCCGATTCGATCAGGATCAGGTCGAGCTCCGGAAAACGCCGCCGCAGATCGGCCACACCGGCGAGGTTGATCGAGGCGTCCTCCCGGATCGCCGTATGCGGGCAACCTCCGGTTTCGATGCCCATGATGCGCTCGGGCGGCAACGATCCTGCGCGCGTCAGGAATTCGGCGTCTTCCTTGGTATAGATATCGTTGGTGATGGCCGCGATGTCATAACGATCCCGGAAATGCTTGCACAGCGCGTCCATCAGCGCGGTCT
>JARLIN010000379.1 GCA_031291715.1 Rhodopila sp. | reverse complement strand
TCACGGCCGTTCCGAGGCTGCCCCCGGCGCACGAGGCGCAGTTGCTGACCTCTCTGCGCATGAGCGGCCGGTCCGTGGGGCGGTGAATAAACGTTCCCGCGGAACCCCTCAAAGACGGCGAGACACGCTTCGTCGCCTCGTAAAGCCCCTTCCTCCTGTATCTTTCCTCCTGTCGCCATGGAGCGCACCGTGAGCGGCACGGACCAGGCTCCCGGGAGCTGCCAGCAACCCTCCGCGCCTTGAGCGCCCAGCCGCGGACAGCGCCCCGGAAGACTGCCACGACGCAGGTCCAATGAGAGGACGCGCCCGCGAGCGCCAATACAGGAGTGATTACAGTCGTGTGGTCCGCCACCACCAGAATGGAGCAGACAGATGTCCACCCAGGAGGAAGACCCGCTTTGGTTTGCCGGCCTCGACTGGGCGAGCCAGTCGCATCGCGTGTCACTGACGGATGCCTCCGGCAAGCCGTATCATCACCGCGACGTCAGCCACGACGCAGCCGGTTATGCCGCGCTGTGCACCTGGCTGGAGCATACCGCGCAAGCCTCACCCACGCGCATCGCGATCGCCATCGAGACCACCCATGGCCCAGCGGTCGATGCCCTGCTGGACCGCGGCTTCCAGGTCTATGCGATCAACCCCAAGCAACTCGACCGCTTCCGTGACCGCTTCACCGTCGCCGGCGCCAAGGACGACACCCGCGACGCCGACGTCCTCGCCCGCTCGCTGCGCACCGATCGCGATGCCTTCCGCCGCCTCGACACCGAACACCCACTGATCGTGCAACTGCGCGAGGCCACCAGGCGCCACCACAGTCTGGTCGCCGATCGCATGCGCCTGAGCAGCCGGATGCGCGAGCAGCTCTGGCGCTATTATCCACAGATGCTGAAGCTGTTCGACGATCTGTGTGACAGTTGGGTGCTGGAACTGTGGCGACTCGCACCCACCCCGGCCCAGGGCGCCAGGCTGCATAAGGCAACGATCGAGCGTGTGCTGAAGACCCACCGCATCCGCCGCTTCACCGCCGATCAGGTGCGCGCCATCCTGCGCGAGCCGGCCCTGGTGGTCGCGCCCGGCGTGACGCAAGCCGCCAGCAGCCATATCCGCGATCTGCTGCCCCACATCCGCCTGCTCAACGGCCAGATCAAGATCCTGGGGCGCGAGATCGACCGGCTGACCGCGGCCCTCGCCGGACCGCCGGTCATCGAACCCGGGGAGAGCGTGCCGGGGCAGACGAGCGAGCAGCGCGACGTGACGATCCTGCGCTCCGTGCCAGGGATTGGGCGGATCGGCGGCGCCACGCTGCTCGCCGAGGCGCACGACGCGGTGCGGACGCGAGACTATCAGATATTGCGCCTGGTGGGAGGGACCGCACCGGTCACGCGACGCAGCGGCAAGAGCTGTACCGTGCTGCGCCGGGTGGCCTGCAACAAGCGGCTGGCCAATGCCCTGTATAACATGGCGCGGGTGGCGATCAGCGTGGATCCGCAGAGCCGCGCCCGTTACGATGCGCTGCGCAAACGCGGCCACCGCCATGCCCGGGCGCTGCGCACCGTGGCCGACCGGCTGCTGTTCGTGTTGTGCACGCTGCTGAAACGACAGGTGCTGTTCGATCCCGATTACCGGGCCTCGCCGGCAAACGCTTCGGTGTGACCAGAGGATATCGGTGTTTCTTGGTTCGGCTGGGCGCCGTTTCTTCGTCCCGGCCTGAACCGCGTCGGGCGTCGTGTGCGGACGCGGTCAAGGCTGGCCTTCAGGCCACCGCGCTCGCGCGGCGCGCAGCGGCCTTGACGGCGGCAAGCACGCCGCCACGCTGGTCAAACGCCGGGCACACCAGCCGATGACTCACGAGAACGTCAAGTCCGGACCACGTTTTTCGCTGGCTCAAGGGTAAGAGGTCCGCGGCCCTCAGCGGTCCTCCGGCTTTCTTCGTGTTGGGAATGACGGAAGAATGAACGGGCTCGCTGGTGCCATGGACCCGGGGCCAGGCCGCGCCCTGAACGCAGGACAACGTCGAACCGACATGCGATCGCCTTGGCACCCGACCTTTATCCGCGCAAAACCTTCCCTCCCAACAATGACAGTGAATCGTCGCCAACGTATTGGCCCGTTCAGAGACCAGACCGCTGGAGATGGGGCACAGGCAGGGCAAGCCGCGACCTGGTGCGCATGATAGCCGTGGCGCGTGTCCTCGGCCGAACGGGCCGTCATCATCATCCTCCAGGCGAATCCACGACCGGCATGGACCCAATAGTTCCGCCGTTTGCCACCGGCCTCTTCACCCGATTGCCCTGGCACCAGAACGGCGCCCGCTCGCCTGCCGGTACCGGTCCAGGCCGATCGGTCATTGACATTCGGTATTTCTGCATTTATAGAACTAACCAGAGGACCATGATGCCCGAAGCCCCCGACGACCAGGTTGCCCGTTTCGCCGACATGCTCGCCGCGCTAGGCACCGAACCGCGGCTGCGGATCGTCCGGCTCTTGCTGGCGGCCCATCCGGAAGGCCTGGTCGTCGTCGAGATCGGCGCGGAACTTGGCATTCCGCCGTCGACCCTGTCGCATCACCTCGACAAATTGAAACATGAAGGCCTGGTGACCGTGCGGCGCGAAGGCACCTTCCTGCGCACCACCGCCAACACCCAGGCCCTGCAGGACATCCTCGCTTTTCTGTTCGCCGAATGTTGCACGCGCAACAAGGCGATCAGGCCGGAAGCTGTCACTTGTTGCTGGAGCTCACCATGACGGACATGACCATCAAAGACGCGGTGCGCGAGTAATACGGCCAGGCCGCGCTGCGGGCCGGGGGGTCCTGCTGCGGACCGACCGCGCTGGACTGCGCCAGCCCGATTACATCCAACCTCTATGGCGCGGACGAGACCGGGGACCTGCCGGAAGCGGCGGTCCTGGCCTCGCTGGGCTGCGGCAATCCGACCGCCCTGGCCGAACTGCGGCCGGGGGAGACGGTGCTGGACCTGGGTTCGGGCGGTGGGATCGACGTTCTGTTGTCCGCGCGCCGGGTCGGGCCGGCGGGCAAGGCCTATGGCCTCGACATGACAGACGAGATGCTGGCCCTGGCGCGGGCCAACCAGCAAAAGGCTGGGGCGACCAATGTCGAATTCCTCAAAGG
>JARLIN010000378.1 GCA_031291715.1 Rhodopila sp. | reverse complement strand
CCCGGCCGCGCCCAGGCTGTCCCGCAGCCCGCCTTCGCCGGCGATCCGGCGCATGGCGGCGGCCAGCGCCCCAGCGTCTCCGGGCGGGACCAACAGGCCCGTGTGGTCGTGCCGTATCGCCTCGGCGATTCCCCCTTGATCCGATCCGATGACGGGGCAGGCCTGTGCCATTGCCTCGGGGATGACGCTGGGCAACCCCTCGGCGTCGCCATCACTGGCCACCACGCTGGGAACCAGCAAAGAGACGGCATCCGCCATGCGGGCGCGAACGAGCTCGGGGGATAGCCAGCCGGTGAGAGTGATGCCGGGAACCTCTCGGGCCAGGGATTCCAGCAAGGGCCACAGCGGGCCGTCCCCGACGCAGACCAGCGGGGTTTGATCGCCCTGGGCGCGCAGGCGCCTCATGGCATCCGCCAGCACGATGATTCCCTTCTTTTCCACGAAACGGCCGACGAACAGGTGAGCGGCCGGTCGTCCGACCGGCGCCTGGGCGGGCACCTCCACGCCAATCGGCAGCACAGCCAATTTCTCCGACGGCACACCGTGACTGGCGGCGATCTCGGCGACGGCGGCTGAGACGCAGACGAATCGTGCGGCCTCCCGCACCAGCGATGGCCAGCGTTGGGCCAGAACCGTGCCGCGCCAGTTCTTCTGCTTGCTGACGTCGCCGCCGTGCAGGGTGACGACCATCTTCAGACCAAGTCCGCGTGCCAGGGGCAGGGCCAGCGCGCCGCCGCGGGCGAACTGGGCGTGCAGGACGGGGGCAAGTCCCTTGACCCCCAAAGGCGGGACGTAGCCGAAATGTCGGAACAGCAGGCGGTGGAGGGGGCCGAGCGGACCATCGCCGCCCAGGCGGCATAAATGGTCGCCGATCTGGGAGGCGTCGGGCAGCAGCGTGCGGCCGGTCCAGACGGGGTGCAGGCGGGTGAAGCCAATATACTGACGGCGAAGGAACCCGATCTCGGACCTGGCGCCGATGCGGTCTCGGTAAACGAGGAAGGGCTGGGTATCTTGCATCCGGTTTCGGGGCGTGTGACAGGTCCGCTCCATGTTGGCAAGAATACTGGGAAACGTCCTGCTGGCCGGGCTGCTTTGGGCGTCCGCCGCGCAGGCTGCGGAGCCGGTGCGGCTTGGGCTGTTGCATACGCTGTCACCGGTGCCGTTCTATATCGCCATGGAGCGCGGGTATTTCAGGGACGAAGGCATCGACCTGACATTCCGCTTCTTCGAGGCGGCGCAACCGATTGCCGCGGCGGCGGTCTCCGGCGACATCGATGTGGGTGTGACCGCGTTGACTGGCGGGTTCTTCAACCTGGCGGAGAAGGGCACGCTGAAGGTCATCGGCGGCGCGCTGCACGAGCAGAAGGGATATGAGGGGTCCGCGATCCTGGCGTCGAACAAGGCGTTCGACGGCGGCCTGACCAGCGTCGATAAGCTGGCCGGCCATAGTTTCGCGATCACGCAATATGGTTCCTCGTTTCATTACATGGTGGGGCGGATCGCGGAGGCCCAAGGCTTCGACGTCAAGTCGGTAACGCTGCGGCCGGTGCAGCAGATCGCCAACATGGTGGCGGCGGTGACGTCGGGGCAGGTGGACGCGACGATCGCGATCGCCTCCATGGCGAAGCCGCTGGCGGCTTCGGGGCAGGCGCATATCCTGGCCTGGGCTGGCGATCTGGTGCCGTATCAGATCACCGCGGTGTTCACGACGCCGGCGATGATCGCCGGCAAACCAGACGTGCTGAAGCATTTCGCCGCCGCCTATCAGCGTGGCGTGGCGGATTACCGGGAGGCGTTCCTGCGCTTGGATGCCGCCGGCCACCCGATCGTGGATGAAAAGACCGACGCCGCGATCCCGTTGCTGACAAAATACGTCTTCACCGGCGACCCGGATGGCCGTCGCAAGATACTGGAGGGTGTCGGCTACTACGACGCCGGCGGGGCGCTGGACGTGGCGGACGTACTGGACCAGGTGCGCTGGTTCAAGGCGCAGGGCCTGGTGAAGGGCGAGGGCGACCCGGCGGCGATGCTCGATACGCGGTTCCTACCGACGCGATGAACACCGGCCTTCGCCTGACAGTCGATGGCGTCGGTCATCACTACGGCGGCATGCAGGCGCTGAGCGGCATCTCGCTGGTCGCCGAACCGGGCGAGGTCATGGTTCTGGTCGGCCCCTCCGGCTGCGGCAAATCCACGCTGCTCGGGATCATGGGCGGGATGCTGGCGCCGACCGAGGGAACGGTGCGCTGTGTCGGTGAAATCCCGCCGGACTGCCTCAATCCGCTGACCTATGTGTTCCAGGACTTTTCCCTGCTGCCCTGGCGGACCGTCGCGGGGAACGTCGCGCTCGTGCTGGAGGACCGGCTAAGCCGGGCGGACTGTTCGGCGCGGGTCGCCGAGGTGTTGGCGCTGACAGGGTTGACCGAATTCGCGCGGGCCTGGCCCAGGCAATTGTCAGGCGGGATGCGGCAGCGGGTCGGGATCGCGCGGGCATTGGCCGTGCGGCCGGCGTGCCTGCTGCTGGATGAGCCGCTTTCCGCGCTGGATGCACAGACACGGGACCTGCTGCTGGAAGAATTCGCCGCGCTGATCACCCAGGCGGGGACGACGACGGTCTACGTCACCCATAATCTGGCCGAGGCGGTGAGGCTCGGTCACCAGATCGTGGTGCTGTCGCGGCGTCCTGGTCAGGTGCGGGAGGTGTTGCGCGTGGACCGCCCATTGGCGGGGCGCGGTGCCGCCGATCCGGACCTTGTGGCGCTGGAACAGTGCCTGTGGCGGATGATCCGCGACGATGCGGCGGTGGCGGAGCGGGAGCGGATCGATGTCGCGTCTTGATGGCCCCGTCCCGTTCCGGGGTGGCGGGTTCGCGCCGCGGGATCGTGCCTGGGCCGCGGCGGCGACGCTCATCGGCGTGGTGGCGCTTTGGCAGGCCGGGGCGTCGGCCGGCGTGATTCCGACGCTATTCCTGCCGGCACCGGTCTCAATCGCTCGGGCGCTGTGGGCGCTAACGGTCAGCGGGGAGTTGTGGAAGCATCTGTCCGCGTCGCTGATCCGGCTGGCCGTGGGTTGGACGGTCGGGACCCTGTTTGGCATCGGCATGGGCCTGGCGGTGGGGCTGTGGTCGGTGCTGCGCTCGCCGGGCATGGCGCTGGTGTCGGCGCTGTTCCCAATCCCCAAGATCGCGCTGGTGCCGCTGTTCATCATCTGGTTCGGGATCGGCGAGGGATCGAAGCTGGCGACGCTGGCGTTCGGGGTGTTCTTCCCGACGGTGATCGCGACGGCCGGCGGGGTGGACAACGTGCCCCGGGGGTTGATCCGGATGGGGCAAAGCTTCGGGCTGTCGCACGCGGCGATCGTGCGGAAGATCGTGCTGCCGGCGGCGCTGCCGGCCATCCTGAGCGGGTTCCGGGTGACGAGTTCCATCGCCATCGTACTGCTGGTGGCGGCGGAGATGATCGGGGCCGAGCGGGGGATCGGGGCGTTCGTGCTGTCGGCGGGGAATCTCTACGACACGGACAACCTGCTGGCGGGGATCGTGGTATTGTCGGTCCTCGGGCTGGCTGTGTCGTGGGTCATCGGGCGGCTTGAACGGCTGTTTCTGGCGTGGCGCGCCTGACCCGACTCAAGTTCTGGAACAGACTGTGGCCATTGGTAAGCCACTCCGACCGGTCTTGAGATCAGCAACCCTCAATTGCGGCGAACCGCTCAGTTGGCGCCCGCGACCCGATCGAACTCGGCCGGTGTGATCCCCAGGGTTTCGGCGGCGGCGCGGATGTCACGCCAGGTGGTGTCGTCCACCTCGATGCCTTCCGCGCTGCGCTTGGCGGTGTAGTGCTTCTCCGGCTCGCCTGGCGTCAGGACTTCGTCGAAGCCGGGGCCGGGGCGGGCGGACTTCACGTGCGCTTTCACCGCCTGGATGTCGGCCGCGATCACGCCGGGATCACCAAGCTTCGACAGATCGATTACCGTGGCGAGCATGGAGTTCAGCACGCCGCCCTTCGCCTCATGGAACGCCCCCTGACCGCCCGCGACGGCGGCGGCCATGATCTCGCACATCACCGCCAGGCCCGACCCTTTATGTGTGCCGAACGCCCGCAGCGCGCCGGTATGGTCACGGATGAAGCCGGTGGGATCGTTGGTCGGGTTGCCGTCGGCATCGATCAGGCAGCCGTCGGGGACGGAAACGCCCTTGTTGTAGGCGACCCGGGCCTTGCCGGCAGCGATCGTGGTGGTGGCCATGTCGAGCATCACCGCCGGACCATCCGGCCCTGGCACGGCGGCGCAGAACGGGTTGGTGCCAAGCCGAGGCTCCGCCGCGCCCCATGTCGCCTGCACGTCATGGTGATCGGCGACGTTGACGAAGGCAGTAAAAGCGCAGCCCTCGGACGCGGCCAGTTCGGCGTAAGTGCCGATGCGGCCGATATGTGAGGAATTGCGGAACGCCAGCACGCAGGCGCCCATGTCCTTCGCCCGGGCCACCGCCCGCCGGACGGCGTCGGCGGCCATGCGCTGACCGTAGCCGCGGCGGGCGTCGATCACCAGCAGGGCGCCGGCATCCAGAACGGTTTCGGCGGTCTGGTTGGGAACCAGCAGGCCCTCATGCAGCAGGCGGACGTAGGTCGGCAGCATGCCGACGCCGTGGCTGTCGTGCCCGGCCAGGTTGGCGCGGACAAGGTGGTCCGCGACCTGGGCCGCTTCGTCCTCCTCGCTGCCCATGCGGCGGGCGATCAGATGGGTGACGGCTTTCAACGCATGGGGCGGGAGGATTGGCATGGTTTCGGGGCTCTTTGAAACCTGCCATTCCCGTCCCTGGACCACGTCCGGGGGCGGGGATGACGGTTGGGGTCGAGTGGGGGTGACGCTGCCGCCTCTTATCGAGGCGACAGGACCATCACCATCTGGCGGTTTTCCATCCGGGGCATCTGCTCGACCTTGGAGGTCGAGTCCATCTCCGCCCGGATACGCTCCAGCACGCGTACACCGATGTCCTGGTGGGCCATCTCGCGGCCACGGAAGCGCAGGGTCACCTTGACCTTGTCGCCTTCATCAATGAACGACTTCATGGCGCGCATCTTCACCTGATAGTCGTTCTCATCGATGTTCGGGCGGACTTTGATCTCCTTGATTTCGATGACTTTTTGCTTCTTCTTGGCTTCGTTCCGCTTTTTTTGCTGTTCATATTTGAACTTGCCGAAGTCCAGGATCTTGCAGACCGGCGGATCGGCGTTCGGGCTGATCTCCACCAGGTCGAGACCGACCGCGAAGGCGCGTTGCATCGCCTCACGCACGGTCAGGACGCCCTGCATCTCACCATCCTGATCGATCAGGCGTACCTGCGGGATTCGGATTTCTTCGTTCACGCGGGGGCCGTCGCGGGTTGGCGGGGCGGCCATGGGTCCTCTGGCTATCGTTCTCTCCTGTCTCTGTTACAAAAATCAACGGCGGCGCAAGGACGCGCGTGCCGGTGACCATTTGGTAGTGTGGGCCAAAGGGGCGTGCGAAATCAAGCCACGTCGCCGTTTCAGCCCGTGGGTAGAAGATCGGGCGGCGTTGCTTCGGATGCAAGCCTGGCAACGGCTTCCTCCAGCGGAAGGATTTCCTGGGCCTGGCTTCCCAGCCGGCGGAGCGCCACGGTGCGGGTTTCCGCCTCCTTCCGGCCAACGACGGCGAGGACCGGGACATGCGCGAGACTGTGTTCGCGGACCTTGGCGTTGATCTTCTGATTGGTCAGGTCGGTCTCGACGGCCAGGCCGGCGCGGGCGAAAGCGCCGGCAACTTCGCGGGCGTAGTCGTCGGCATCGGACACGATCGTCGCCACCACCGCCTGCACCGGCGCAAGCCACAGCGGGAAGCGGCCGGCATACTGCTCGATCAGGATACCCAGGAAGCGCTCGAAGCTGCCCAGGATCGCGCGGTGCAGCATGATCGGGCGGTGGCGGGCGCCGTCCTCACCGACATATTCGGCGTCCAGGCGTTCCGGCATGTTGGGATCGACCTGCAGCGTGCCGCATTGCCAGTCGCGGCCGATCGCGTCGCGCAGCACGAATTCCAGCTTTGGGCCGTAGAAGGCGCCCTCGCCGGGGTTCAGCTCGAACGCGACGCCGGCGATGGCGCAGGCTTCGCGCAGCGCGCCTTCCGCCTGGTCCCACGCCTCGTCGCTGCCGGTGCGGGCCTCCGGGCGGTCGGCGAACTTGATGCGGAAATCCGGAAAACCGAAGTCCCGATAGACCTGCGACAGCAACGCGACGAAGCGGGCGGTTTCCGCCGCGATCTGGTCCGGGGTGCAGAAGATATGCGCATCGTCCTGGGTGAACGCCCGTACCCGCATGATGCCGTGCAGCGCGCCGGACGGTTCATAGCGGTGGCAGGAGCCGAACTCCGCCATGCGGAGCGGGAGTTCGCGGTAGGACCGCATGCCTTGCCGGAAGATTTGGATGTGGCACGGACAGTTCATCGGTTTCAGGGCAAGGAATTTGTCCTCTTCCTGCACCTGGGCGATGAACATGTTCTGGCGGTAGTTGTCCCAGTGCCCGGACTTTTCCCACAGCGAGCGGTCAACCAGTTGCGGCGTCTTCACTTCCTGGTAACCGGCCGCATCCAGGCGGCGGCGCATGTAGGCCTCGACCGTGCGGTAGAGCTTCCAGCCCTTGGGGTGCCAGAAGATCGAGCCGACCGCCTCCTCCTGGATATGGAACAGGTCCATCTCCTTGCCGATCTTGCGGTGGTCGCGGCGTTCGGCCTCCTCCAACTGGTGGAGGTAGGCGTCAAGCTCCTTCTGGTCGCGCCAGGCGGTGCCGTAGATACGGCTCAGCATGGCGTTGCGGTGATCGCCCCGCCAATAGGCGCCGGCGACCTTCATCAGCTTGAAGGCGGTGCCGACGTCGCCGGTCGAGCGCATATGCGGGCCGCGGCAGAGATCGACCCAGTCGCCCTGTGAATAGAGGCTGATCGTTTCGCTCTTCGGCAGGTCCTGGATCAGCTCGGCCTTGTATTTCTCGCCCTTGT
>JARLIN010000377.1 GCA_031291715.1 Rhodopila sp. | reverse complement strand
TTTCATGTTCATCCCCATATGCTCAGACATTCGGCTGGACACATGCTGGCAGATGAGGGGCTGGATACCCGGCTCATTCAGGACTTCTTGGGGCACCGGGATATCCGCAACACGGTCCGCTACACCAAGCTCAGCCCGCACCGGCTGGCGGGCGTTCGAGTGAGGTGTAAGCGCCGGAGGAATAATCCCTCACTGAAGCGGCCGGTTTGTCTGGTTGCGCCGGAGTAAAATTGCATCGGCAGATAGCCCTTTGCCTTTCTGGCCGAGGGTTGGGGGATGAAGAGCGTGGAACTGTATGGGCGCGTACGCTTTGCCGTTCAGCGGGAGGGTCTGAGCCACCGGGAGGCTGGGCGTCGTTTTGGGATTGATCCTCGGACGGTTGCCAAGATGATGCGGTTCTCGATTCCGCCAGGCTACCGCCGCAGCAAACCGGCGAAGCGACCGAAGCTGGACCGGTTTGTCGGTATCATCGAGGCGATCCTGGAGGAGGACAAACTCCGCCCGGCGAAGCAGCGTCATACGTCGAAACGGATCTTCGAGCGTCTGCGCGACGAGCACGGCTTTTCTGGTGGGATCACCATCGTCAAGGACTATGTGCTGGGACGGCGTCAGCGGATGCGCGAAATGTTTGTGCCGCTGCGCCATGACCCCGGGCACGCCCAGGCGGATTTCGGCGAGGCGCTGGCGGTGATCGGTGGGGTGGAACGGAAGATCCATTTCTTTGCCATGGACTTGCCGCACAGCGACGCGTGTTTCGTGCAGGCTTATCCGGCGGAGACGACGGAAGCGTTCTGCGAAGGTCACAACGCGGCGTTCGCTTTCTTCGGCAAGGTTCCGCAGTCGATCTTGTATGACAACACGACGCTGGCGGTGGCGCGGATCCTGGGGGATGGGACCCGGCAGCGGACGCGGGTATTCAGCGAATTGCAGTCGCACTATCTCTTTGCCGACCGGTTCGGGCGACCTGGCAAGGGCAACGACAAGGGTAAGGTGGAAGGATTAGTCGGCTATGCCCGGCGGAACTTCCTGGTGCCATTGCCGAACGCGGCCAGCTTCGCCGCGTTGAATATCCTCCTTCTGGCGGCTTGCCGTCGTCGGCAAGGTGACCGCTTGCGCGGCCATAACGAGACAATCGGCGAGCGATTGGTGCGCGATCTCGCGGCCTTCCATTCGTTGCCGTTGGCGCCCTACGACGCGTGCGACAAGCAGCCGAGCCGGGTGAACTCCCTTTCTCTGGTGCGGTATTGCGGCACCGACTACTCGGTGCCGACGGCCTATGGCCATCGCGAGGTTCTCGTCCGCGGCTACATCCATGAGGTGGTGATCTGCTGCGGTGCGGAGATCATTGCCCGGCATCCCCGTTCGTATGACCGGGAAGATTTCGTGTTCGATCCGCTGCATTATCTGGCCTTGCTCGAGCGCAAGATCGGCGCCCTCGACCAGGCCGCCCCGCTTGCGGGGTGGGACCTGCCCGACGAGTTCGCGACGCTGCGCCGCCTGCTCGAGGTGCGTATGGACAAGCGCGGTAAGCGGGAATTCGTTCAGGTGCTGCGGCTGCTGGAGGTGTTCGACCTCGAGGACGTCGCCGCTGTGGTCAAGGACGCGATCGCTCGGGGCGTGATCGGCTTTGACGCGGTGAAACATCTGCTGCTGTGCCGGATCGAACGACGGCCGCCGCGGCTCGACCTGACGGTCTACCCCTATCTGCCGCGGGCCACCGTAGCGACGACGTCCGCCAGCACCTACCTCGATCTGTTGTCGGGGGCGACGCCATGACCGACACACCGCAGGTGCTGCTCGCCCATCATCTGAAAGCGCTCAAGCTGCCGACCTTTCTGCGCGAATATGACAAGCTGGCCCAGCAATGCGCCGCGGAGGGGGCCGATCATCCGCGCTATCTGTTGCGCCTCAGTGAGCTCGAGCTGATCGAGCGGGAACGGCGCATGGTCGAGCGCCGGATCAAGGAGGCGCGGTTCCCGGCGGTGAAGAGCCTCGACAGTTTCGACTTCACCGCGATCCCCTCGTTGAACAAGACCCTGGTCCTGGAACTGGCCCGTTGCGAATACGTCATCCGCCGGGAAAACGTGATCGCGGTCGGCAACAGCGGCACCGGGAAGAGCCATGTGGCGCTCGGCCTCGGGCTGGCAGCTTGCCAGAAAGGATTATCGGTGGGTTTCACGACCGCCGCCAGCGTCGTCCATGAACTGATCGAGGCCAGGGACGAAAAGCGCCTGCTCCGTCTGCAACGCCAACTCGCCAGCTACAAGCTGCTGATCATTGATGAACTGGGTTATGTGCCTCTGTCCCAGACCGGAGCCGAACTGTTGTTCGAGGTCTTCAGCCAACGTTACGAACGAGGCTCAACCATCGTCACCAGCAATCTGCCGTTTGACGAATGGACCAGCGTGTTTGCCTCCGAGCGACTGACCGGCGCGCTGCTCGATCGACTCACTCACCACGTCCATATCCTGGAAATGAATGGCGACAGCTACCGGCTCAAACAGAGCAAGCGCCGCCAACGCGACACCCGTTCCGACAACCCGACCTGATAAACGGCCCACGCGTCGCCAGCCTGGCAGCTTGCACCGGTGGGTCCACAGGCCCCCCACGCGTCGCGGCGTCAGCCTTTGAATGGGCACCCCGCGACGCGCGGGTCCCCCCATGGACTACCGGCACAAGCCGTCAGCCAGACACGCTCAGGCCGTTGGTCCGTGATGCATTTTCTCTCCGGCGCGCCGATGCATTTTTGCTCCGGCGTTGACACAGGCGTCTAGCTCCCCCGCCCATTGCTC
>JARLIN010000376.1 GCA_031291715.1 Rhodopila sp. | reverse complement strand
TGTATATTTGTTTGTTTTTTTTGTGTGTGTTTTGGGTGTGGTTTTTGTTTTTGTTTTTGTATGTGGCGGGGGGCCGCTGGGTGGGGGGGGCGGCGGGCCCCCCCCCCCCCGCCGCGGGGGGGGGGGGCAGGGCCGCCCCCCCCCCCGGCCATTACGATAAAAAGGATTTGACCCGCCCAAACCATTCTCCGGCTGGCCGTTTATCCGATGGCCTATCAGGCATGACGAAAAGAATGGCACCTGTTCAGCCCTGCCGCTTTTCGGGTGTGAGAGTCTTGGCGATGCCGCGCAGTACGACCTTCTGGATCTTGCCGCTGGGAGTCTTTGGCATGGCCTCGATCACCTCCAGCCGCTCCGGCAGGTAGTTCCGCGCCAGACGGCGTTCGCTCAGGAAGTCCACCAGTTCGGGAAAGGTCAGGTTGTTGCCGGGCCGCAACACGGCGAAGGCGCAGGCCCGTTCGCCCAGTCTTTCGTCGGGCATCGCGACCACGGCGACTTCCTGGATGCCGGGATGCTGGTAGATCAGCCCTTCGACCTCCACCACCGGGACATTCTCGCCGCCGCGGATGATCACGTCCTTGGTGCGTCCGGTGATGCGCACATACCCGTCACGGTCGATCCGCGCGAGGTCGCCGGTATCGAACCAGCCATCGGCATCGGTGGCGAACATTTCCGGATGCTTGAGGTAGCCGACGAAGTTGCTGGCGCCCCTGGTCTGCAAGCGTCCCTCGGCATCGGCCGGCATCACGGCGCCGTTCTCGTCCACCACGCGGGTTTCCATCCCGCGCAGGGGACATCCGTCGGTCTCGAACGTCTTGTCCGGCGGGTCGCCGATCCGCGTCGTGGTGACGGCGCCGTTTTCGGTCATGCCCCAGGCGGAGATGATGTTGGCGCCCAGGTGTTCCGCCGCGCGCCGCACTAGGGCACGCGGGATCGGCGCACCCGCGGACAGGAAGGTGCGCAGGGTTTTCAAGTCGGCGGGTCGCTTCGCTGCCTCGTCGGTCATGTCGGACAGGAACGGGGTCGCCGCCATGGTGAACGTTACGTGTTCGGCGGCGATCAGATCGACCGCTTTGCTCGCGTTCCAGATGTCCTGGAGCACCACGGTGCCGCCCAGGGCAACGGGCATCATGATGCCGTACAGAAATCCCGTCTGGTGCGCCAGCGGCGAGGCCATCAGGACCGTATCGTTTCCACTCAGCTTGAAACGATCGGCGTAGGGCAGGACGTTGGCGTACAGCGTGTTCGACGTGTGCATCACCCCCTTGGGTTCGCCCGTGGTCCCAGACGTATAAAGAAGCTCCACCACATCGTTTGGCGACGGCCGGCTGGCGGCGAACAAGGTCCGCGTCGCCTCGTCCGGTTCGGGCGCACCGTCGATCAGGCATTCGAACGCGCTTTCGCCCTCGCCGCCGATCACCAGCACATGCTTGAGGTCGGGCAGGGACGGGCGGATCGCGTCGGCCATGGACTTGTAATCGAAGCCGCGAAATTCGCGGGGGATCACCAGCACCTTGGATTCCGCCAGGCGCAGCATGAAGGTCATTTCGCGTTCGCGGAAAATCGGCATCACCGGGTTGGTGACCGCGCCCAGCCGCAGCGCCGCTAAATGCAATGCGATGAACTGCCACCAGTTCGGCAGTTGCATCGAGACCACGTCGTTCCGCCGGACGCCCAGCCGGGCCAGCCCGGACGCGATCCGATCGACCCGCCGCCCCAGCTCCGCATAGGTGAGCACGGTGCGGGCGCCGGTCATGCTGTTATGGTCAATGATAGCGGTGTGGTCCGGCTTCGTGGCGACCCAATGGTCGAAATCGTCGGTCAGCAGCCTGTCGGGCCAGATGTCCGACGCTTTCATGGCTTGCAGCCGAGCCTCGGGCAGAATGGGGTCGATCTTCATGGTCGCATTTTCTCCCTCGCGGTCCGGTGATCCCGGTTCTTTCGTTTCTGTCACATCCCGTGCGCCCGTCTGGGAGGCGGGAATCGAACGAACGTTCATTTAGCTGGCATACTGCGCCAGCCTGCGACATAAATCCAGAGCTCCGCGCACGCCACGTGCCGGATACCGCAACCCTTAGCCGGAGCCGGTTTTCAATGACCCCGCCTCTCGCCGGTCTTCTCGTCCTTGACTTCACCACCCTGCTGCCCGGGCCGCTCGCCGCGCTGATGCTGGCCGAGGCGGGCGCCGATGTGGTGAAAATCGAACGTCCCCCGGTTGGCGACGAGATGCGCACCTATGTCCCGCGCTGGGGGGCGGACAGCACGAATTTCGCGCTTCTCAACCGCGGCAAGTCCAGTGTCGCACTCGACCTGAAGGACCCGGCGCAGAAGCAGCGGTTGATGCCGTTGCTGGCGAAGGCCGACATCGTCATAGAGCAGTTCCGCCCCGGTGTGATGGACCGGCTCGGCCTGGGCTACGAGGCGATCAGAGCGATCAATCCGCGGGTGATTTATTGCGCGATCACCGGCTATGGCCAGACCGGACCGAAGCGCGACGTGGCAGGGCACGACCTGAACTATATCGGCGACACCGGCCTGCTGTCGGTGTCCAGCGGCGATCCGGCGAAGCCGGTGATCCCGCCGGCGCTGGTCGCGGATATCGCCGCGGGCGCGTATCCCGCGTTCATGAACATCCTGCTGGCCGTCATCGCGCGGCAAAGCACCGGACGCGGCGCTTACCTGGACGTGGCGATGACGGACAACATCTTCCCTTTCCTGTACTGGGCGATCGGCAAGGCGCTCGGCACCGGGGAGTGGGCGGGCAACGGCACCGATCTCGTGACCGGCGCCACGCCGCGTTACCACCTGTTCCCCGCGGCGGACGACCGGCTGGTGGCGGTGGCGGCGATCGAGCAGAGATTCTGGGAGAATTTCTGCCGGCTGATCGATCTCGATCCGGCGCTGCGCGATGATACGAAGGACCCGGCGGCCACGACCGCGGGGATCGCTGCGATCCTACGCGGGAAGCCCGGTGCGCATTGGCGGGCGGTGTTCGAGGGACAGGATTGCTGCTGCTCCGTGGTCGCCAGTGTGCGGGAGGCGATGGAAGACCCGCATGTCGCCGCGCGTGGGCTGTTCCGTGGCACGGTCTCCGGCAGCGGGACGACACTGCCCGCACTGCCGGTGCCGGTCCTGCCGATCTTCCGAGACGCGGGGCAGGACAAGCACGCGCCCGCGCTCGGCGCCGATACCGATCGGCTGACGCCGAGGCGATCGTAGGGCGGCCTGTGCCCGCCCCGCAGCGGGGCAGGCGTCGTATCAACCGGATTTGTCATGCCATTGGCGTTACGTGACGCGAGGATGTCTTCCCATAGCACTAACTTGAAGGAACGAGCACGGAGCTTTGCTTTTGTGTCATGGCGGGGGCTGGCCACCCACGTCTTCCGGTGCCAATACAAGCCAAGTTGTGGGTAGCCGGGCCAAGCTCGGCCATGACACATGGATAAACCGCGTGCTTCATCCCCGTAAGTTAGCGCCTACGGGAGTCTCCTGGGGCTGTCCCGGGTGCATGGCACTCGAGATGAGCAAAGAAAGAGGCCCGCAGCCTTCCTCTTTGCGTACCGAGGGCTACGTATGGAGTAATTCGAGCGCCTCCTCATAGATTTCCATGTTCTTGCCAAAGGAAATCGCCGCGGCCTGGGCGCCGGAGACCAGATGCATCCAGCGCCAGGGTTCGCGGGTGGCATGAAATTCCTCCACAATCGCCTGGTGATGCTTGAAGGCATGCATTTCGGTGAAGCTATCGTGGCACACGATTTCGCCGAGACGCCGCATCAAGGCCTGCGGATCATAGCCATCCTGTACATATTGTTGGGCGAGGTTCACCGTCCCTTTGACTTCGGGCACCGCCCGCATTTTCCCAAGGTTGGTGACCGTGGACCAATCGGTTGGCGGCTGCTGATAGATGCTTTCCGTGATGGCCTCCAATAACGCGTCCTGCGTCTGATAAGGCAACGCCGCCACCGCGGCCGGATCCGGCTGCGGCGCCGGTTCCATCCGATACTGGGTTGACTTCACCTCCGGACCCGTATGCCAGAACAACAGAATCAAGAGTTTGTTGCGCAGGCTCAGGCCGTCGAGCCGGATCAGGTAGCGCCGCAGATTGGCGCTCGTATGCAGGTGGACATCCATCGGGTTCCCGGTGAGGGAGCGCAGGAAAAGACCGGCGGCCCCGATTGACAGGGCTTCGCCGGCGCCTTCCAGGGACAGTCCGTCCGCCAGGGCCTCGGCCAGCAGCACCGGAATATCGGTATAGTCGTCGCACCGCCCGATGGCTTCCCCGACCCGGCCGATCACCGCCGTTTCATCCTCACCGCTCTGCTGGCGTGTGACCCGCGTGAGAAGCTCATGCTTCTCGAGCAGCGCATCGATCTCGGGGACAGCCCGGACGGTGGGAAAGCGGGTCACATAGCGCACCGCCGGCCGCATCAGGACCGGGAGGTACTCCCGCCCGAAGGTTTCCAGGGCACGCCAGGTGAAGGCGGGAAAGATGAAGTAATGATCGTCCAGCGCATTCTTCGGGATGGCCACGCTCAGCAGGAGATCGAACGCTTCGATCGGCGGAACATTCTGCCAGAGCCACAGAAAAAGATGGTCCGCCCTGTTGGTCTCGCCCCGATTGACCGCGGCGAGGAAGGCCGCTTTGGTCGCCTCGACCCCGCCGGCATCGACCGGATCGAACTCCAGAAGACTGTATGGTCCCATCGCCGGGTGGTGAATGTGTTTGTTCGATAGCGCAACGTGCTGCAGGACAGGGACAAACCGCTGCTCACCCTCCAGGCGCCCGACAAGTTGTGACACCGCATACAGCCCGGCCAGGGGATGCAACGGGCCGCCGTGATGACCGGGCGGGAGGTCGGAGGAGCGCGCCACCGCCAGCGCGGAGGCGGTCAGCATGGTCTGTGTCGGCACCCCGGCGCGCAGCTTATCCAGGGTGCGATCCAGAATTTCGGGTGGCGGTGTTTCCTCGATAAACTGGACCAATGGTTCGATGGCTTCCGAAAATTGGACACGATTTGGCATGGTGAACTCTCCCTAAACGCTGCCTGGTTCGCTGATTTTTCTCTTTCGATAGACGCAATCGGGAAT
The DNA here is from genome assembly GCA_031291715.1 of Rhodopila sp. Classification (GTDB taxonomy): domain Bacteria; phylum Pseudomonadota; class Alphaproteobacteria; order Acetobacterales; family Acetobacteraceae; genus Rhodopila. Next base: position 1,310 of record JARLIN010000376.1, on the reverse strand, counting down.
GAGAGGAGCCAGGGCCTGCTGCTCTGCCTCGGTCAAAGCGGTCGTGATCCAGTGAGGCTGACGTCTCCATCACACGGTATCCCGCTAGCGCACGATAATCGTTGGACGATCTCGCCTTGGTGGGCCTCGCTCAATCGCTGGCGGACGAGGGGCAACACGAGGTCTTCTTTATTCTCACGGCAATCGTCATACGCGATGCGCGAAGTGTCAATGTTGGGGCGAAAAATACAGTACCTTTACCGTAATAAAACTTGTCTGGGGCTGCATCGGGGATAAGCAATCGCGGTCTGATTCGGCACACGGGCAGTTGACTGCCGCCCGGCGTGCATCTGTGGTGATTTGATAAATGATTCTCCGCGAGAGGGAACAGCTTTCGCGCGAAGGATTGCAGGGGGGAAAGTCCAATGGGCAAAACAGGCATCCGGTTGCACGCGCTTGCAGTTGCTTTGGCCAGCATCCTGGGGGGCGCCGCGGTCGCGGCCGAACCGGTGCACGGCGTCACCGACACAGAGATCGTTATCGGCACGGTCACCGACCTGTCGGGCGTCACTGCTATCCAAGGGGTGAACAATGCGAACGCCATCCGCCTCCTGTTTGACGACGCGAATGCGAAGGGCGGAATTAATGGCCGGAAGATTCGGTACATCGTCGAAGACAGCCAGTATCAGGTTCCGCGCGCGGTTCAGGCGATGAACAAACTTCTGAACAGCGATCAGGTGTTCATGACCATACAGGATGGCGGCACACCGATGAACAACGCAACCTGGCCGATGGCGATTGAGAAAGACACACCGAAGCTTCTGCCACTGACAGCGGCCCGGTCCATGTACGAACCCTATCATCGGCTGAAATTCAGCCAGACATCATCTTATGTGGACCAGATGCGGGCCGGGATGAAATACTTCATCGAGCAACGGGGCAAAAAAGTCATTTGCGCTATGTACCAGGATACTGATTTCGGCAAGGATGTGCTCGCTGGGGTGACGTTGCAAGCCGAGGCGGAGAACCTGAAGGTTGCGGCGGTGACCGCCCATAAGCCGACCGATACTGACTTCAGCGCGGCGTTGACCAAGTTGCGTGAAGCGAAATGCGATATCGTGGCGCTTGGCACGATCGTTCGTGACACCACTATCATTCTCTCGACGGCGAAAAAGGCCGGTTGGGACGTCGATATGCTGGGGCAGGCGGCTTCGTATGACACGGCGGTCGCTACGGCGCCGGGCGGCACGGGCGAGGGTTTCTATTCCATGACGCCGACGCTCTATGCTTATCCAGACGATCCGCGGCCTGAAGTTCGCGATCTGATGGCC
>JARLIN010000375.1 GCA_031291715.1 Rhodopila sp. | reverse complement strand
TGGCGACAAGGCCATCGCCTCGATCCCGGCCTCGTTCGCGCGGTCGATCAGGCTTGCCATGGCGCCGTCCCCGGCTGGATCGTCGTCGCGGGCGATGTAGAGCCGGCGCAGCGTCGCGGGGAACAGGATGGCGGCGAGGTGTGCGGCCGAGAGCGCGGCCACCATCGGCATGGTCGGCATGACGCATCGCAGCGACAGCATGGTCTCGATGCCTTCACCGGCCGCCAAGACATTGTGCGCCACATCGAAACGGACAGCGTTGCCCAGAAGGTTGCCCATCGCCCGTCTCGGCGTATCGATCGCCGCTTTGTCCCGCCCCGATGGGTCGAGCCAGGTGCGATGCGCGCCGGTGATCTTGCCGTCGAGATCGGTGACGGCCGCGATCATCGCCGGCCAGGCCTCGGTTGGAGACCATGCATCAGGACGGTAGTAGCAACTGGGGTGGAAACGGAGGCTTGCGGTTCCGTGCAGAGCCGTAATGCCGCGTTTGCGTAAATACGCTTCGACGATTGTGCCCGTGATCGGCTGTGCCATCGCGAGGAGGCGGCGTGCTGATTCCGGCGATCCTGCCGGTGCGGACGATGGACGCCGCTCATGGTCTGGCTCCGGCTCCGATCTCGGCAGGCTGAGAAAGTGCCGGGCCTCATTGGCGACGTCGCGGAATTCGACCAGGCCGCAGCTTTCGCGGATGACATCGAGGAGGTCGCCGTGATCGCCGGTCGCCGCGTCGCTCTTATGTGCAGTTGAACATAAGAGCGACTATGTTGCGGCGAAGATTATGTTGCGGCCTGGCGCGGGGGCGCTGTCCCACAGCCGATTGGCAGTTTCTACGCAACATAACGCCGTGCTGCGGGAGGTCGCGTGATGGCCCGCGACGCTTCCGAACTGGCCCGCCGCCTCGCCCAGAACGTCGAGGCGGTCTGCCGCCATTATCTGTCCAACGGCCGGCGGCAGGGCCGCTATTGGCTGGTGGGCGATGTTCGCAACACGCCCGGCCGGTCGATGTTCGTGCGGCTCAGCGGACCGGACTCCGGTCCCGGCGCCGCCGGGCGCTGGACGGATGCGGCCTCGCTTGAACATGGTGATCTGTTGGATGTCATCCGTGGAGCGCTCGGTCTTGTCGACTTCAAGGACGTTGCCGATGAGGCACGCCGCTTTCTGAGTCTGCCCAACCCGCCACCGATCTCCTCGGCGGCGGCGGCCCGACGCAATCCGGTCCCGCAAGGCTCACTGGAATCTGCGCGCCGATTGTTCGCTGCGTCGCGGCCCCTCGCGGGCACGCTGGCGGAGCGTTACTTGCACAGGCGGCATCTGACCGGGGTGGCCGGGCTTGCGTCCCTACGGTTTCATCCAAGCTGCTTCTACCGGCCGGAGGGGAGCGCCGAGAACCTATCGTTTCCGGCGCTGATCGCTGCCATCACGGATCTTTCCGGCGCCATCACCGGCGTACATCGCACCTGGCTGGACCCGGCCGGCGGCAAAGCGCCGGTCGACACCCCGCGACGGGCGATGGGCAATCTGCTCGGCCATGCGGTGCGTTTTGGGGCGGTCGATGATGTACTGGCCGCCGGTGAGGGCATCGAGACCGTGTTGTCAGTGCGCGAGATCTTGCCCGCCTTGCCGCTGGCGGCGGCACTTTCGTCCAATCATCTCGCCGCCATGCTATTTCCGGCAAGCTTACGCCTTCTCTATATCGTGCGCGATGCGGACCCGGCCGGTGACGCGGCGGTGGCGGCGCTGACGGCCCGGGCCGAGGGAGTCGGCATCGAGCCGCATGTGCTGTCGCCGCAGCTTGGCGATTTCAACGACGATCTCTGCCGCGCCGGCTTACTGGCGCTTCGCGCGAACCTGTTGTCGCAACTGCGGCCAGCGGAGGTCCAACGGTTTGCTGGACATCTGCTGCCGGTGGGCTGAACCGAACTCGCGCTGCGTCGCGCGGAGGCACTCCTTACGTCGGAGTGCCCCAGCCCGCACAATTCAGAGCAGGAGTTATCGGCAACGAGCGCCGTAACATGACTCCTGACTCACAAGGCGCTGAGGAAGGCCATCAAATCCTTGTCCTCCTTCCATGACCGACCGGGCTTTGGCTGACCGACTTCGCAAAGAGCTACGGCGTTGGCTTTCAGCGTGAGGTCTATTTCGGCATAGATATTGGTGGTGCTGATCGAGACATGGCCGAGCCAGGCGCGGATGGTGTTGATGTCTACGCCAGCGAGAACCAGGTGGCAGGCCGTTGTGTGCCGGATCACATGAGGGGTTATCGTTTTGTCAGCCAGTTCCGGCACCGCGGCCGCGTAACGCTCGATAAGGCGATAGACTCCGAACCGAGTAAAAGGCGTTCCGAGCCTGCTAACAAACACGGCGTCATCGGGAGAGCGATCGAGGATCTCGTCTGCCAGCACTCGTTCGGTTTCCGACCACAATGGGCACTGACGCGTCTTGCCGCCCTTTCCATGCAGGGTGGCAAGGTCGTGACCGCCGTTCCCGCGCCCGATCTGCAGATCGCGTACTTTCAGTTCCGTGGCCTCGGAGACGCGCGCCCCAGTGTTGTAGAGAAAGAGCAGAAGCGCGTATTCGCGGCGGCCCCGCCTAGTCTTGCGGTCGGGCACGGCAAGCATGGCCTCCATTTCCGCCTTGGTCAGCCATCCGACTGGTGGCGGCATGGATTTCTTCGATGCGATAGCCCGGATATGGCCGCACCATTCGACAAGGGCCGGATCACGACTGCCGATGAAGCGGGCGAACGCCCGGATAGCGGCAAGCCGCTGATTGCGGGTCCGGGCAGAGCATCCGCGATCGTCTTCGAGATGTGTGAGGAACTGCAACACATGCCGAGAGGTGAGATCGCGCACAACCAGCCGGTCCACGGGCTTGCGCACCTTGCGGCTGACGAAGGGAAGCAGAAGACTGAAGGTGTCCCGGTAGCTCTTGCGAGTGTTCCGGGCCAGATTGCGCTCGGTGACAATATGTTCGGACAGGAAGCGCCGGAGCCATGGACCAAGGGTTACGACTTCAGACATGCTGGTCTCCCCCCGCATAACGCGCAAAGCGCAGCGATGCCTGCTGCAGAAGCTCCGGAGTCATCGTCAAATAGACCTTCGTGCCCTCCAGATCGGAATGGCCGAGGTAAGTGGAGAGCGCGGGCAACAACCGTTGCACGTCCGCGCCTCGACGATACCAGGCGGTCAGGTTGTGAACCGCGAAGCTATGTCGGAAGTCGTGTAGGCGAGGGATCTGTCGGCCGCCTGCTGTGCGATGGACTCCGGCGATACGCCGTAATGCATCGAACGCAGACTGAACGGTGCTGCTGGCGAGCCGCGTACCGTCCCGGTTCGCCAGAAGGAAAGAAGCCTTGCCCTGAGCAAGCCCGCCGCGCCGCCGCAGAGGCATATAGTTCGCCAGTTCCGTTGCAAGCTGCGGTCCAATCGGAACCAGACGGCTTTTGTAGAACTTCGTCGCCCGTATGGTCAGAACATCTTCCGACAGATCGACGTCCGCCAGCGTGAGTGCTGTCGCCTCGCTGAAGCGCAGCCCGGCTCCATATAGCGTGAGAAGTAGGGTCCGGAACGTCACTGTGTCGAACTGCACCGCACCGCGCCGACTGCTCGCCACGTTCGCGGGATCAAGCAGCCGCCGCAACTCATCATGCGAGTAGATATACGGTGGCTTCCTAGGTGGCGATTTCGGTTCGTTGGTCGGCAGCGGCGAACGCATCGCATAGCCACGGCTGATCGCATGACGCCAGAAGCCAGCCAGGGTGTAATATTTGTTCTCGCGATTCCGCGTCAGCGGCCCCTGGCCCGTCAAGAAGGCCAGAACCTGGTTCGTGCTGACCGCGTCGCAAGCGGCATCTCCATCCGCATATCGAAGGAAGTGATGCAAGATGTCCGAGCCGGTCGTGAACTTGGCGCCGTGGACCCGCCGCCAGAGGATATATTGCTCAATCGCCTCGCGCAGCATCATACTAGGCCCTCCAGATCGAGGGCCGCTACCTCGCGCAGAGCAGCGAGATTGACCTTGGCGTAAATCGTGGTGGAGGACGGGTCACGATGTCCGAGAAAGTCCCCGATCACCTTCATCGACAGGCCTTGGTCCAAAAGATGCTGGGCTGCGGCGTGTCGTAAGGCGTGCGTACCTCGCGGACCGGAGGTGATGCCAATGCCTGCCAGACGATCACTGACGATCTTGCCGAGGGCCTTTCGCTTAACCGGCCCGATTGGCGCACACGATGTGAAGAAGAGACTGCGCCCGAAGCCAGATGGCCGGACCTCCCTTATGTAGCGCAGGATGGCATGGCCGACTTCGTGTGACAGCGGCCAGAGATGCGTCCGACCGGGCTTCGGGCAGCGGACGCGGAGCATCTCATTCTTCCAGTCCAGATCGTCCAGTCGCAGGCCGGCGACTTCTCCGGCTCGCAGCCCATAGGTGATGAACAGCATTAGGATTGCTCGGTCGCGCTTGTCGACCGGCCGATCCCCATGGACGGAAGTCAGCAGACGCAGAACATCTTCGCGCCTGAGCCCCTTCGGCACCGTCTCATCGGCCATAAATCGGGGGGCCATGATCCCCGCAGCCAGACCCGCGCGGCACCAGGCGCGTGCTTCGGCAAACAGGAAGAACGCCTTCAGTCGTTGCGCGTAGTCGTGCATCGTCCGGCGGTTCCAAGCCCCCCGCTTGTGCTCGGCCGCAACGGCATCGTCGATGTCGGTCATTCGGACGGCGCTCAGGGGAACACCCATTGCAGCCAGCCAAAAGAAGAAGTGGTGGGTGGCGCGGCAGTAGTCGTGTATAGTCTCCGTGGAAAGGCCGCGCTCCTCGCGCATCCATGTCTCAAAGATCGCGAGCTCTGCGTGATACGGATGCTGCTCAAACCTGGGCTCGTCGAGCCACCCCAGGAATCGCAGCCATCGGATTCCGCGACTGGTAAAAAGTGATCTCGCCTTGGACGACGCCGCCCAATCACACCTGCGCGCCTTCGGTTTTGACCACATTGCGGTCGCGGCTTCGATCTGCGACAGGCGCACTCTGCGGCCTTCTTTCAGCTTCAGAAGGCGCACCAAGCTCAATTGATTGTTTGCGTTTGTTCGCAAAACCGATCGCTTGGTGCCTGCCTCCTTGAGATGAACGAGGTATCGTTCCCGTTGCTCGGCAAGTGGCGCTGCGCGGTATCTCTCGGCGGTTCGGGGAAAGAAGATTTCTTCAAACATACGTGTG
>JARLIN010000374.1 GCA_031291715.1 Rhodopila sp. | reverse complement strand
GCCAGCCGTGCTGCCATCCTTCCGCGGCACGAAGGCGTCCAGCAGTTCCATCCGGCTCCGTGTGGTTTCAATCGAAATCGCGTCCGCATCCATGTCCGCGATGGCCGGCATGATGTCGTTGAATTCCGAGTAGCACATATGAGTGTGGATACTGGTGTCATCCCTAACGGAGCAGGTTGACAGGCGGAAGCACGCGACGGCCCACTCCAGATACGCAGCCCAATCCGCGTGGCGGAGCGGCAGTCCTTCGCGGAACGCCGGCTCATCGACCTGGATCACCGCGATGCCGGCAGCCTCCAGATCGGCCACCTCGTCACGGATGGCCAAGGCGATCTGACGGCAGGCCACGGACCGGGGAATGTCGTCGCGCACGAACGACCATTGCAGCATCGTCACGGGCCCGGTCAACATTCCCTTCATGGGCCGCGCGGTGCGGGATTGCGCGTAGGCCGACCAGCGCACCGTCATGGGCGCCGGGCGTGACACGTCGCCCCAGATGACCGGCGGTGCCACGCAGCGGCTGCCATATGACTGCACCCAGCCATGCTGGGTGAAAGCATAGCCGCTCAACTGCTCGCCGAAATACTTGACCATGTCGTTGCGTTCGAACTCGCCGTGCACCAGCACGTCCAGACCGAGCTGCTCCTGCCATCGCACCGCGTCGTCGATCCAGCCTTCGATGGTCACATCGTATGTGGCCTGGGTGATATCGTTTCGTGTCAGCGCGGAACGCGCCTGACGAACCGCCGCCGTCTGCGGGAAGGACCCGATCGTCGTCGTCGGGAACAGCGGCAGACGCAGTTTCGCCTGCTGTGCCTCCCGCCGCCGCGCATAGGCGCTGGCACGTTGCTGCATCGCCGGGGTCACGCCGGCCAGGCGGTCCGACACCTCGGGCCGGTGCACGCGCGGACTGGCCTGCCGTGACCGAACCGCCGCGTCGCTCGCGGCCAGCTGCGCGGCGATCGCCGCCTCACCCTGGTCAAGGCCGCGGGCCAGCAACGCAACCTCTTCCAGCTTCTGGGTGGCGAAGGCGAGCCACCCCTTCACCTCGGGGTCCAGCCCGGTCTCCTGAACCACATCGACCGGTACATGAAGCAGGCTGCAAGAGGGCGCCACCATCAGCCGGCGCGTACCGCGGACCGAGGCAACCCGTCGCAGCGTGCCCAGCGCGGCACGCAGATCGGTGCGCCACACGTTGCGCCCGTCCACGACACCGAGCGACAGCCATCGCTCCGCCGGCACTGCCTCCAGCACGGCGTCCAGTTCCGCCGCGCCGCGCACCAGATCGACGTGCAACCCGGCGACCGGCAGGTCGGCGGCCGTAGCGAGGTTGTCGCCGAGCGGACCGAAATAGCTGGCGAGCAGGATGTCCGGTTTCGGCGTCGCGGCAAGCGTCCGATAGGCGCGGCCGAACGCCTGCTTCGCCTTGTCCGTCAGGTCAAGCGCCAACACAGGCTCGTCCATCTGCACCCAGGCGGCGCCGCCTTCGGCCAACTCGCTCAGGATTTGGGCGTAAACCGGCAGCAGGGCCTCTAGCAGGTCGAGCGGGTCGGAACCGTCGGTCGTTTTCGACAGCAGAAGAAAACTGACCGGACCAAGCAGGACCGGCCGCGTACGCATATTCAACGCCATCGCCTCACGAAACTGGGCGAGCGGCCGGTTGGAGGTGAGCGTGAAGCGCTGCCCTGCCGATAACCTTGGGACCAGGTAATGATAGTTGGTATCGAACCACTTGGTCATTTCCATTGCCGGCAGGCCCGGGGCGATACCGGCCGCCGCTTCAGCCGCCGCGCTTGTGCCGCGGGCCAGGGCAAAATAAGTGGCAAGCGACACCGGCCCTTCGGACCAGCCATAGCCCGGCGGAATGGCGCCCAGCATGCAGGCCGTGTCCAGCACATGGTCGTAAAGGGCAAACTCGCCAGACGGTATATGGCTGATGCCCAGGCCGCCCTGAAGTTTCCAGTGACGGGTGCGAAGGGCGCCGGCGGTTGCCTCCAGTTCGGCCGCGCTGATCTCACCGGACCAGAATTTCTCCAGCGCGGTCTTCAGTTCACGCCGGCGGCCGATCCGAGGGAAACCGAGATTGCTCGCCAGCGTCATGCGAGCCTCCTGCCGGCGGCACGCAACGAAGTAATGAAAGCGGGGCGCCGTGGCGCACCCATGCGGCGGCCAGCGCCACCCTGGTTGGTCGTCATTTATCGTCTCCAGCCCCCGGTGCATCCCGCCCGGCAGCATTGGTTCGCGCGACGACGGCAGGTCTCCTGGCTCACGGCTCAACGCCCCTGGCCCTATCTTCCCGAACCTGACCGGGTTCAGTGACCCGCCTCCGGAAGGAGGCGGACGGACCAACGGCTTACCGCTGACAGTTGCGGGGGCAGCCGCCGACTTGCCTCCGGACCACTGGTCCAGCCGAGACTCACGGCGTTCCCTTTTAACCCGCTCGCGCGGGACCATCGACACATAAGGATATCCTTATGTGTCGGAGCTTGGCAAGGGAAAGAGAGACACCTCCTCTCCTCGCGTCATGGTCCGGCTCTATCTGTCGTCATGGTCCGGCCCAGTCCGGACCAACAGCCCCGGCACGGTGGTGGTTCAGATGGTCCCGACTGCGCCGGACCATGACGGGGAAGGACGGCCGGTTGTCAGTCTTACGGCCCCTGGTCGCTCCTGCGGCAGGGCAGCGGCTTTACCGCCGTGCGTCCGTGCGTCGCCGGCATGGCCACACGTCGCCGTCACGCCCGTGCGTCACGCTCGACACCGGTTGGTCCCTAAACCAGCCGCCCGTCCCGCAGCGTCACCGTCCGGTCCATCCGCGCGGCGAGGTCCGGATTGTGTGTCGCGATCAGCGCCGCCACGCCATGATCGTGAACGATCGCCAGCAGTTCGGCGAACACGCCCTCCGCCGTCGCCACGTCCAGGTTGCCGGTCGGCTCATCCGCCAGCAGCAGCTTCGGGCCGTTGGCCAAAGCCCGCGCGATGGCGACGCGCTGCTGTTCGCCCCCGGATAACTTGCCGGGCAAATGATCCAGCCGTGACGCCAGACCGAACGTCGTCAGCAGCGACCGGGCACGGTCCACGGCAGCGCGGCGCGCCCGGCCGGCGATCATCTGCGGCAGCACGACGTTCTCCAGCGCAGTGAATTCGGGCAGCAAATGGTGGAACTGATAGACGAAACCGATCGTGTCGCGGCGGATGGCGGTACGCGCGGCGTCGGGTAATCCGCCGACGTCCCGCCCCTCGATCAGCACCGAACCGCCGTCGGGACGATCCAGCAGGCCAGCGACGTGCAGCAGAGTCGATTTGCCCGCGCCCGACGGGGCGACCAGCGCGACAATCTCCCCCGCGCGCACGGTCAGATCGGCGCCGCGCAGCACCGGAAGCTCGCCGGCGTCGCCGCGATAGACGCGCTTGACCGCGCGCAGGACCAGCGGGTCACTCATGACGCAGTGCCTCCACCGGGTCGGTCCGGGCGGCACGCCAGCTTGGGTAAAGCGTAGCAAGCAGCGACAGGATCAAGCCCAGCGCCACCACACGGATGACGTCGGCCCAGTCCACCTTGTCCGGCAGCTCGCTCAGCATGAACACCGAGGCGTCGAACACCCGGCCGCCGGTGACCCGCTCCACGAAATGCTGCACGGCGACAATGTTGCGGCAGAACACGACGCCGATGATCGTTCCGATGAGTGTGCCGCTGACGCCGACGAAAGCGCCGCACATCAGGAAGATGCGCATGACCGAAAAGCTGCTGGCGCCGATGGTGCGCAGCACGGCGATATCGGCGCGCTTGTCCTTCACCAGCATGATCAGGGACGACACCACGTTGAACGCGGCGACCAGCACGATCATGCCGAGCACGATGAACATCGTGTCCTTCTGCACCTGCAACACGCCTATGATGGTGTCGTTGGCGTGGCGCCAGTCGCGGGCATAGACCGACCGGCCTTGCAGCAGAGGGGCAAGCTCACGTCCCACCGCGCTGGCCTGGTCCGGGTCGTCCAGACGGATCTCGATCCCGGTGACGGCGTTGGGTTTCTGGAAGAACACCTGCGCCGCCGGCAGCGGCAGGAAAACGACACTGCTGTTGTAGTCGTTCAGCCCGGCGTCGAAGATTGCCACCACCTTGTAGGCGCGCACACGCGGGATGGTGCCGAAGGCGGTCGCCGCCCCCTCGGGCGAGATCACCGTCAGGGGGGCACCGATTCGCAGGCGATATGCGTTGGCAAGCGAGACACCGACCACGATCGCATCATCGCCGGTGAAGTCCGCCAGACTGCCGGCGACGATGTGGTCGCTGATCGGATGCAGCCCGCGCAGGTCGTCGAGGCTGATACCGCGGACAAGGCCGCCGCGGGCGCCGCCACCTTCAGTGCTGAGCAGCGCCTGGCCATCCAGCACGGGGGTAGCCGAGGTCACGTCCGTGATGCCCCGAATCCGCGTCACCAGGGGCTGGTAGTTGTCGAGCTTCTGCCCGGCATAGGCTTCGATCGAGATATGACCGTTCACGCCCAGGATGCGCGACACCAGTTCGACCTGAAAGCCGCTCATGACCGACGTCACCACGATCAGCGTCGCCACGCCGAGCGCGATGCCGACCAGCGAGAAGATCGCGATGATCGAGACGAAGCGCTCGCCCTTGCGCGCACGCAGATAGCGGCCGGCGACCATGCGTTCGAAGGGACCGAACATCTAGCGGGCCTCCTCGCTGATTGAGGGCGCCCACGACATTCGGCCGCTTCGGGCGCGGCCGGGACCGCCCCCCGGTGTCATAGCCGGGCTTGCTCCCACTGACGCTGACTGAGGGAGGTGAGGCTCACGGTTTATCAATGTGTCATGGCCGGGCTTGGCCCGGCCACCTACGTCTTGTGGTGCCGATACAAGCAAAGTCGTGGGTGGCCGGGCCGAGCCCGGCCATGACATAAAAGCAGGGCTCCGTGCCCGTTTCCTTAAGTTGGCGCCGTTGGGGCCAAGCCCGGCCGCCCACCTCTTATGATGGCTGGCGCGGCAAAGTCGTGGATGGCCGGGCCAACCCTCGCTCGCCCGGCCGTGACGCGGGCAAGACTTCCGTGCCGTCATTCGCTCTGTTGTAGCGCCCATGCGGTCAAGCCGAGCCATGGCGACGAAGCCGCCGTGCCTCAGGAAGGCGTTGCCGGTGACGTTAAGCACGCGCTAGCCGATCCGGCTCAGTGCCTCAGCCGGCGTGACTTCCACCCGTTCCCCGGTCGCCCGGCGCTTCAGTTCGACCTTGCCGGCGGCGGCGCCGCGGGGACCGACGACGATCTGCCACGGATGACCCATCAGGTCGGCGTCGGCGAACTTCGCTCCGGCCCGGTCGGTGCGGTCGTCATAAAGCGCGTTGCCACCGAACGCGGCGTAAAGCTGCTCGCACAGCGCATCGCAGGCGGCGTCACCGATCTTGAGGTTCAGGATCGCGGCCTTGAAGGGGGCGATGCTATCCGGCCAGATGATGCCGGCGTCGTCGTGGCTCGCCTCGATCACGGCGCCGACAAGGCGGGAAACGCCGATGCCGTAGCTGCCCATTTCCGGATGGACCTGCTTGCCGTCCGGGCCGGCGACCGTGGCACCCATCGATTTCGTGTACTTGGTGCCGAAGTAGAAGATGTGACCGACCTCGATCCCCCTGCCCTCGCGCTTGCGTTCCGCGGTCACCTGATCCCAGCGCGCGGTGTCGTGCTTCTCGTCGGTGGCGGCGTAGTGGGTGGTCATCTCCTGGAAGAATCGCGCCAGGTCTTCGGGCTTTTCGTGGCTGAAGCCGCCGGCGCCGGCCGACAGGTAGTCGATCTCCTCGAACGCGGCGTCGTAGTAGACCTGACTTTCGCCGGTGGGCGCGAGGATTATGAACTCGTGGCTCAGGTCGCCGCCGATCGGCCCGGTATCGGCCTCCATCGGGATCGCCTTCAGACCCATGCGCTGGAAGGTTCGCATATAGGCCAGCATCATCTTGCGGTAGCTGGCCACCGCGCCGGCATGGTCGAGGTCGAAGGAGTACGCGTCCTTCATCAGGAACTCCCGCCCGCGCATCACGCCGAAGCGGGGGCGGACCTCGTCGCGGAACTTCCACTGGATGTGGTACAGGATCTGCGGCAGTTCGCGGTAGCTCTTGACCGACTGGCGAAACAGGTCGGTGACCATTTCCTCGTTGGTCGGCCCATACAGCATGTCGCGTTCGTGGCGGTCGCGGATTCGCAGCATCTCCTTGCCGTAATCCTCGTAGCGGCCGCTTTCCTTCCACAGTTCGGCGGGCTGGATGGTCGGCATCAGGATTTCCTGCGCACCGGCACCGTCCTGCTCTTCCCGCACGATACGCTCGATATTCCGCAGCACACGCAGGCCGAGGGGCAGCCAGGCGTAGATGCCGGCGGAGGTCTGACGCACCAGCCCGGCACGCAGCATCAACCGGTGGGACGCGATCTGCGCCTCATTCGGCGTTTCCTTGAGCGTAGGAATGAAGGCGTGGGACAGGCGCATCGCGATGGAATTCCGTTCTAGGTGTCGTTCGCACGCTCGTAACCCGTTTGGGCGAAACCCGCTACCAGGCTGTGTGGCGGGAGGATGCGGCGGAACAGAAAAGGCAGCGAACTATCTGGCTGGGCAGCAAATGCTGCGTCGCAACATTTCAGATAATTACATCTCGCATGGTAAGTTTTGTGCGTTGCAAAAACCTTTTGCGCAATAAACTTCTCGTTACCGGCCGAAAAAGTAACAAAATCGCGTGACTCCGCCACCGAGTTTGGCTAACAAGTCCCGGGCTGCATACCGGTCGGTAGGCGGGCCAGGTTTGGGGAGGAAACGCCAACCGCCCGGCAGGTCGAGGACACAACCCTCCACCTGTCCGAGGCGGGGCAGAACCCAGCAACGTCCTGAAAAAATTGATCAATCTTCCGGCTCGGCGAACACCCCGTGCCGGAAACTCACGTAATCGCTACGGATCAGCAAATACGCGCCGGTCCAAATAAAACACGCAACGATCGTGGTAACGATAACTTTCATCAGCATACGCGGCCGTTCCGGCGCGCCGCGCCAGCCGCTTTTGTCATCCGCCCGCACCACCGGCCGCGTGCCGATCGGCAGCACGGCGAACAAGGCGGTCCACCAGATGATGATGAACAGCACGATACCGGTGAACCAGTTCATCGCGGTTCAGACCCGGATCAGGTGCACATCGACCAGCGGGCGTTTGCCCAGCCGGCGGCCCAGGGTGCGGCGAAGCGCGGCGCGGGCGGCATCTTCCAGCGCTGCATCGTCCCGGCGGAGGCTGGCCGGCAGGTCCAGCAGCGTGTCGGCGAACTCGGCGGCCACGCGGTCGGTATCGGGATCGCCCGGGTCCAGCAGGCCGGGGGCGCTGACCCTCGGCTGGCCAAGGAGCCGGCCGGCCTGATCGACGGCCAGGCTGGCGACGACGATGCCGTTGAACAGCATGCGCCGGCGGGCGGACATCACCTCGCCTTTCAGCGGCACCAGGCGGGTGCCATCCAGCACCAGTCGGCCGATGGGGGCGCTGTCGGTAATGGCCGGCCGTCCGGGGGCCAGGGTGATGATGTCGCCGTCTTCCAGCGTGAAGGGGGTGGCGCCGGCCTCCCGCGCCAGTTCGGCGTGCGCGGACAGATGCCGCCACTCGCCGTGCACCGGCACGGCATAGCGCGGCTTCACCAAGCGGTACATCCGCCGCAATTCGTCGCGCGCGGGGTGGCCGGAGACGTGGACGAGATGGTCGTCGTCCGTCATGAGCTGCACGCCGCGGCGGACGAGGTTGTCCTGCACGGTGCCGATGGCGCGCTCGTTGCCGGGGATCATGCGCGATGAATAAATGACGGTATCGCCCTCCCCCAGGGAGACGCGGGGATGGGTGTCCAGCGCGATGCGGGAAAGCGCGCTGCGCGGCTCGCCCTGGCTGCCGGTCACCAGCATGAGCAGGTTATCGTCGGGGACGTCGTCGATATCGTCCTCGGTCAGGAAGGGCGGCAGGGACTTCAGGTAGCCGCACTCACGCGCCGCGGCGTCCATGTTGCGCAGGGAGCGGCCGACGATCGCCACGCTGCGGCCTGCGTCGTGGGCGGCCAGAGCGACCGATTCCATGCGGGCGACGTTGCTGGCGAAGCAGGTGACCGCCACGCGTCCGGTCAGGTCGCGAATCAGCGCCGAGAGGCTGTTGCGGACCTCCAACTCGCTACCGGAGTGGCCTTCGACCATCGCATTGGTGGAATCGCAGACCAGCGCCAGCACGCCTTTTTCGCCCAACGCGGCCAGAGCAGCCTCGTCCGTCGGCGGGCCGATCAGCGGCGAGGGGTCCAGCTTCCAGTCGCCGGTGTGCAGCACGGTGCCGAGCGGCGTGTCGATCGCCAGGGCCTGCGCCTCCGGGATCGAGTGCGCCATGCGGATGAAGCGCAGCTTGAACGGTGCCAGATCGACACTGCCGCCGGTTGGGATGACGTGGACGCGGACGTCCTTTGTCAGCCCGACCTCACCCAGCTTGCGACGCAGCACGGCGGCGGCGAACGGGGTGCAATAGACGGGGCATTTCAGCCGCGGCCAGAGCCACGCGACGGCGCCGATGTGGTCTTCATGCGAATGTGTAATGACCAGCCCGAGGAGTTTGTCCCGCCGATCGGCGATGAAGCCGGGATCGGCCATCATGACCTCGACTTCCGGCAATTCGCTGCCGCCGAAGCCGATGCCGCAATCGACGGCGAGCCATTTTTCGGTCCCTGCCTCGCGCCAGCGATACAGGTTGAGGTTCATGCCAATTTCGCCCGTCCCGCCCAAGGGCAGGAAGGCCAGTTCGCCACGTTCAGAGTCCATATTTGGGGTTTCGTTCCGTTATTCAGGTTCAATCAATCGCGTTCTCTCCCGGGGTAATGTGGGCGCTGGGTTGCGCTCCGCCAACATCCGCAGGCCATCCAAGGTCAGGTCCGGCTCTATGTGTTCAATCATCAGCGTGCCCTCGGCGAACAGGGGTGCGAGCCCGCCGGTGGCGACGACCTTCATGGGGCCGCCGAATTCGGTTTTGATCCGGGCCAGCAGGCCTTCGATCAGGCCGACGTAGCCCCAGTAGATACCCGACTGCATCGCGGGCACGGTGGAGCGCCCAATCACCGACTGCGGCCGGCCGATGCCGATGCGCGGCAGGCGAGCGGCGGCCTGGTGAAGGGCCTCTATGGATAGGTTGATTCCCGGGCAGATCACGCCGCCGAGATAGGCACCCATCTCGTCTACCACATCGAAGGTGGTCGCGGTACCGAAATCGACGACGATCAGCGGGCCACCGAAGCGTCTGTGGCCGGCCATCGAGTTCAGCAGGCGGTCGGCCCCGACCTCATTCGGCTGGTCCACCTTGATCTCGAAGCCCCAGTCCAGGTTGGCGCGGGCGATCAGCGGCTCGACATTGAACCAGTCCCGGCACAGGCGGCGCAGGTGATACAGTGCGGCGGGGACGACCGTGCCGATGACGGCAGCGCCGATCTGGTCGCGTTTGAGGTCCGACAGGGTCAGCAGGCTGTTCAGCCAGACGGCATATTCGTCGGACGTTCGCTGGGCGTCGGTGCGGATGCGCCACACCCCGCGCCAGCCGGAGGGGTCGCGGACGGCGAAGACGATGTTCGTATTGCCGGCATCGATGACGAGAAGCATGGCTAGGCGGCCGCTTCCGGGCGGGTTGTTGTTGTGCTGCGCATGACCCCAAAGAACGAACTGCTATTGGGCCGGCGAGATGCCGGAACGGCATCACATGATCGATCGGGCCGGTTTATGTCAACGTGAGGCAGCTTTAATGCCGCTTATGTCTTGGCCACGTTCCAGAATACCGGCATCGCGCCCTTCAATATCCCGGACAGGTTGGCGCGCCAGGCGGCGGGGGGCAGGTACTGGCCGAGCGGTATGAAAGGAACGGTGTCGAAGGCGCGCGCCTGGAATTCGGCGTCGAGCCGGTGGCGCTCGGCCGGGTCGGTGCTATCCATCCAGCCGGTGCGCATCCGCTCCAGTTCGAGATCGGATGGCCAACCGAACCAGGCATCCTGGCCATTGCCGCGGGCATTGCTGGCGAAGATCGGGTCGCGGTATTCGGCCGCTGGATAGCCGGCGGGAAAGATGGACCATCCGCCTTTCTCGACTGGCTCCTTGCTGGTGCGGCGTTCGACGACGGTGCCCCAATCGACGGTCTGCTCGTCCAGGTTGATGCCGATCTCCCGCAGGGCCGCGGCGACCACCTCGCTCATGGCATGGTAATACACCTGATCGGTGGGGTGCAGCAGGACGACGCGTTCGCCGGCGTAACCGGATTGGGCGAGCATCGTCTTGATCGTGGCGGTGTCGGGGCGTTTGCGCACGCGGTCCATGCCGGCATCGTTGGCGGACGGCGTGCCCGGCATGAAGAAGCCGACCGGGGCGCGATACAGCGCCGGGTCGTTGCCCATCACCGCCGTCATCACGTCCACCTGGTCGATCGCGGCCAGCATCGCGCGCCGCACGCCGGGGTTGGCGGTGGCGCCATGCAGATGATTGGGGCGCAGGCCGCCGAGGGTGCCATAAAGGTCGATCGGCTCCACGATCACGCCCTTGTTGGCTTTCAGCAGCGGCAGCAGGTCCGGCAGCGGCGAGTCCAGCCAGTCCACCTCGCCGTTCATCAGCGCGTTGGCGGCGGTCGCGGCGTCTGGCATCACCCGCCATTCCACGCGGTCCACCAGCACGCGATAGCCGCCGGCGGTGAAACTGACCGGCTCATCGCGCGGCGTATAGCGGTCGAAGCGGGCGAACACGGCACTGTGGCCGGAGACGTACTCGTTCGCCACGTAACGGAACGGGCCGCTGCCGATCACCTCGGGGATCTGCTTGAACGGATCGGTCAGGGCCAGGCGCTCCGGCATGATCACCGGGGTCGGCTGCGTCTTGGCCAGGGCATACGGCAGGGAGGCGAATGGCTTGTTCAGGCGCCAGACCAGGGTGCGGTCATCCTTGGCTTCCAGCGAGTCCAGGCGGGCCGCGATGGTCTGGCCGATCGGGTCGCGGCGCATCCAGCGGCGCAGCGATGCGACGCAGTCACGGGCCAGCACCTTGGTCCCGTCGTGGAACAGCAGGCCGTCACGCAAGGTCATGGTCCAGCGCAGGCCATTGTCCTCGGTGGTGTAACCGGCGAGCATCTGAGGTTTGGGGCTTAGCTGTTCATCACGGCCAAACAACGTTTCGAAGATCATGCCGGCGCTGTTGCGCGTGACCATCGCCGTGGTCCAGACCGGATCGAGACTGGTGAGGTTGGCCTGCGGGACGTGGATCAACGTGTTGGCCTTGCCGCCAATGGAGGGCTGGGCGGGCTGGGCGAGCGCGGATCGGCCAGCCGCAAGCGCGGCCGCCCCAGCCAGAAGGTGACGACGTTTCATTATTTTGTTCTCCGGCGTTTCCTCGTTGCCAGGACGATGCCGCAGCCGGAGACAGCGGGCAATCGTATCAGTCTGGATACGTCATGTGGTACGCTTCCAGCAGGGCCTCATCCAGGGCGCGGCCGGCTCGATAGCCCTTCAGGCCGTCCGGTATGTCCAGGCCGGGCAACTGGCGCGGACATGGCTCCGGCTCACCCAGCACCTGGCGGACCGGAATGCGGGCGGTCCAGACCGGCAGGGCGTAGTCTTCCTCGTCGTCCATGACGTGGGTGGAGCGGATCTTGCCCGAGGCTTCGTCAATCGGCATCACAACGAAGCTGGTCGCCTTGGTTTCCTGCGCCGTCGCGGGGCGGATTTCCTTCGACCGCCCCGGAAAGAAACGGTCCACGAAGCCATCCAGGGCGCGGGTTTTTTCGTCGGGATCGGTCACCAGGCGCGCGGTGCCGAAGGCCATGACCGAGCGGTAGTTGACCGAGTGGTGGAAGCCGCTGCGCGCCAGGACGATGGCATCCAGATGCGTGGCTGTGACACAGACCGGAACGCCGGCGGACTGGCTGCGGATCATCCGGCTGGCGGAGGAGCCGTGCCAGTACAGCTTGTCATCCTCCCGCCAGAAGCCGGTTGGCGTGCAGTAGGGCTGGCCGTCGATCACATAGGCGATGTGCGCGACCATCGCCGCGTCGAGGATGTCGTACACGGTTTGGCGGTCGAACCGGCCGCGATCGGGCTTGCGGCGCACCCGGTTGCGATTGGTGATCGGGAAGCTGGCGTCGTCCATCGGCTTGGTCCTGGCGAAATTGATCTGCTCTTTTCCACCTATTTTGGTGAAATTGATTGGACCAATCGACCCCGTCACCGCCGTTCCAATATCATGACGTCTTGTGCTGAGCCGCCAGTACCGCGTCCTGTTCCCGAACGCGCTGCGCCGCCGGCCTTGTCGTGATGCGCTCAATATACGCCTTGATCTCAGGCGTTTCGGGCACAAGGCCGAACATGGTGGTCCAGTGCAACGCGGTGCCCCACAGCACGTCCGCGGCGGAGAAATCCTGCCCGAGAATAAAAGGGCCGGCGCGAAGCTGGGACGTCAGCGTTGCCATGACGGTGTCGAAATCACCGTACGGCGACATCATGGCCGGGGCGGGATCACGCTTCATCGCCTTGTCCAAGACCGCCGGCTCGAAACAGGCGGCATAAAACGCCATCCAGCGCAGATACGGACCGCGTTGCGGGTCGGTAAGGCCGGGGGCGAGGCCGGCCCGCGGGAAGAGATCTGCCAGATAGAGGTAGATGGCGATCTGTTCGGTCACCAGCGCGTCGCCGTGCAGGATGGCGGGCACCTTCCCCATCGGATTGACCGCGAGGAACGCCGGCTGCCGCTGCTCGCCGGCCTGCATGTTCAGCACCCGCAGTTCGTAGGGAGCACCCAATTCCTCCAGCAGGATCAGCGTTCCGGTGGAGCGGGTGTTGGGAGAATGGAACAGGACGATCTTGCGAGCGTGGCTCATCGAGTCTCCTGGATCTAGCCAACGGCACTGACGATACGCTGAGACGAGTTATGCCGGAAACAATCGACGCGGTGGAAAGTTGCGCGAGTTCCCGAACATTCAGATTTCGCGCGGCGTAACTTCTATCGTCAGCAGCTCGGTTCGGCGAAGGACCCGCAGCGGCGCCGGGATGCCCGCCCGCTCCTGTGTCAAAGCGCGGTACAGATCGTCCACGCCGGTCACCGGGACGCCATCGAACGACACCAGCACGTCGCCGGTTTGCAACCCTGCTTCCCTGCCCGGCCCGTCCGGCGCAAGCTCAGACACCATCACACCAGTCGCCTGATCCAAACCGTGAAACCGCCGGACCCGGGTCGCGATCGGCACCGTCTGCGCCGACAGCCCCAGGCGGGAGCGCCGGACCCGCCCGTCGCGCATCAGGCGGGTGGCGACCCAGATCGCGGTGTCGATCCCGATGGCGAAGCAGATGCCCTGTGCCGGCGCGATCATCGCGGTGTTGATGCCGACCACGCGTCCGGCACCGGAGACCAGCGGACCACCGGAATTGCCCGGATTCAGTGGCGCGTCGGTCTGGATGACGCTGTCCAGCAGACCCCCTGCCCTGGTGCGCAATGTGCGGCCGAGCGCACTGACGATGCCGGCGGTGACGGTGCAGGTGAAGCCCAGCGGATTGCCGATGGCCACGACGAGTTGGCCGACTTTCAGCGACGCCGAAGCGCCGAGTTCGGCATGCGGCAGGCCCGTACCGGACAGACGCAGGACCGCGGTATCGGTGGCGGGATCGTCGCCGACAAGGGTTGCCTCGAAGCTCTGGCCATCGGTCAGACTGGCATGCAGGCGCGCCGCATCGCCGACGACATGGCTATCGGTCAGGACGTAGCCATCCGGCGTGAAGATCACACCGGAGCCCTGGCCGGCGCCACGGCCGTCCTTGGCGAAGGCGGTGACATGCACCACCGCGGGGCCTACGCGGTCGAAGGCGTGCACCACTTGCGCGGAATATGGATCGAGTTCCTGGTTCAATGCATCGAGCGGCATGGAAGTCATCCTTTCGGCAACCAAATGGGGAGCGTCGGCCTGTCGCGGCACCCGGCCATCTGGCGGGGCGGCGTCCCGGTCATCCGTCCGATGCCGGGGCTACCCCGGACGGCGCAGAGTAAGGCCATGCAAGGAGGTAAACACCGCATGGATATGATCGAACAATTCTCGGCCGGCCTGGCTGACCGGATCGCCGCCGCGGCGCCGTTCGTGGTCGGAATCCGCACCGGAAGGCGGCCCACGAGCGGGATTTTGTGGCGTCCGGATGTCGTGGTGGCGTCGGAGCAGATGCTGCCCGAAGACGTCTCGGCGCTCCAGGTGGTGCGCGGCGGGCAGACCGTCGGCGCGACGCTGGCCGGGCGCGATCCCGGGACGAACGTGACGGTCCTGAAGCTGGAAACGGCTTTGGAAGGGACGTTGCCCGGCGCCGTGGACGCGCTTCGGGTCGGCAACCTGACGCTGGTGGTCGGTGCCGACGCAACCGGAGCGGCGACGGGGCGGCTGGCTATGGTGCATGCGCTGGGGGACGCCTGGCACAGCATGGCGGGTGGCCGGATCGATGCGCTGATCCGCCTGAATACACGGTTGGGAGCGGACGAAGGCGGCCCGGTGATCTCGCTGGCAGGTGGTCTGATCGGAATGTCCACGTCCGGACCGCGGCGCCGGACACTTGTGATCCCGGCGGCGACGTTGGCGCGGGTGGTGGATCCGCTGCTGGCCGAGGGCCGGATCGCGCGCGGCTGGCTCGGAGTCGGTCTGCAACCCGTGATGATTCCAGACAGTTTTCGTCAGGCCGCCGCGCGGGAGAGCGGGTTGATGGTGGTGGGCCTGGCGGGGGCCGGGCCAGCCGAGGCAGCAGGAGTCCTGCCGGGCGACATCGTGCTGGACATCGACGGCGCCCCGGTCAGCCGCCCGCGTGCTCTGACGGCCTCACTGGGCCCTGAGCGGATCGGTCAGGCGGTCGTGTTGCGGGTGCTGCGCGCCGGAGCGGTGCAAGCGATCAACGTGACGATCGCGGCCCGTCCGGCGGCATGAGCGCGACCGGCGGCCTCCGCGTTCGGGTCCACACGGCGGACCCGGTTCGTCGCCGCGGACTGGCGGCGATGCTGGAGGCGGCCGGACACGT
>JARLIN010000373.1 GCA_031291715.1 Rhodopila sp. | reverse complement strand
TGCCGATCGTGCCGCCGACGCGGGACGCTGTCGAAGCCTGCCTCGAATGGGCGATGACGCCGCCGGACCAGCTTCTGGGCATCGAGCCGGTCCGCGCGCTGGCGGTCACCGCGGAGAAGCTCGCCGTCAACGCGGTCATGGCGGGTTGCCTGCCGATGCATTTTCCGGTCGTCCTGACGGCCTTCACGGCGATGCTGCAAGAGGAATTCCTGCTGCATGGCGCCACCGCCAGCACCGGCGGCTGCGCCATCTTCGTCGTCCTGAACGGTCCCATCCGCCGGGAGATCGGCGCCTCCGGTACCTTCAACGCGCTCGGCAATTCCGATCGCGCAACGGCGGTGATCGGCCGGGCACTGCGGCTGGCGCTGATCAATATCCTGGAGGTGCGGCCTGGGGGAATTGATCGTTCCACCCTCGGTCATCCCGGCAAGTTCACCTATTGCGTCGCCGAGGATGAGGAAGACACGGTCTGGCTGCCGCTGGCCCAGCAACGGGGAATGCCGAAGGACGTTTCAGCCGTTACGGTGATGGCCGCTGGCGCACCGCGGCAGATCATGAATGAGTGGACGACGGAGCCGAAGGAAATCCTGGAAACTTTCGCCGCCGAGATGCGCGCCAACTTGCGGCACTACTCGTTGCACGCCGGCAATTACGCGCTGATCATCCCGAAGCAGTTGCGCGAACATCTTCAGTCCGCCGGCTGGAGCAAGACCGATATCGCAGCCTTCATCCACGAACGCGCCCGGATCCCTCGCCGCGAATGGGCCGATGTCGGCAAGGGCGCCGTGGTGCGCGACCGGGGCGACAGTATCTATCCGGCGCTGGAGTCCCCCGACCATTTGCTGGTGGTCGCCGCGGGCGGTCCAGCCGGCGGGTTCGGCGCGGTGATACCGCCGTGGCTCGGACACAAGAGCAAGGCCGTCACGATGGCGATCGGTGCTTGTATTGACTGTGAGCCGCCGAAGGGCTGAACCTTGAACCCGGAGGAGGGGCAGGCCATGGCTTTCCAGGTTCTCGATCCAACGAATGAATCGGCGCCGCCGGTTGGACAGCTTGCGCCGCGGCGTGCGTCGCTCCGGGGAAAGACCGTCGGGTTTATCTCGAATGGCAAGGAGGGGACGAAAGGCTACTTCGCGCATCTCGACCGGATGTTGCGGGAGGAGTTCGGCGTCGCCAATGTCGTCAGCCGGGTGAAGTCCAACTACAGCGCGCCGGCGGACGGTTATATCGTGACCGAGATCGCGAACTGGGACGCCGTCATCACCGGCATCGGCGACTGAGGCAGCTGCTCGTCGTGCAGTCTGCATGACTCCATCGTAGCCGAACGCCTGGGCGTTCCCGCCGTCGCCGTGATGACCACGCGGTTCGTGAGCGCGGCCGAGTTGATGAGCCGCGTGCTTGGGATGCCGGGATATGCGTTCGCGGTGATCGGGCATCCGGTCAGCAGCGCGACGGATGAGGGGTTGGCAGAAATGGCGCGGGCGACGATCGCGCAGATGCGGGGACTGCTGTCGTTGGCATAGGCGTCTGGTCACAACACATTCGTAACGACAATCAGGGAGGCCGGCATGGCACGCGTCGTTGGCATCGATCATCTGTCGATCCGAGTGAGCGACTACGAAAAGTCAAAGTCGTTCTATGGCCGGTTGTTTACGTTCCTCGGTTTCGAGATATCGGACGAGTATCCCGATACCATAGGGTGGACCAACGGCAAGACACGCTTCTGGATCGCCCAGGCCGATGCCAAAGCCGGCAAGCGGAAGTACCATATCGGCGATGTCGGTTTTCACCACTACGCCTTTCAGCTTCGTAGCCGGAAGGACGTAGATGAATTGCAGGCTTTCCTTCAGGACGAACTCAAGGCGACCATCGTCGATCCCGCCGGTGAGTATTACGACGACTATTACGCCGTGTTCTTCCTCGACCCGGACGGTCTGAAGCTGGAAGGGATGAAATACGGCGAGCGGCAGGCGAAAGCCGCCCGCGAATAGAGCCTCACCAGGCGGGGTTACCCGGTCGCCAGCACCGGCTGGGAGTCCATCCTCGGTCGCGCGGGGCCGCCAAAGAGTATCTGCGCGGTTCCCGCGGCGGCACCGACGAGGACGCCGATTTGCCAGGCCCGGTCATAAGACCCGAACGCATCGAAGATCAGCCCACCACCCCAGGCACCGAGCACGGATCCCATCTGGTGGATCACAAACGAAATACCGAGGATCGTCGCCATGTAGCGGGTGCCGAAGAGCTCCGCCACGAAGCCCGAGACGAGGGGAATCACCCCCAGCCACAGCATGCCCATCGCGGCGGCAAAAACGATCGTGCTGGTGGGGGTCGGCGGGGTCATGAAGTAAAGCGCGAGCACGCACGACCGCGACAGATACAGCAACCCCAGCAGGATGTATTTCGGGTACCGTCCGCCCAGCCAGCCGGCGAACCATGAACCGAAGATGTTGACGCCGCCGATGGTGGCGAGTGCCGTCGCGCTCAACATCGGGTCCTGGCCGCAGATGGCGAGGTAGTTCGGCAAATGCGTGGTCAGGAAGATCAGTTGCAGACCACAGACGAAATAGGCACAGGTCATGACCAGATAGCGCCGGCTGCGAAACGCGGTGCCCAGGACCTCTCGCATCGTCGCGCGCTTTTCATTCGGCCTTGGCATGCGATCGACGGCGCCCGCCATGAACGCCGCGGGCAGCATCGCCACCGCCAGCAGAATGAAAAACACCAGGCCCACATGCCAGTCCCACCGGGCGAGCAGGAACTGCAACGATGGTGCGATCAGCAACGTCCCGAGAGACGCGCACGCGCCCACAAGACCAAGGATCTGGCTGCGGCGTTCCGGGGAAACAGCGCGGGCGGAAGCGGTCATCGCGAGGGAGGATGCGGTGCACGACAGCGCGATACCAATCAGGCCGCCCGACACGGTGAGCGCCGCCCAACCGCCGGCCATCAGCATCACCAGCATGCCAAGGATGTAGATGACCCCGCCGGCAAGCATCGCGGGACGCAGGCCCCATTTGTCGGCGATCGCGCCAACCGGTGCCTGCGACAGGCCCCAGGCGATGTTCTGCACCGCGACGGCGAAGGTGAAGTCGGCCGCCTTAAGCGCCAGGTCCTGTGTGACGGGCGGAAGGAACAGGCCGAGACTTTGGCGCATGCCCATGCCGATACTCATCATCGCGGCCGCACCGGCCAGAATCATCACCGGCTTCGGGAGCCTGGCCGTGCCAGTCATTGGACGCCTCCTGTTTGAGGCCAGCGTGCCTGGATCTGCCGTCAGGTCAAGGTTTGGGCGAGCGCTGCTTCCGCCGCGCCGGGCTTTCCGCCGCGGGAAAGCCGCTTATGCGGCGGGAGGATGTCGTCCTGAATTTCCTGGTTGGCCCGGTCTAGCCGACCACTTTCAACCCAGCCCGGAACTTCTTCGCCAGTTCCCGGTACACCAGCGCGTTCCGGTCGAAGCGGGCGCGCTCATCGGCGTCCATCACCCGTCGGAGCTTCGCCGGTGAGCCTGTCCATAGCTCGTTCGGGCCGATCACCTTGCCGGGCGTCAGCAGGCCGCCAGCGGCGAGCATGCCGCCTTCCTCGATCACCGCGCCGTCCAGCACCGTCGCGCTGATGCCGACGAAGGCGCGGTTTTTCAGCGTGCAGGCGTGGATCACCGCGTTGTGGCCGACCGTCACGTCATCGCCGATGAAGGTGGCGAACTCGCCCGAGTCGATGTGGATCACCGTCCCGTCCTGGATGTTCGTCCGGGCACCGATGCGGATGCTGTTCATGTCGCCTCGGACGAGGCAGTGGAACCAGATCCCGGTCTCCGACCCGATCACCACATCGCCGATGATCGCGGCGGTGGGGGCGATGAAGGCGTCATCCGCGATTGTCGGCGTGACGCCATCCAGCGAGAAGACGGTTCCGTAAGGCCAGCTTTTATCAGGCATCCACCAACTCCCGTGCGCCGACGCCGGTATGCAGCCCGAGCATCAATGCGATGTTCTGCACCGCCGCGCCGGAGGCCCCTTTGCCGAGGTTGTCCAGCCGCGCGACCAGCACCGCCTGGCGGTGCTTTTCGTTGGCAAGGACATACAGTTCCAGGCGGTCGGTGTCGTTCAGCGCCTCGGGTTCCAGCTTGCCGTCGGCTGGGGGGGCGACAACGCGCACCAGGTCGCAGCCGGCGTAGCGGGCCTCCAGCACGGCGCGCAGATCGGCGCCGCCTGGTTTGCCGGGCAGTGTGTCCAGATGCAGCGGGACCGAGACCAGCATGCCCTTCAGGTAGTGCCCGACGGCCGGCACGAAGATCGGCCGCCGTGTCAGGCCGCCGTAAAGCTGGGTTTCGGGGACGTGCTTGTGCTCCAGCCCCAGGCCATACAGCTCGAAGGCCGGGCCGTGAGCGGTGTCGTGCGCCTGGATCATGGCCTTGCCGCCGCCGGAGTAGCCGGAGACAGCGTTGATGGTGATCGGGTAGTCGGCGGGGATCAGTCCGGCATCGACAAGCGGGCGGATCAGGCCGATCGCGCCGGTCGGGTAGCAGCCGGGGTTGCTAACGTTCTGCGCCGCCGCGATCCGCTCGGCCTGGCCGGGCAGCATTTCCGCGAAGCCATAGACCCAGTCAGGTGCGACGCGGTGGGCGGTGCTTGCGTCCAGCACCTTGGGGGCGGCGCTGCCCAGGCTGGCGGCCATGGCAGCGGATTCGCGGGCGGCGTCATCGGGCAGGCAGAGGACGATCAGGTCCACCTCCGCCATGATATCGCGCCGGGCGGATGGATCGCGGCGTCGGTCGGACGGCAGGCTTTTTAGCGTGACCTGGGGGATCGCGCCCAGGCGCTCGCGGATGCCCAGGCCAGTGGTGCCGGACTCGCCGTCGATGAAGACCGTTGTCATGTGTCGCGATGCTCCTTCCTGAGGCGAAAGTCGCGGTCTGGCGGCGGAAAAGCAAGAGGGAGTTCACGCTGGGCTGTTCCGTCGCGCTTGACAGGCGGGAGGCAGACCACTACCTAGCGCGCCTTCGAGTTTCCCAGGGTAGATAGCGCGCGTCATGAGAGTCCGTAACAGCCTGCGTTCCGCCAAGGTCCGCGACAAGAACTGCCGCGTGGTGCGCCGCCGCGGGCGGGTTTATGTGATCAACAAGAAGAACCCCCGCATGAAGTGCCGGCAGGGATAATTCCCTCCGCCGCTCTTCGTCGTGCCGGGGCTTGACCCCGCCGGCGTCGGGGCACCAGCAAAGTCGGGGCGCCGGCAAACAAGATTCTGGTCAGACGTATCAGCGTCTCAGCATTATGGCCGGGCATGTGTATTTGCGCCAATGGCTACAACGCGCCCAGCCATGACGCGATTGCCGCTGCGATCGGGATCACACCGACAGCAGCAGTGTCTCCAGCTTTTCCGATTGGATGCGCGCGTTCAGCGCGGTCGCGGCTTCGGTGAACCCGGCCGCGCCCAGGCTGTCCCGCAGCCCGCCTTCGCCGGCGATCCGGCGCATGGCGGCGGCCAGCGCCCCAGCGTCTCCGGGCGGGACCAACAGGCCCGTGTGGTCGTGCCGTATCGCCTCGGCGATTCCCCCTTGATC
>JARLIN010000041.1 GCA_031291715.1 Rhodopila sp. | reverse complement strand
CCTGATCCATGTGCTGCCGAATGGGTTTCACCGCATCCGGTACTTCGGCTTCCTCGGCAATTGTCAGCGCGCGCGGAAGCTGGCGCTGTGCCGGGAATTGCTCGGGATGGCACCGCCCGGGCCGGCCGATCCACAAGTGGAGGGCAGAGCGTCGGTTGTCAGCTAGACAACGCTAAGTTCGAACGTTTGGTGAACGTGTTGTCTGGGATCACGGGAATTGATCCAGGTTGCCCCATGCGGTCCAGACACGTGGCTTCAGTTGTAACGCGAAGTTGTCGAGCCGAAGCGACGGCGGGAACGTGGCCACCAGAGTCTCACGGCCCTTGTCCATAACAAGGCGGAAGGTTTCGACGTTGCACAGTTCAAATTTCGCGAGCTCCACGCCTCCAACAAGCAAACGCGTCGTGAGATTTCCGTAAGACAAAACGAACCGACATTGCACTTCTATCCCGCCACGTGTCGTGGTGAAATCCAGTGTGTTGTAAATCCACGGTACCCCCGCATCGAGGACGGTTGGCTCCGCCTCAAAGAAGGCGAGCAATTCATAGTCGGGCGGAAATTCCCGGATCATCGTTCGTCCCTCGCGCCAGTCCTAGCTCAGTCGGCCCACTGCGAGCCCGGGTCAATTTCAGTTCCGCGTGGCCGCGGAGTGCCTCGTAGAGCGCCGTTTTGCCCACTTTCGTTCTGACGGCGGCCTCACGGACAGTCAGGCCTTTCGCGATCAGGTCGCGTGCTCGCTTCAACTTACCGATCGTGACCACAGGCTTACGTCCGCCCTTTTGTCCGCGAGCTTCAGCCGCCTTCAGTCCAGCTCGGGTGCGTTCGCGGATCAGGTCGCGCTCGAATTGCCCGAGTGCGCCGAACAGATGGAAGACGAGGCGTCCACCTGGCGTCGTGGTATCGATCGCCTCGGTGATGGAGCGGAACCCAACGCCACGTTTCTCCAGCGTCGTCACCGTCTCGATCAAATGTGGCAACGAACGGCCAAGACGATCCAGCTTCCATACGATCAACACGTCGCCTTCCCGCACATACTCAAGCGCGGCCCGCAGTCCCGCACGATCGGCTCGCGCCCCGGAGGCGCGATCTTCAAACACCTTCGCGCACCCGGCGGACGCGAGAGCGTCGAGTTGCAGTGCCGGGCTTTGGTCGATCGTACTGACGCGCGCATAGCCGACGTGTGCCAAGGGATTGGTGTCCGTTTTCCCGTCCGGAAACCACACTGTCCGCCTTGCCATACAATGTCCAGGGTTTCCGGACATTCCGGGCGTGACCGTCCAACGTTCGTTTGACGGACAGCTGTCGTTAGGGTCGCGGCCATTCACCGGAGGACCACGATGGCACACCGACAGTTGCTGACCGACGATGAGCGCCGGGCGCTCCTCGGCATCCCACTCGACCCCGACGGTCTGGCCCGGCGCTTCACCCTGTCCCGGGCCGACCAAAACCTTGTGGCGGAACGGCGCCGGGATGCCAACCGCATCGGCTTTGCCGTTCAGCTCGCGTTACTTCGTTACCCAGGCATCGCGCTTGCGCAGTTGGAGCAGCCTGTCGAACCGCTCGTTCAGTGGCTTGCAACCCAACTGGAAATTCCAGTGGCGCCGTTCGTTGGGTATGCGCACCGCCCGCAGACCATGACGGACCATGCCCGACTGCTTGCCACTACCCTGGGTCTCCGTCCGCCGGTTAACGCCGATCTGCCGATGATGATTGAGGCGGCGGCGCAGGCCGCCTGGAGTACTGATCGCGGGCAGCCGATCGCCGCCGCGGTTGTCGCCGCGTTGCGCGCGGCGCGCGTGACCCTTCCGGCCACCGGCGTCATTGAACGAACCGCCATTGCTGGCCGGGCGCGCGCCCGCGCGCGTGCGACCGACACGCTGCTGACTGGCATTTCTGATGAGCAGATGACCGGTCTCGATCGCCTACTCGTCCTCGATCCCTCCGTAAGCATAACGTCGTTTGGCTGGCTCAAGAGTGTCCCGACCGCACCCAAGGCGGATCACGTCCATGAGTTGCTCGATCGGCTCAAGGTGATACGTGGCATCGGCCTGAAATCCGAAATAGCTAGTCGTATTCATGAGGAACGTTTGCGGCAATTTGTGCGGGAAGGTCACGCGTCCGATGCTCATCAGCTCGGGCGCTACGCGGTAAACCGACGGCGCGCGATTCTCGTGGTGACCCTCCTCGACCTGGAAGAGCGATTGACGGATGCGGTGCTGGACATGACGGACAAGCTGGTCGGCGGCTTCTTCGCAAAGGCGCGC
The DNA here is from genome assembly GCA_031291715.1 of Rhodopila sp. Lineage (GTDB taxonomy): Bacteria > Pseudomonadota > Alphaproteobacteria > Acetobacterales > Acetobacteraceae > Rhodopila. Next base: position 2,330 of record JARLIN010000041.1, on the reverse strand, counting down.
AACGCCACGCGTCGGCGTTACGTCGCGAGCGCCGGGAACGTCGGCCGGTTGATGCGTTTGTTCCACGGTACCATCGACGCCCTGGCGACGGCGCAGGAAGCCAAAAGTGATGCTTTCGAGGCGGTGGATGAGGCGGTAGGTTGGCCAAAGTTGCTGCGTATCCGTGACGAAGTTAAAGAACTGGCCAACCTCGCTGACGAAGATCCTTTGCTACGCGCCGCGGATCGCTGGAGGACACTGCACAAGTTTGCGCCGGCTCTGATCGAGGCACTGGAGTTTCGGACGGCCCGAGCTGGTGATCCGATGCTGGCTGCCCTCAAACTGTTGGTCGAGTTGAACCAGCCAGGCAAACGAGAAATCCCGCCGGACGCACCGATGCCATTCCGCAAAGAGTGGCGTCGGTTGATACTGGAGGCCGGGCCACCGAGCAGACGTCTCTACGAAATGGCGGTCCTGGCCACGCTGAGGGACAAACTGCGATCGGGTGATGTCTGGGTCGAGCGCTCGTCCAACTACCGCCGCTTCGACAGTTATTTGTTGCCGACAGCGGCGGTCCCGGCTGCCGCGGCGGAACTCAAACTGCCCGCCACGGCGGACGAATGGCTTGCCACAAAGGGCCAGGAACTCGATCGGCGGCTGAAGCACTTCGCGCGCCGATTACAGAAGGGCGATCTTGAAGGAGTCGAATTCAATGACGGCCGCCTGATTGTGACGCCGGTGAAGGCCACGACCACACCGGAGGCCCGAGCCTTCGCGGATGAGATCGAGGCAATGATGCCCCGCGTGCGCATTACCGAATTGCTGCACGAGGTGAACAGGGCCACGGGCTTCGCGTCCGCCTTCTCCAATCTTCGAACGGGCGAGCAGTGCGAAGACGACAGCGCGTTGCTCGCGGCGATCCTGGCAGACGCCACCAACCTTGGCCTCGGCCGCATGGCGGCCGCCAGCCATGGGATAACACGCGACAAACTCGTCTGGACCGCCGACGCCTATATCCGCCCCGAGACCTACAAGGCGGCGCTGGCCAAAATCATCAACGCCCATCACGTACTTCCAGTAGCGGGCACCTGGGGCGATGGTACGACTTCATCGTCGGACCGGCAATTCTTCCGATCCGCCAAACGGGGCGACGCCGCCGGCGATGTGAACGCGCGCTACGGACACGATCCGGGTCTGGGTTTCTACACCCACGTCTCCGATCAGCACGGGCCCTACAACGTGCGGGTTATGTCGGCGACCAGTCACGAGGCACCATACGTGCTGGATGGCCTCATGCATCATGGGACCGGGCTACGAATCGGAACGCACTACACCGACACCGGCGGTGCCTCCGATCACGTATTCATCCTGTGTGCGATGCTGGGGTTTCGATTCTGTCCGCGGCTGAGGGACTTTCCCGATCGCAAATTCGCCTGCATCGAGCCAATCACAGCCTACAAAGATTTGCAGCCACTCCTTGGACGCCGGATCAGGGCGGATGTCATCCGCGAGCACTGGGATGAGATTCTGCGTCTTGTCGCCTCGTTGAAGGCTGGCACTGTGCTGCCGTCGGCAATGCTGAAGCGGCTGGCAGCCTACCAGCGCCAAAACCAGCTTGATCTCGCGCTGCAAGAACTGGGACGCATAGAACGAACGTTGTTCATGTTGGATTGGCTGGAATCGCCGCAACTCCGACAGCTTTGCCAGACCGGCCTGAACAAAAGCGAGCAGCGCCACGCGTTGGCGCAAGTGATCTGCACCTTCAAACAGGGCCGCATCGCGGACCGTGGACAGGACGCTCAACAATTTCGCGCATCTGGCCTCAACCTGGCGATCGCGGCCATCGTATACTGGAACTCGATCTATATGACTGACGTCCTCGACCACATGCGAGGGCTTGGGCGAACGGTGCCGGATGAATTCCTCGCCCACACCTCACCACTGATGTGGGAGCACATCGGCTTCTCAGGTGACTTCCTGTGGGACCGAGCGGCGGCGACCGCCGGGCATCATCGGCCGCTCAATCTCAGGCGAGAAAGGATGGCGGCCTGATGCTCGCTTCTATGTTCTCGGAACGTTCGACCTTAGCGTTGTTTAGCTGACAACCGACGCTCTGCCCTCTGCTTGGTTCGCCCGACAATCCACACGCCGATGATTACAGAGCGCTGATGGCAACGGCGACGGCGCTGTCATTCGGCGATCCCGTCCGGCGCCAGGTGAATTTCTGGGCACCGGCCCGGTTGTTGTCGCTCGACGGCCGTTGGTTCTCCTGCACCATCCGCCACTTCGGCGGGCCGCTATGGATCACCCATGCCGACGAACGCGTCCTCGGCGGGATGTCGGGCTCGCCT
>JARLIN010000372.1 GCA_031291715.1 Rhodopila sp. | reverse complement strand
CTGGCAGCGCGCGATGCCGAGATCTCGCGTCAGCTGGAAGAAGTGACCACCCTTCGGCATGACCTTGCTGACCGTGACGCGGCCATTCTTCGCGCTACGGAGGAGCAGGCTGTCCTGCGGCATAAGCTGGCAGCGCGCGATGCGGAAATCACCGCCATACGGCGTGATCTCGCGGACCGTGAGGCCACGATCCTGCACGGTGTGGAGGAAACGGCCATGTTGCGCATGAAATGGCATGGTGCCGACGCCGCACGGGTCACACTCGTGACGGAAGTAAAATTGCTGCGAGAAAAGTTGGATCTGGCGGAAGCCAAAGCGGCCCTCGCCGCGCATCAGGCCGCCGCGGAGAAGGATATGATGTACAAATCCAGCTCCTGGAGGATGACGGCGCCACTGCGGCGCGTTGCCGAGCTGCTCCGGCGCCGTTGAACATGTCCGCTGGTGATCGGGGCCAAGCAGACCAGGATTTTACGGCACGCGTGATTTGGTTATCTCACGTCGATTTGATCCCGGATGCCGCAGCCGTTGCTTGATCGCGCACTTGGCATCGGTCAGGTCGGTTCCTCGTCGCAACCCCACACCGGTATACTGCGCTCGCGGTAGCCACTGTCGCATACCATTTTCGTCGATGCCTGGAAGGAACACCTATGCTGCCCGCTGATTGAGAGATCAGATTCCGATCGGGTGGACTCGCCTGGTCATGCGAAGGTGGTTGCGCAGACAAATAACCAGAGCGGATTCCACGCTAATGCGGGTGGAAACCGCTCCAGACCAGGTCGGAGCCGCCTTGTTGATATGAGGAACTCATGAAACTTGCCTGCTTTACAATGCTCCGGAATGAATCTTCGATTCTCGAACCGTTCCTGGATCAAATTGATACGTTTTTCGATCACGCGACATTTTTGGATCACGAATCCACGGACGACAGTGTCGAAACCGTGCGTGATCGTGGAAGCAGCGCCATCGAGCTGCATAAATTGAAGGCCCCGGGTTACCCGCAAGCAGCCGTCGCCACCTTGTTTGCCCGCCGCATCCTGAAGCAGAGCGAGCCCGATTTCCTGTTCCTGCTCGATTGCGACGAATTCCTTCCGTTCTCGGACCGCAGCGAACTTGAATCGTTCTTGCGTGGGTTCAAGAGCTTCGATGCCCTGAGCCTCCGCTGGCTCAATATCTGCCCTTCGCGGCTGGACGGAGGAAATATATTTTCAGCCCCGTTCCTGCGCGCCCCGGAACCGTCGGAGACAATCACAAAAGTTGTTCTCTCCAACCGCCTTGCCAGCCGTGACGACTGGACCGTATCGCAAGGGTACCACCTTTTGCTGCCACAAAACGGCGCGGCGCTGAGAGTGGCCGACGTCGAGGATCGTCAAGTCTACCACGTTCCGATTCAGAGCCGGACACAATTTCATTTCAAGATCGCCGCCGGCGCGCGCCGTCTGCAACAGGAAGCCGTGAACCTGCGCCTGCATCAGGGATGGCACTGGGTCGAGCTGGCGCGAGACCTTGGATTTCGCCAGATGTCGGACGATGCTCTTACTGACATCGCGCTTTGCTATCCGGACAAACCGCCGCCGCGGCCGGCCCCGCGTGCGAAGCTGGATTTCACGTTCCCCTATATCCGCTCCTTGTATCAGGAGACGGCTGGCTCGCAGTCGGGACAGATCATTGGTTTGCTGCGGCAATTCGCCCACCCGGAAGAAGCGCATCAGCCGGGCAGCTTCACGGTAACAGATGCGACCGGGGCCGTGCTGTTCTCCTCGGGTGGTCCCATCGTGCCCGAGGGAACGGCCCATCCTGCGCCGCGACTTCCGCTTGATTTGTTCAATGGCACGCTTGCGGAACATTATTCCACCCTGGTCGAGCCGCTTTTCAGCCTGCCGGCAAAGCTGCCGCCGACCGCCTGGGCGGGTCACGTCCCGTTCATGTTCTCTCTCTTTCACACGTTGCGGCCCGAGACGTATGTCGAGCTGGGTGTACACAATGGCGCGAGCCTGATCGCGGCCGCGACCGCCGCCGCGACCTATCAGGTGCCGACCGCGCTGGTGGGCGTCGATTCCTGGCAGGGGGATGCACACGCCGGCGTGTATGAAGGTGAGTCGATCTATCAAGACCTGAAGACCTACCTGTCCGCCACGTTCCCCAACGCGCGCCTCGAACGGTGCTTCTTCTCCGAAGCGATACCGAAATTCGCCACCGGGTCCGTCGACATCCTGCACATTGACGGGCTGCACACCTACGACGCGGTGAAGGAAGATTTCACCTCGTGGTTCGATCGGGTTTCTCCGACTGGCGTCATCCTGTTCCATGACATTTCGGTTTTTGAGCGCGGCTTCGGTGTGCACTTGCTGTGGGAAGAACTGAAGGAACGGTTTCTGACCCTGGAGTTCCATCATTCGTTCGGCCTGGGCGTCGTCCTGCTGGCGCCTGAAGACGAACGGATAAAGCCGCTCGCTGCGCTGGCTCGCGACAAACAGGCCATGCGCGCCTACCGGAGCCTTGTCGCCGACGTGGCACGGGTGTTGCCCGAGCGGATGGACGCCTATGGCCAGCGCGGGACCATCAGCGACGAGGCGAATGGTGCCGCGGCCCGGCTCGCCGCTGTCGAGGCCGAGTTGGACACGGCCCGGCGTACATTGTCAGCGGTCTATTCATCGACGTCCTGGCGTGTGAGCGCGCCGGTGCGGATGCTCAGACGGGCGTTGGGAACCTGAAATGCGTATTGCCGTGGTCGGCCACGCGACATGGTTCGCGAACCACTACCCTGAAAACCGGCAAAACGACCTGAATGTGCTGTGCCTTGACGTGAGGGAGGGCGATTATTCATGGCTTATTGTCCTCCGTAACTGGCGGCCCGACGTTACATTGTTCTATCGGCCCGAGCTGTACCCGGAACGGTTCCTGCGGAATATCGACGGCGTCCGTATTGCCTTCCTGACCGAACCCCTGCCAGCCGTGAACAACGGGAAGCTGGAGCCAACGGCAGAGAGCGCGCTGCGGCTGCAAGTCTATGGCGGCATGGCCTGGCACGCGTACCATCGGCGACTCTACTATGACAGCGGGCGGGCTGCGACCGCGGCGATCCTCGGCTGGCCGGTCGACGCTTACCGGCCCATGCCGATCGATACGACGGTATTTCATCCGCCCTCGACAAATATGGAACGGCCGATCGACGCCTGCTTCGTTGGCAAGGCAACACCGCACCGGATCGCCCGGCTCGAGTATCTGCGTTCGTCCGGCTTGCGTTTCCTGTGGGTCGCACACGGTGTCCATGGCGGTCGTCTGGCTCGCCTGTTCCGCCGCAGCCGTGTGGTTCTGAACGTGCACGCTGATGGCGTGGCGGCACAGGAACCACGCCTTTATCTGGCGGCTGCGTGCGGTTGCCGGGTTGTGACCGAACCACTCTCGACACCACCGGCGGGGCTGCGTCCCTGGATCGTGGAGGAGCCGCGAGACTGGACTGAGCGGGTGGTTCAGGAGCACCTGACGGCACACGCCGCCCAGCGTTGGAGCAGCACCGACGAAGCGGAGCGGCTGGCACTCGGCGTACGGAGGCTGCTCGCGGATGAGTATGCCGTGGTGCGTCCCGTTTTCGAAAGCGGCGCGGCGGCATGATCGCAGCGGCTCGTCTGGCGCGCGAGTTGTCCTTCGTGGTGAACAGCATCGACGACAGGCGCTTTTCTCGGCTCACGGCGAACCTGCGAACCGTCTTCGGGTCTCCGGGGCCCGAGGTCGTGCGGATCCCCGATGCCCGTTCCATGGCGGAGGGCCTTAACCGGGGGGCACGGATCGCCCGTGGCGCGTGGCTGGCGTTCGTCCATGACGACATCCTGTTTCTGAATCGCGACGCGCCGGATGTCATCGCGGCCGCGATGGCGGCATGCGACATGTTCGGCGCGTGCGGTACCACGCGGCTTACATCCGGCAACTGGTACGACGCCGGCCGGCCGTTCACCCAGGGGCAGGTCGTTGCCCCCGTGCCCGCGAAACCTGGATGCTATGAACTGCAGCGGTTCGGCGGCGATGGATCGAGTCTTGTGCAGGGGATTCAGGCGCTGGACGGGATCTTGATCGCCTGCAGCCGCGACGCTTTCGCGACGGTGGGCGGTTTCGACGAACAGACGTACGATGGCTTTGTCGGCTACGACATCGACATCTCGTTCCGCGCGGCGTTGGCGGGATTGCGTGTGGTAGTGGCTTGCGGACTTGTGCTGCAGCACGACGCGCATGTGGAGTTCTTCAACGAAGAGAAGCTGCAAGCCTGGGAAGACAAACAGCGCGCCTTCCAACGCACATTCGGTACGGTTCTGGCACGAGAGGCGGGTGAGCGCGGGCACAGTTCGGTCCAGCTTCGAGACCCTCGGGACGCACCGGCGATAGTGGCGGGGCGCAGGCCCTCGCGCTTGGGATCATGGAAAAGCCGGCTGGGTTTCGGAGCAACCTTGTCTCCCTGATCCGCTCGCCACGATCCCCGCTGGATCGTCACACCAATCCTGGACGCTATCCGCGCCCTGTTGCAGACTTACGGAATGATCCGCCTCGAAACCTCTATCGGCGGCTTTCCGCTGCTCAACCCCGTCATCTGCGGATCGGGGGAGCCGGTGATGACCGAAGCCGGAATCCGCGCTGCGTTGCGCGCGGGGGCGGCCGGCGTCATTGCCAAGTCAGTCAATGAGCAGCCGGAAGCGGGCCGCCAGCTGGACCGTGCCGACTATGTCCGCCTCGACGCAGGCGGGGTGCCGACAACGGGGCGGGGGGTTTCGCTGTTCAACCGTTCGGGCCTGACACAGCGTGACACCGCCGACTGGTTCGCCGCCATCGCCGGCATAGACCGCGAGGCCCGTCCGCAGGGCAAGTTCGTTGCCGCCAGCATCGTGTTTGCCGGGGCCGATGGCGCTGTTTCAATCGCCGCGCAAGCCCGCCAGGCCGGGTTGCGGGTGTTCGAACTGAACGTCGGCGCCCCGCACGCTTCTGAAGCGGCCCCTGGTGCCATCGCACAGGAGACCGATCCGGACCGGCTGACCGGCCTTGTGCGCCGCGTGCGTGCGGCGACCGAGGGTATGCAGCTTTGGGTTAAGCTGACCGGGCTGTCGTCCAATCTGCCGGCCCTGGCGATAGCGGCACAACGAGGCGGCGCGGACGCCGTCTGCATGATGGGCCGCTTCATGGCATTGGTTCCCGACCTGGACACATTCGCACCGGTGCTGGGAACATCCGCGGCGTATGGCGGCGGCTGGGCGCTGCCGATCGTCTGCCGTTTCCTTGCCCTGACCAGGCGGGCAACGGGCGGCGCGTTGCCACTGATTGGCACCAATGGGGTTCGGTCGGGTGGCGACGTCCTGCGCATGGCACTTTGCGGTGCCGGCGCGATCGAGCTTCTCTCGGTCATTATGCATGAGGGGTTCGGCGGACTGACGCGGGTGATCAATGAACTGGAATCGTTTCTTGCTGTACGCGACCTGACATTCCGCGACCTGATCGGCCGTTCGGCCGATGCTTTGGCCGGCTACGCGGAGCAACCCGAAACCCCTGGCCGCTGGCGCGAGTTCGTGCCACCGGAAACCCTTTCCGAGACGGATTCTTTAGCGTGAGCGCTCACCAGCACCTTTCCACCCTTTGGACCGACGCTCAGCTTCCCGCCGACGCCCTGGGCGACGCGCATCTGACCGGCACCGATCCGGTTCTGCCTTCCAGCTTCGCGGTCGGCACCGCCGCGCAGGTCACTGTGGCTGCATCCGCCCTGGCCGCGGCGACGTTGTGGCGTCAGCGGGGCGGACGCCGGCAGACTGTTTCGGTGGACATGCGCCACGCCGCGATCGAGTTCCTGTCCGAGCATTTCGCCAGCGTCGAGGGTACCGCACCGGAAGACCCATGGGATCGGATCGCGGGCACCTACCAGTGCGGCGATGGGCGGTGGGTGCGGCTGCACACCAATTTCCCGCATCATCGCGCGGGCATGCTGCGTATCCTCGGATGTGAATACGACAGGCAGGCGGTCGCGATGGCTTTGCGGTCCTGGACGGGTTATGGCCTGGAAGACGCCGCAGCCGAGAACGGCCTGTGCGCCACCGCCATGCGAAGCTTCGCCGAGTGGGACGCGCATCCGCATGGCCAGGCGGTGGTGACGCAGCCCGTGGTCAAGATCACCCGTATCGGCGATGCGCCGCCACGTGGTTTGCGACCGGCTGATCGCCCGCTGTCGGGCGTGCGGGTGCTGGACCTGACCCGCGTCATCGCCGGCCCGGTCTGCGGCCGCACGCTCGCGGCCCACGGTGCCGACGTGATGAACGTGGCCAGCCCCAACATTCCCAACCTGCCACGATTGGTGATCGATACCGGACGGGGCAAATTATCAACCCATCTGGAACTGCGCGAAAAAGCCGACAACGATCGGCTGAAGGAATTGCTCGCCGAGGCGGATATTTTCGTCCAGGGCTACCGGCCCGGCGGTCTCGCCGATCTGGGTTTCAGCCCGCAGGATGCGGCCCGGATACGGCCGGGGATCGTGTATGTATCCTTGTCGGCCTACGGCCATGTCGGGCCATGGTCTGGGCGGCGCGGCTTCGACAGCATCACGCAGACCGCCAGCGGCATCAATCACGCGGAAGCCGAGGCCGCCGGACAGACCGCACCGAAACCGCTTCCCTGTCAGGCACTGGATCATGGTTCCGGCTACCTGTTGGCGTTTGGTGCGCTGGCAGCGTTGATGCGCCGGATGCAAGAGGGCGGAAGCTGGCATGTCCAGGTCTCATTAGCGCGCACCGGGCGGTGGATCCGCGATCTGGGTCGGGTGAACGATGGACTGGCGATCCCCGGACCGACCGCCGAGAGCGTGGCCGACCTGATGGAGGTGGGCGATTCCGGTTGGGGACGGCTGCGTACCGTCCGGCACGCCGCCGTTCTGTCGGAAACGCCGGCGCGATGGGACCGGCCGTCTGTTCCGCTGGGGACACATCCGGCCACCTGGGTCTGAGGCCAGCCGGGGGTACTTCGATGAGCGGCCGGTTAATCTCGATCAGCTTGCCGGAAAGGGGTGGTTCCGCTTCATTGGATTTCCGCTGAACATCAATGGCGGCATCGGCAGTCCAACCAGGGCGGTTGCCTGCATGGAATGATTGCGGGACAAGTCAGCGTTCAGGAAACACGAAAGAGGGCGTACAAGTCATGACGAATGTCAGGTGGCGGATCATAACACTGCTGCTGGTGGCGGCGACCATCAATTATATCGATCGGGTCAACCTGTCGTACGCCGCGCCGGCCTTGATGAAAGAGTTCGGAATCGGCCCCGCCGAAATGGGGGTCGTTCTGTCAGCGTTCCTGTGGACGTACTTCCTCCTGCAGGTTCCGATGGGCCTTGCGCTCGACAGGTTTGGCGTTCGCTTCGTCTATGGCGGTGCGGCGCTGTTGTGGGGCTTGGCCACCATGCTTACGGCCACGGCCGGCGGAGTCTTCTCCCTGAGTGCCTGGCGTATTCTGCTGGGCGTGGGGGAGGCGCCGCTCGCGCCCGCCGGCACCAAGGTCATTGGCCTGTGGGCGGCGGACCACGAGCGCGGCTTCGCCTCTGCGATGATCGTCGCCGGTGTGCCGCTCGGGGTCTTCATCGGTTCGCCGTTCATCGGCTGGCTGCTGGCCGATTTCGGGTGGGAAGCGGTCTTCATTGGAACCGGTGCGGTGGCGGTTCTCTGGGCAATTGGCTGGATCGCCTATTACCGGCAGCCGGAGGATCACCGTGGCGCAAACGATGCTGAACGGGCTTATCTGCGGCGCAACAGCAAGCGGGAGGAGAGGCCTGCTCACGCCAGCTGGCGTGCATTGTTGACCAACAGGAACATTCTCGGCTTGTCGCTTGGTCATGCGGCGTTGCTGTTCAACCTGTATTTCCTGCTGACATGGCTGCCGACCTATCTGATCGAGCAACATCATCTGACCATGCTGCGCACCGGCCTGTTCGGCTCCATCCCCTGGTTCTTCGGCCTGATCGGCGCGTTTCTCGGCGGCCGGCTTTCGGATCGGCTCGTACGCGTGGGATGGCCGATCATGCGGGCGAGAAAAGCGTTCCTCGGCCTGGGCATGATCCTGGGCATGGCATCCCTGTTGTCACTTTTCACCACGACCGTGACCACGACCGTCGCGTGTCTGTCGGTCGCGGTGTTCGGTCTCATGATCACCAACAGCGTCGTGTGGGCCGCGAACGCCGAGATCGCACCGAAGCAGCAGGGCGCGCAGGTCAGCGCCATTCAGAACTGCGCCGGTAATGCGGCGGGCCTGGTTTCGCCGATCCTCGTGGGCGTGCTGTTGCAACTCACCGGATCATGGATGGCGCCGATGGTGGCCGCCGCGGTCATCGCACTGGCCGGTGCTGCGATCTATACATTGATGCTGTCCGACGATATCCGGCTCAAGGAGCCAATAGCGGCCAGAAGCATGGCGAACTGACAATCGTGACCTGCTCTTCCCCCATCTGCTTCCTGATCCATCGGACGATGTCCGATGGATCGGAGGGATTGCTGATGGCCGCCGATCTCGCGACCGCGCTGTCCGATGCGGCGGTCGCGGGGGATGCCTGGACTGCCCAGCGGATCACGCTGGGGAAGGAAACCGTCCTGGAAGGGGAAGCGCTGCGACGGGCGATCCAGGAGGCCGCTTGTGTCGTTGGGTAATACGAAGCGGCGGAAAGATTAACCCACAGTCATTCCCCATCCGTCGTGACCCGGCGACAGTCCGGGCCATCTGATCCAGTACCATGTCGTGGCGGATGGCCCGGACTGCGCCGGGACATGACGAGAATAGAGAGTCGGCGTCAACGCCGGGTGGTCTAACAAACACACCTTCATGTCCCGCCCTGTCGTGTCATGGCCAGCGTACGCCGGCCGTGACACGGGAGGGGAAACCAGCCTCAGGCGTTGGCCTTGTGCATGAACTCGGCGATCTCATCGATCACCGGTACGACCTTGTCCGCGCCCTCTGAGTCCAGATTGAACACCACGCGCTCCACGCCCAGGTCGGCATAGCGCTTCATCAGGTCCAGTTCGCGGCGCGGGAACCATACGGTGATGGCGATCTCGTCCGGGTTACGCCCGGCCTCGGTCGCCATTTTGCGGAATTCCGGGATCAGGTCGCCGATTTCCTTGTAGCCGCTGCGCGCGGCCTGCGGAATCCAGCCATTCCCGTAACGGATCGCCCGGCGGGCGGAGTAGGGGAAGGCACCCCCAACAATCACCGGAGGATGCGGCTTCTGCACCGGCTTCGGCCACGCCATCATCGGATCGAAATTGACGAACTCGCCGTGATATTCCGCCTTCGACTTGGTCCAGATCTCCTTCATCGCCTCGACCCGTTCCCGTGCCACCTTGTGGCGGTCTGCGAACTTGACGCCGTGATCTTCCAGTTCGTCCTGGTTCCAGCCATTGCCGATGCCGAAGAGGAACCGCCCGCCGGAAACCTGGTCGATCGAGGCGACCAGCTTCGCCGTCTGGATCGGATCGCGCTGCGCCACCAGACAGACGCCGGTCCCGACCATGAGGGTCTTGGTGGCAGCTGCTGCCGCCGTCAGGGTCACGAACGGATCCATGGCATCGTAATACCGCTTCGGCAGGTCGCCGCCTCCGGGGAAGGGTGACTTCCGGCTGAGTGGGATGTGGGAATGCTCGGGTGCCCAGAGGGACTCGAAACCCCGCTGTTCCAGGGCCTGGCCGAGTGCGCCGGGTGCCATGGAATAGTCGGTGAAGAACATGGATACGCCGGATTTCAGCATGCTGGTTTCCTCCCGCTGATTGAATGGAGCGATGTTGCGCTATTCCGGGGCGATGCTCCAGACCCAGGGGCGGCGAATACCGCGTAGCACCCCGGCAAGCCAGCCGGTCCAACCGGCACGATGCGCCCTTTCTCTTGCGCGCTCGTCATGGTTTCTCCTGGTTTAATCGGTGGATGTTATGTCATGAACCCTGGCCGCGTGCGCGGCGCCACGCTAGGGTGTCGCCTGGCCATCCGATAACCGAGGTAACAACCGTGATCGAACCGGCGTGCGCCCCCGCCACCCGTACCGCGCCCGTGAAGATCACCGACGTCGCCGCCGCGGCCGGCGTCGCCCCGATGACCGTTTCCAGGGTGATCAACACCCCGGACCGGGTGTCGCCGGAAACTACCGCCCGGGTGCGGGAGGCGATCGACCGTCTGGGCTACGTTCCCAACCTGATCGCCGGCGGCCTGTCATCGCGCAAATCCCGCATGGTGGCCGCCATCGTGCCGACGATCGCGCATCCGATGTTCGCGAGCGTGGTCCAGTCCTTCTCCGCGTCGATGCGTCACGCCGGCTATCAGGTGATGCTGTCGATCAGCGGGTACGAGGATCCCGACGACGAAGCCTTGTTCCGTGCGCTACTGGGACGACGGCCCGACGCTCTGCTGATTACCGGATCGGGTTACAGCCCGGCGGCGCTGCAGATGCTGATCGAAGCCCACATCCCGGTGGTGGAGATATGGGATGTATCCAGCCGCCCGATCGACATGCTGATCGGCTTCGATCACGCCCAGGTGGGCGCGGAGGTCGCGGCTTTCCTGCGCGCCAAGGGTCATGACCGGTTCGCCCTGTTGGCGGCGGGTGATTCTCGCGCATTGGCACGTGCCCGCGGCTTCACGGAAGCGGTCGCCAAGACAGGCGGCACCATCGTTTTGGACCGGGTGGTGCCAGCCCCCAGCACGATTGCCGCCGGGCGGGAGGGAATGCGGGCGCTACTGCCGTTCCTGGACCAGCGTTGTGCGATCTTCTGCAGCTCCGACCTGATGGCGTTCGGTGTGGTCACCGAGGCGCGGATGCAAGGGGTTCCGGTGCCGGATCATCTCGCGGTCTGCGGCTTTGGCAATTTCGAACTCAGCGCGATGAGCGAGCCGCCGATCACCACCGTGAACCTGGAAGGCGCCGGGACTGGCCGGTCCGCGGCTGCTTTCCTGCTCCGGCGATTGGCCGGAGAGGGGCCACGCGACTCCGACAGGGTGCAGGTGCCGTTCCGCATCATTGAGCGTGCGACGACCTGAGTCAGTTCCTGTCCGTGTAGCTAAGCTTCAAAAAAATCGCGGCGTCCACGTTTGGTTAACCTTTATCTGTCTTGCTCCGCTCAGGAACAAACCTGCTCGGATGGTAAGCCTGATGCTCAAACGTCTCTCCGCCGGACTTCTCCTGAAATCGATCCTGACCCTGTTCTCGGCCGCGGTGGTTATTCCGCTCGGTTCGCAGGCGTGGAACGCCTGGTCGGTGCTCGCCGAAAACCAACGGGCCGAGCAGGTGGTCGCGGCCTCCCGCCAGATATTCACCGCGCTGGTCAACCAGCGCCCGGATCGCAGCACGACACAGCGGCTGTGGGAGGCGGAGACGCCTGCCTCGGCGCAGAGCATGGCGTATCTGAAGGATCTGCGAGACCATGAGATGCCCGCTCTCGCGGTAGGCACCGCCCTGCTGACGTCGCTGCCGTTCACTGGCAAGGATACGCTGTTGCCCAGCCTGCGGCGGTCGATTGACAACCTGACCGCGCTGCAAACCGAGTTCTCGTCGCATATCGACCAACCGAAAGCGCAGCGCCGGCCAGGATTGGGAACGGAGTACGCGACAGAGGGCGTCGCGCTTCAGGACACGCTGCAGCGGATTGCCGCCAGCCTGTTCGCCAGCATCAAGAACAATGACCCGTTCATCACCCAGATGATGGAGGTGAAGCAGCTTGCCTGGCTGACCCGCGAAACCGCCGGGGAGGCATCGCTGCTCATCTCCGTGGGACTCGCAAAAAGCGCCGTTGCACCTGACGTTTTTCTGAAGCATCGGGGCTTCATCGGTGGTGCGCGCAGCCTGTGGGCGGCGATCGACGATGCGGTCCTGGGGCTGAATGTCCCGCCAGCATTCCTCGCGACGCTGTCGGATGCGAAGGCAACGCTGCTCGCTCCCTCGTTCCTGGAGCTTCAGACGCGTTTGCTGGACGCTCTGATGAGCAAGCAAACGCCCGAAATGACCGCGGACGCATGGCCGCCCTACACAGTTCCCCGCCTCGGCGTCATGCTCGATGTGGCGAATGCGGCGCTGGCGCAGGCAGCGGATCGCGCGGCTGCGAAACGTGGAGATGCCCTGTCCAGTGTGCTGGTGCGCCTTGCCGCTCTCGTGCTGGCCATCGCCGGATCGGTGTTTGGCGTCTGGTTCGTGAGCCGCCACGTCACAGGACCGCTGCTGGCGCTGCGGGACACGACCGAGCGGCTGTCACGCGGCGATCTTTCGGCGGTTTCACTGTTCCCGGATCGGCATGATGAGATCGGTGCCCTGGCCGGGGCGTTGGATGCGTTCCGCGAACAGGCGATCGCCAAGGCGCGGATCGAAGATGAGCAGCGTGGTCAGCAGGAGAAGGCCGAACAGCGTCGTATCCTCGTAGAAGGCCACATTCACGGTTTCCAGGATCAGGTGTCCGCGGCGCTGGCAGAACTGGATCAGGCATCGGCGCAAATGGACCGGACATCGGCCACGATGCTCCAGATCGCCGAGCGTGGCGAAAGCGGGGTACGCAACGCCGAACAGGCGGCGGCGGAGGCGTCGAACAACGTGTCCGGCATCGCCGCCGCGACCGAGGAACTCAGTGCCTCGATCGCCGAGATCAGCCGGCAGGTGGCGCAGGCTGCCCAGGTCAGCCACCGCGCCGTGGAGGAAACCCAGCAGACCGATGAGACCGTCCGCGGCCTTGCGGAAAGCGCCGGGCGCATCGGCGATGTGGTCAGCCTGATCAGCGATATCGCCGCCCAGACGAACCTTCTGGCGTTGAATGCGACGATCGAGGCCGCGCGCGCCGGCGAAGCCGGCAAGGGTTTCGCCGTCGTGGCGTCCGAGGTGAAATCGCTGGCCAATCAGACCGCGAAGGCAACCGAGGAGATCGGCACCCAAATAGCGCAGGTGCGTGGGGTGACGCAGGAAGCGGTGAAAGCGATCAAGCAGATCCGCACCACGATCGACGAGGTGAACAGGGTCGCCACGACCATTGCCGCGAGCGTCGAGGAGCAAGGTTCGGCGATGCAGGAGATCGCGCGCAACACCCAGCTCGCGGCCGACCGGACGCGGGACGCATCGAACAGCGTGACCGCGGTCAGCGAAGGCACGGCGGCGACCACGCAGTCGGCGGGGGCGGTGAAGACGGCGGCCGGATCCCTCGGCACCCAGGCGACGCGCCTGCGTGAGGAGGTGAATGGGTTCATGGAGCGTATCCGGTCGGCCTGATTCTTTTCCGTGGGGTCACGGCCCCGCCTTGAGCCGTGCCTGCGCTTCGCACACATTGCGGCCACCAGCTACAACCGTGCGGAGCGCAGGATGATCAGTGTCGAGGAAGCCCGCGGTCGCATACTGGACGCTTTGCGTCCGACCCCGGCCGAGGTCGTCGGATTGTCCGAAGCCTGGAATCGTGTGACCGCCCAGGATGTGGCGGCGCGCCTGACACAGCCTCCGGCGGATGTATCGGCGATGGACGGCTACGCGCTGCGTGCCGCGGATGGCCTGCTGGGTGCCAGCCTGAAAGTGATTGGCGCGGCGCCGGCCGGCCATCCCTTCGACGGCCATGTCGGACCTGGGGAGGCCGTCCGGCTATTCACCGGCAGCGTGGTCCCCGCCGGTGCGAGCGCCATCCTGTTGCAGGAGGATGCGACACGTGACGGCCATGCCGTACGGGTGAACGAGGCGGTGACCGCCGGCCGCCACATCCGCCGGGCGGGGCAGGATTTCGCGGCGGGCGATGTGGTGATCCCGGCCGGGCGGCGGATCACCGCCCGCGACGTCGGCCTCGCCGCCGCCGCCAATCATCCGTGGCTATCGGTGCATCGCCGCCCGCGCATCGCGATCCTCGCCACCGGGGATGAAATCGCCATGCCGGGGGAGCCGATCCCATCCGGCGGCATCGTCAGCTCCAATTCCCACGCACTGGCGGCGCTGGTGAGGGCTTCCGGCGGAGAACCGGTGATCCTGCCGGTCGCGCGCGACGAGCACGCGGCGATCGGGGCCGCCGCCGATGCGGTCGGCGGCATGGACATGCTGGTCACCACCGGCGGTGCCTCTGTGGGCGACCATGACCTCGTGATCGAGGCGCTGCGGGCGCGCGGCATGACGCTGGATTTTTGGCAGATCGCCATGCGGCCGGGAAAGCCGCTGTTATTTGGCCAGCTCGGTGCCACGCCAGTGCTTGGGCTGCCCGGCAATCCGGTTTCCGCCATGGTCTGCGCGATTCTGTTCCTGCTGCCAGCGCTTGCCCGCCTGTCAGGTCTGCCAGCGGCACCGCCGCCGGTTTCCACCGCGTTGCTTGGTGCGCCGCTGAAGCCGAACGACCAGCGGGCCGATCATCTGCGGGCGACGATCAGCACCAATGCAGCCGGCCGGATCGTGGCGACTCCGTTCCCGGTGCAG
>JARLIN010000003.1 GCA_031291715.1 Rhodopila sp. | reverse complement strand
TGACTGCCGGTGTCAGATCGCGCCGCCGCCGGAACGATCAGGCAGGCGAGCATAAGTATCCGTGGGAACAGCGTTCGCATGGTGGACTCCTCAGCCGGCCAGAGGCGTATCGACGATGGCGAGCGGCGTTTTCGCCGTCACTAGGCTGACCCTGGTGGTGCCAAGGTAGGTCTGGAGATCCCCGGGCGGGACGGCCATCGGACCGGGCCCCTTCGCGACGCCGGGCACGCCCTGGGGGAACGCGGTGGAACGCGCGGTGTGGAAGGCGACATGGCCCTCGACCTTCTGCATCACCTGATGGATGTGCCCGTTCAGCACCGTGACCGAGCCGAAGCGCTTCAAATAGGTCAGTGCCTGCGCGCCGTCGCTCGTGCCCCAGCCCCAGTCCTTGTAAACGACCCACAGCGGGACATGCGCGAACACCACGACCGGCGTGCTGGACGAGATGCCTCTTACGTCCTTTTCCAGCCATTCGAGTTGTTCATGACCCAGGTCGCCGAGTCCGTTGCCTTGCAGGTTCACGACGTTGACAAGGCCGATGAAGTGCACGCCCTGGGCGTTGAAGCTGTACCAGCCGTCGCCGCGTGTGCCTTTGCCGTAGCGGTTCAGGTAGCTCTTGCGGTCGTCTTCGAGGATGTCGTGCTCGCCGGGCACCGTGTAGGTCTGAAGCCTGGTGGCGCTGAGTAGCTGGGCGGCGGTGTCGAACTGCTCGGGCTTCGACAGATGGGTGATGTCGCCGGTGTGGATCAGGAAGGCGGGCTTTTCCGCCGTCGAGGTCGCATGATCCAGTGCCTCCTTGAACGTGCCCGTAACGTTGGTGTTCACCGGCTTGTCGAAGCCCAGATGGCTGTCGCTGACCTGGGCGAAGGTGAATCCTGTCTCCGCCGCCTCGGCCTGGCCGATCAGGTGAGATCGGGGGATGCCGCCGGCAATGGTCCAGACCATCGCGCTGCCGGCCCATGTCATGCATTTCAGGAATCCGCGCCTGTCCGCGTTGTATTCATCCGTGCTCATGCTTGCGCTCCGTCATGGCCGGACCTGGATGGTCGGGCCTGAACGCGTTACTCCGGTGTGCGGCGTGATATTCCAGACGGAGAAAAAGATAATTCGGCGGGAATAAAAGCTGGACGCGGCAGGTATGATCTTCGCTTCGCACGGGTGGATGCAGTGGCGACCGATGGCCGGAACCGACGTTTCGAACTGCTGGCGATGCCGCATCTGGATGCGGCATTCAATCTGGCACGTTGGCTGACGGGCAACACCGCCGACGCCGAGGACGTGGTGCAGGACGCCTATCTGCGTGCCTTTCGCTACCTCGATGCATTCCGCGGCGACAACTTCCGGGTCTGGTTGCTTACCATCGTGCGAAACAGTTTCCTCAACTGGCTGAAGGACAACCGTTCGGGCCGCCTGCTGTTCCAAGCGGCACCGGCGGATCTGGACTGGGCCGACCCTGATCCGGGGCCCGAGGCCATGCTGCTGGACCGCGTCGATAGCGAAACCCTCGGCATCCTGGTTGCGCAACTGCCGGCGGAATACCGCGAGGTGCTGATCCTGCGTGAGATCGAAGACCTGTCATACAAGGATATCGCCGCCGTAACCGGTGCTCCGGCCGGCACCGTGATGTCGCGCCTGTCCCGCGCCAGGCTGGCGCTGCGCAAGGCGTGGATCGACAACGAGAAGGGCGCCCAAAAGCCATGAACCACGAACGCGCCCGATCCCTGCTGCACGCCTACGCGGATCACGAGACCGGTCCCATCCGGCGCTTTTTCATCAGCCGCCACATCGCAACCTGCCCGTCCTGCCTTGCCGAGTTGGAGGCGATACAGGCGATGCGTACCGCTTTGCGCACCAATCTGACCGTCCATCGTGCCCCGCCGGCGCTCGCGATGCGGATCGCCTCCGCCCTGCCGCGCGAAGCGCCCCCGCCCGTGCGCCGGCAACCTGTTCGCCTTGGTTTCGCCGGAGCGGCCATGGCCGGAGGATTGGCCGGCGTGGCGCTGACCCTGGCGGTGACGCGGTTCACGCCCCAGCCGGACCCGTTGGCTGCCGATGTCCTGGCCGATCATGTGCGCTCGCTGATGGCCAATCATCTTACGGATGTGGAAACCAGCGACCAGCATACGGTCAAGCCGTGGTTGTCCGCCCGGTTGGACCTGTCCCCGGTCGTCAAGGATTTCGCGGCCGAGGGTTATCCGCTGGTTGGCGGGCGGCTGGATTACGTCGATGGCCATCGTGCCGCCGCCATCGTGTATCGCCGCGACAAGCACGTGATCAACCTGTTCGCCTTCGTATCGGACGATCGTTCCGATGCGTCGCCGAGGCAGGAGAACCGTGACGGCTTCAACATCGTCCGCTGGCGGACGGGCGGCCTGACCTATGTCGCCGTCTCCGATGTCGAAGCCGCCCAGCTCATGGCTTTCGTCCGATTGGTTCAGAGCGGTTAGAGCGGTTTGGTCGATCGCGTTATTCACGTTTCCGGCGATTCCGCCTCCGACGATGACGCTCTAGCTCATCCGCTCCTCTGGCCCCAGGACGTAATGCGGTGCTTCCCCCGCCAGGACGCGGTGGATGTTGGTCACCGCCCGCCGCAAAGCGGCCGCGGTCACCCCCGGAACCGAGGCCGAATTATGAGGGGAGCCGATGACGTTCGGCAGCGACAGGAACGGGTGTTCAATCCGGAAGGCGCCATGACGGAGCGGCTCCACCCACCAGGCATCGATGCAGGCGAAGAAAGCCGGGTGCGCTTGCAGATGTGCGAACAGGGCAGCTTCCTGGATGATCTCGCCGCGCGCCAGGTTCACCAGGATGGCGTCCGGCTTCATCAATCCCAGCTCCCGCGCGCGGATCAGGTTCTCGGTCGCGGGCGTTAGCGGGGTGCTGATGATCAGCACGTCGGAGGCCGCGAGCAGCGTGTCCAGATCAGCAACGCAGCCGATCCAGTCGGTTGGCTCGTCGGATCGGCCGCGGCGGTTGATGGCGTGGATGCGCATGCCCAGCGCCCGCATCAGCCTGGCGGTGGCGACGCCGATGCCGCCGAATCCCAAGATGCCGCAGACCTTGCCGGCCAGGGTGCGGTTGCGCGTGAGCTGGTTGAATTCGCCTCGGGCCAGGGCGGCATGCTCGATCAGCAGGCGTTTCGCGGCGGCGAGCACCATGGCCAGCCCGTGTTCCGCCATCGGTTCGGCATAGGCGCCGCCATTGCTGGCGACCGGGATGCCGGCGGGGAGCGCGTTGAGTGGCACGAAATCGATGCCTGCGGTGATGAACTGGATCAGCCGGGCCGACTGGATGTGCCGGGCCTCATTCGGTCGCAGGTCCTTGCCGGTGTCGCGGGCCAGGATCGCGGTGGCGTCTAGCAGTGCCTGGGCTCGGCCCGCGTCGTCGAGGTCGGTGAGATAGACGGGGCGCGCGGCGGTGCCGATTGCATCGGCGATGACGGCGCGTTCGGGCGGGCGGAGGTTGAAGGTGACGGCGATGGTGTCTGTCATGGCGTTCCTTTCGGCAAGCCCGCGCGATGGAGGGGCGGGTAGGGGGTGGTTATGCCCTGCCGTCATCAATGTCGTTATACGCCGCGCTTCTCGCTCCCGGCGATGCTTGCCAGAGGCCCGGTGTGGTTTGTCGGCGCGTGGAATGTCGGGTTCCGATAACAGGACCGGGGCGGTTTACAAGCCCGCCGCCACGCCAGGACGCGACATTGGGTTTTGACCCCCCAGTTAGACCTTCGCGGATCAGAGTGGCAGGTGCAGGAACTGGTTGAAGGGACTCCGTTCGTAATCGGCGAACACCTCGCCTTCGACGAACCCGCGCTTGCGGTAGAGGGCAAGCGCCGGGTCAAAGGCCGGTCCACTTCCGGTCTCCAGGCTCAGTCGCTTCATGCCCCGCGCTTTCGCCTCGTTGACGATGTGATCGAGCAGGAAAGACGCGACGCCGGTTTGGAGGTGGTCCGGATGTGTCCGCATGGACTTCAGTTCGCCGGTTCCGTCTGCCAGTTCCTTCAGGGCACCAACCCCCGCGATCTTGGTCCCTCGCCAGACGGTCCAGACCGTCACCTCCGGCACCTGAAGGCGGGATAGATCGAGGGCGAAGACGCTGCCGGGCGGGGAGTTGGCGTGCATGCCTGCCAGGTGGAGCGCCAGAAGCGCGCGAGTGGCTTCGCTTGACAGGTCGTCTTCGCAAATACGGGACCGTTCCGCCTCGGCGTCCAGGGGCCGCGGAGAGGATTCATTGCCCATACTCTGCTCCTGTGTTGTGCGGCATCCGCCGCTCATGGCTTGCAGATCGCGATAACGTAGCAGATCGCGATGACGTAGCGCGCCGTGTCAGGACCGGGGCAGGAGAAGCGTGATGCGCCGGAAGGGCAATAGCGCAGGCAGTTTGGTTGGCGGCAGTTGGAGTGGCATTATATGTATTCAAAGCATTGTCGACGCCCGCAACACTGCCGGCGATGGCCTGTATGTCAGTTGTGATAGTCATTTTGACTCTAGTTAGTTTATGATAACAGTTATATATTTCGGCGGTAACTGTTCAACGCAGCGTTTTTGCCACTCGAAACCCTAAGTCGCTGGTCGCTTTATCCGGGTCGATCCCGCTTCTAGTGGCTGATCGTAAAACCCATGAGGTGCTGTTCCAACTGCCGCCGCGAACCGTAATCAGGGCGCAGTCCGCATGTGCCCAGGCTCTACCGTCGGAGGGTGCGTCTGCATAGTTCTCGTGCCCGCAGTCTTCCGTCCATTGCCAAGCATTCCCCAGCACATCGTAAAGGTCGAATGGATTAGCCGGGAACGTACCAACGGACGCCGGCTGTCGTCTATCGTCCGGATCGCCGCAGCCGTCACATTTAGCGTTCGCCGTTCCAATCGCATCACCCCACCATCGCGCGGTTTCGGTTCCTGCGCGGGCAGCATATTCCCATTCAGCCTCACTTGGCAGTCGGTACGGCCCATCGCTGGCATTCGACGAAGCGCCCCGTACCTTCCTGTTCAACCATTCTATATAGGCCTTCGCGTCGTACCAATTAACGCATACGACAGGGTCACGAGCCGTTGGAGCAAAGCCAGGGTTGGACCACGCATGACCCGGCGAATGCGTGGTGCGCGGGCGGCTCCAGATGAGACAGGGTCCAGTTGAATAGCCTGTCTCTCGCACGAAGGCCGCATATTCCTCGACGGTCACGAGATATTTTCCCATACCGAAGTTATGGGCGATAGTGACTCGATGCTGTGGATGCTCTTTGGGTAGAGATCGTCTGGCATTCCCGATTTCAGTGGGCCAAAACCATGACAGCACATGCGATTCGAGATCGTAAGTTGGAATGGCGGCGAAGTCCCGTTCCGTGTCGGCCGCTGATGATCCCATCAGGAATTTTCCCGCCGGTATCACCACCATTTCAGGGCATTCTGAACAATCATGAAAGGTCAGCTCAGGTTGAGGGGCCTGCGCATCGGAACGATCCCCCAAAAACGCCAATAAAAACAACAATAGAAGATATATAGTGATGTATTTTGGGTATCTAGTCATCGCCGCGATCCATGTCCACTGCCTGAGTGGATACTCTCAGCCATCCAAATCGGAACGATTGCATTAATGCTCAGAATGAGTTTGTTCTCGTCCCGAATCCTCATCTCTCCCGTATCCCCTCATGCGCATAGCACCGCAGCGGCGATAGCAGGTAAGAAATCACGCTCCGTCTCCCCGTCTGGATCTCGGCAGTCACCGCCATACCGGGCGACAACGCTTCCTCACGTCCATCGACCAGCATCCGCGGACTGCCTATGAGAGATCAAGACGGCCGCAGAGCATGATGACATGGTGCTCCAGCCCTCGACCGGCGGCGCGACTGATGCCGCTTCGGTCTGCCAGTTCATCGAGCGGCCAGCCGTGCTCCTGCCGGAGAGCCGCCAGTTTCGCCGCGAGACGCACATCGGTGGGCGAAGGGGCAGCGCCTGGATATTTGGCGCTTCCGTGGCCATGGATGCTGGTTGGGACTGGCTCGCTCACAAGCGAGAATTTTTCTTGTATCTGAGATGGAGTCAACCGCGGACGGGCGGCCGCAAAGAGTTTGATCCGTCCTCAAGGCTGATGCTTGATCTGCTTTCCGGCATTTGGCGGCATTCCACTCCCAGTCGCCGTGTGCCCCTCTTTTCAGTTACTGTTCGGCCGTATGATAGCGCTCAGGGCACCTGGTTTGAGCGGCGGCGCGCCGGTGCCGGACAGCAGGGCGTTGGCGGTGCTGGTCAGCGCGGCGGCGCGGATCGAGGCTGCCTTGCGCTCGGCTGGCGGAAGATGGGCGAGGCCGGCGGTGTATTTCTCCGCCACGTTGGCCATCGCGGTGGCCCACATCGCCTGGTTTCTCTGCGCTGCCGTCATCGGGGCCGCCGTCACCGGGGACGCGGCCTCAGCGGGGGCGGGGGCCGGATCGGCGGGCGGTTCCGCTGCGCTCATGCGGGCCTGGGCTTCCGCGGCCAATTTCTGCGCCGCCGCCACGCCGGCGATCACCTCGGCCTCAGTCA
>JARLIN010000371.1 GCA_031291715.1 Rhodopila sp. | reverse complement strand
GCGGCTTCCTCCAGCACGGGGAAGTGATTGGCGTGGTCGTCGAAGAAGTCCCGCACCTCCTCGTTGGGCAGCAGGATCCGACGGCCGGACGGCAGGGCGATGCCGTTGGCATCCTCCCGTGCCACCCGCCAGGCACGGTAAAGCGCCAGCACGGCCCGGGCGGCGTTCGGACTGCCGGCTGCCAGAGCCTCCACCTCGCGGTCCGCTACATTGTCGGCGCCGAGCAGAGGATCGGCGAAGGCTTCGCGCAGCCCGACCTCGAGCTGGCGTTCCTGGGTCCCTGACAACTCCCCCAGATCGACGCGCAAGGTCTCACCCAGCTTGATCAACAGGGACGCGGTCACGGCACGCTGATCGTGCTCGATAAGGTTCAGATAGCTGGCGGAGATGCCCAGCCGCGTGGCCAGCGCCTGCTGTGAAAGCGCCCTTTCGGTCCGCAATCGCCGCACCGTCCGCCCAATCAGCGTTCGGCTCATGCTTTACATCCTTTACAAAATTGCCTGCCGGTCGGTGAAGACAGCGACAGGATTGCGCGGTTTCACGCCAGTTAGGGCTTCGCTTTCGCGGATGCAATGTCAATAATTCACTCATCGAATGTCGAGACAAAGGAGCGAGGCGATGCGTTCAACTCCCCTGTATGCCCCTGATGGCATGATCGGCCCCGGTGGTGACCCGGAGCGGTTCGCTGGCATCCGTCGGGATTACACCCCGGAGGACGTGGAGCGTCTGGCCGGTTCCTTCCGCATCCGCCACACGCTGGCGGAGATTGGCGCTGCCCGCCTTTGGCATCTGCTGCAGACTGAGCCATTCGTGAACACGCTGGGCGCCCTGACCGGCAACCAGGCGGTGCAGCAGGTCAAGGCTGGGCTGAAGGCGATCTACTTGTCCGGCTGGCAGGTGGCGGGGGACGCGAATTCCGCTGGGGAAATGTATCCCGACCAGTCCTTGTATCCGGTGGACTCGGTGCCGAAAGTCGTGCGCAACATCAACAACGCGCTGCGCCGCTGCGACCAGATCGCCCACGCCGAGGGCGGCACGGACGGCACCTATTGGATGGCGCCGATCATCGCCGACGCGGAAGCCGGGTTCGGCGGCCCATTGAATGCCTATGAGCTGATGCGGAACATGATCGCGGCCGGTGCGGCGGGCGTTCATTTCGAGGACCAGCTCGCGTCCGAAAAGAAGTGCGGTCATCTCGGCGGCAAGGTCCTGGTGCCGATCAGCCAGCATATCCGCACGCTGAACGCGGCCCGTCTGGCCGCCGACGTGGAAGGTGTGAACACTGTCCTGCTGTGCCGCACCGACGCGCAGTCAGCGCAGTTGCTGACCTCCGACGTCGATGAGCGCGACCGTCCGTTCATCTCCGACGATCGCACGGCCGAGGGCTTCTTCCGGATCAAGCCGGGCGTCGGCAACGACTATGCGATCGCCCGCGGCCTGGCCTATGCCCCCTACTCCGACCTGCTGTGGTGGGAAACCAGCGAGCCCGACCTGCGCGAAGCGGAGCGGTTCGCCAACGAGATCCACAAGCAGTTCCCGGGCAAGATGCTGGCGTATAACTGCTCGCCGAGCTTCAACTGGAAGAAGAAGCTGCCGGCCGACAAGATCGCCGCGTTCCAGCGGGAGATCGGGCGGATGGGCTACCGCTTCCAGTTCGTGACGCTGGCCGGGTTCCACAGCCTGAACCTGTCGATGTTCAATCTGGCGCGCGGCTACAAAGAGCGCGGCATGGCGGCCTACAGCGAGTTGCAGCAGGCCGAGTTCGCGGCGGAGCCGGAAGGCTACACCGCGACCCGCCACCAACGGGAAGTGGGCGTCGGCTATTTCGACGCAGTGGCGATGGCGATTTCCGGCGGGAAGTCTTCCACGACGGCGTTCGCCGGTTCGACCGAGGCAGCGCAATTCCACGACCATGGTGACGCGACTTTGGCGTCTGAGCATCACGATGACGGCCTGGTGCACAACCACGAATGGGCTGTCTCCGCGAAGTGACGGTCTGAACCGGGACGACGGTGTCGGGGGCGGCGGGGTGAAAACTCCGCCGCCTTCACTTTGTACGCCGTCCGGGTGAGAGTACGGCTTTGGCGATGGCGGGTGGTGGATGATCTTCGAATTCAGATTGCTGACAGACAGGCCTTGGCCGCTCGGGCGTATTCCGCGTGAGTGAAGCCGGCAACCACGGGGCGGCGATCCGACAGATCGTGCAGGCCGCGGCCCAGGCCCGCCGGCAGGATCTGCTTGCGGCCCTGGTCCAGGAGGTCGGCTGGATCGTGCAGGCCGGCCCGTTCGCCGGGATGGCACTTCAGGATCGTATTTCCAGGGCAAACGGCGACCTGCTGCCCAAGCTCCTGGGCTGCTACGAAGCCGAACTGCATTCCATCATCGAGGAGATCGTAGCGGCCGAGCCGGATCTCGTGGTGAATGTCGGGGCGGCCGAAGGGTATTACGCGGTGGGGCTGGCGAGGCTTTTGCCGTACGCTTTCATACATGTGTTCGATACCGACGCGGGCGCGCAGGAAGCGTGCCGTCTCGCGGCCGCGTCGAACGACGTGAAGGCGCGCGTATCGGTGGCCGGCCAATGCTCCCCGGATCTGTTGCAGGCCATCCTGCCCCGAGGCCGGACACCGGTCGTGATCTGCGACTGCGAAGGCTACGAACGCACGCTGATCGACCTTCAGCGCGTGCCGGCGCTGCGGGCGGCAATGCTGCTGATAGAGTGCCACGATTTCATCGATGCCTCGGTCACGCAGACCTTGGCCGATCGGCTGAACGCCACGCACACGCTGATTGGGATCCGCGAAGGCGCGCGTGATCCCAACTCATCGCCCTTGCTGCAACGCCTGGAGAGCCTGGATCGCTGGCTGGCGGTCTGCGAGAACCGCCCAACCATGATGCACTGGCTGGTAGCGCGCCCGAAGTAGCCGGGCCTTACGCCGCCTTGCGCCGGAACGCGTCCAGGCTGCCGGCGTGGATCAGTTCGCTGGGCAACTGGTGCCCCACGATGTCCTCCGCCATCCGCCCGACCTCGATCAGCGTATCGAGATCGATGCCGGTTTCGATCCCCATTTCCTCGCAGAGCAGGACCAGTTCCTCGGTGCAGATGTTGCCCGCGGCCTTCGGCTGGCCGGCGAACGGGCAGCCGCCCAGGCCGCCGACGGTCGAATCGAACTGGCTGACTCCCATCTTCAGCGCCGCATGCGCGTTGGCGACGGCCAGACCGCGGGTATCATGCAGATGCAGCGCCAGGGTCTTGTCCGGCCAGCGGGAGCGGACTTCGGCCAGCACGCGCTCGATCCGCGGCGGGACCGCCCAGCCCATCGTGTCCGCCAGGGAGATCGTGGTGATCTCGGTGCCGGCTTCCTCGGCAATGGCCATGCCATCCTCGACCGTGCTGACAACCTGCGCGGGGGAAATGTCGCCCTGATAGTTGCAACCGAATGCCGCCATGACGCCAATGCGTGTCACCGGCACGCCGTGCGACAGATGCAGGGCGGTCTGCTTGCGCATCGCCGCCAGGTTTTCCGCATGGGTGCGGTGGAGGTTCTTCTGGGTGAATCCCTCCGACGCGGTCAACGAGATCGCACCCGTGATCGTCAGCTTGTCGCGGAACGCCAGCGCGCGTTCCAGCCCGTTCCCGTTGAACCAGAGCCCTGTGTAGTGAATGCCGGGTTTGGCTTTGAAGCCGGCGACCACGGTCTCGGCGTCGGCCCAGCCCGGCACGATGCGCGGATTGACGAAGGAGCAGACCTGGATGTGATGCAAGCCGGTTTCGGCCAGCGCCTCGATCAGGCGGATCTTGTCGGCGCTGCTGATCGGGCCCGGTTCGATCTGGAAGCCCTCGCGCGGGCCTTCCTCATGGATTTCAACGTACTTGGGCAGATCGGTCATGGCTGCGGTTCCTCTGATGGCTGGCGTCACACTGCATCGGGATCGAAGATTTTGCCAGAGGCGGTAACCTTGGGCGACACCTCGGGCGGCACCTCGCGCACCGGCCGGTTCCTGATCCTCCCGTTTTTATTTCGTACTATGCGATCATACTGCCGCCGACAGAGCATAGGTCGTCGTGGCCTGCGACACCAGCCGGCCGGTCGATTCCTCTGTGATGCGGACCTCGGCGGTGAACAGGCGCCTTCCACCCCGCAGCGTGGTGGCCACCGCGACCAGCGGAAGACACATGGCCGGCCGGAGGAAGTTGATCGTCAGATCGACCGTCACCGCCGCCTCATCGCGGCGGGCGGGGAGGATCAGGGCATAGGTGGCGACGTCAGCGAGGGCGAACTGAACCGGGCCGGCGATGCTGCCACCGGGCCTGGTCACATGCTCCCCTTCGCGCAGACGCACCGCGCCCCGTTCCGCGCTCGCTTCGATCACATCGATGTTGAAAAGAGGTACGAGCGGCAGGCCTTGCTCGATATGCTGCCGGATGTGGTCCAAAGTCCACATTGTATCCTGCGAATCCAACCCCACCATCCTGTCACGTGATACAGCCGACGACGCCACGCTATAGAGAAGTTGGCGTGCTTCACAATGCGGAGATTTTGTCCATGGCGTTCAAGGTCCAGGTCGGCCCGCCGCAAATCGCCATCCATCAGGCCATGACGGTCCTGGTGACCGAGTCGGACGGACAGATCAACTGGCCCAGCGACAAGGGCCTGTATTTCTTCGACACACGGCTGATCAGCGCCTGGTTGGTGTATGCGAACGGCACCCCCTGGGATCTGCTGAACGGCGGCGCGATGAATTTCGATTCCGCCCACATCTTCCTGACCAATCAGGCGTTTCTGACGGAAGACGGCCCGATCCCGCGCCAGACGCTGGCATTCGGCCTCTCACGCGTGATCGATCAGGGTCTGCACGAAGATCTGGACATTACCAACTACGGCCAGAAGCCGGTGCGGTTCAATCTGGAGATCGCGATCCGGTCCGACTTCGCCGATGTATTCGACGTCAAATCCAAGCGTGACATCCGTCGCGGCCACATCACCTCGGATTGGTCGGAAGCGCGGCAGACCTTGCGCACGAGCTATCGGAACGGCGATTTTTCCCGGTCTGTCGCGGTTTCGGTCGGCCAGAGTGATTCCCGCACTGTATTCGCCAACGGCCGGCTGAGTTTCGAGGTGAAGCTGCCGCCGGGCGGCTCCTGGCATTGCTGCCTGCTGTATGAATTCGCAGACGGTGACAAACACTTCCACGCCCGGCGCGAATGCGCGGCAGAAGCGGAATTATCCTTGCAGGCTCAGGCACGCCGGGACTGGCGGCAGACAGTGCTGAAATTGCGCAGCAGCAACGAGGAATTTTATCGGTTCTACCACCAGGCCATCGACGACATGGCGGCGTTGCGGCTGCCGATCGAGGGCACGGATCATATGGTGTTCCTGCCGGCCGCCGGCCTGCCGTGGTTCATGGCCCCGTTCGGCCGCGACAGCCTGATCGTTTCGCTCCAGAATATCCTGGTCTATCCGGAATTCGCGCGCGGCGCGCTGGACGTGCTGGGTCGCTGGCAGTCGACGGAACGGGACGATTTCCGTGACGCAGAACCCGGCAAGATCATGCATGAGCTTCGTTACGGGGAACTGGCACACTTCAAGCTGATCCCGCACACGCCGTATTACGGCACCGCCGATGCGACGCCGCTGTATCTGGTCACCCTGCATGCGGCGTGGCGGGCAACGGGGGATCTGTCGCTGCTGGAAAAATACCTGCCGAATGCCGAGGCCGCGCTGGACTGGATCGACAATTACGGCGACCGGGACGGCGACATGCTGCAGGAGTACCAGACCCGCTCACCGGTCGGGTATGAAAATATGGCGTGGAAAGACGCCGGCGATTCCATGACATACACCGACGGAACCCCGGTGCGGGGGCCAAAGGCGCTTTGCGAATTGCAAGGCTACGTCTACGACGCCTGGGTGCGCATGGCCGAAGTATTCGATACACTGGGGAAACCGGACCGCGCGAAGACGTTACGCGCGAAAGCCGTGGCGCTGTTCGACAAATTCAACGAAATGTTCTGGGACGAGGATGCCGGCTTCTACGCCTACATGCTGGATGGCGAGAAGCGGAAGGTGATGACCGTCGCCTCTAATCCCGGTCACCTGCTGTGGTCGGGCATCGTGCCGCCCGACCGTGCGGCCAAAGTCGTTGCGCGCCTGATGGAACGGGACATGAATTCAGGCTGGGGGATTCGCACATTGTCCAGCAATCATCCGGCGTATAACCCGTATTCCTACCAGAACGGATCGGTCTGGCCGCACGATAACAGCCTGATCGCACTTGGTTTCAAACGCTACGGATTCAGCACCGAAGTCGGGCATATCGCGCGGGATATCAACGACGCCGCGAGCCATTTTCTGCTCAATCAGTTGCCGGAGCTTTACGCCGGCGTCCAGCGCAACGGTGCCAATTTCCCTGTCCAGTATCTGGGGGCGAACGTGCCGCAGGCCTGGGCGGCGGGGTCATGCTTCGCGCTTTTGCAGGCGATGCTGGGCATCCAACCGGACGCACCGAACGACAGGCTCTATGTCGATCCCCACCTGCCCGAATGGTTGCCGGATGTTACGTTGACGGATCTACGGCTCGGCCGCCGGCATCTCGATGTCCGCTTCCGGCGCGACGGCGACAAGACGGTGTGGGAGGTGCTGCGTGGCGACGCCAAGGTCGTCCGTTACCGGAGCACGATCGAGGCGCGCGAAGCCATGTGCCGAGGCTGACTGAGTCATCGATCCGGGCCAGCTCTTTGTTTGATCGCGTGATTCACGCGCTTCGGACGTTCCGCTCGGCGCGATTTGATACCGCACGGCGAACGGCGAGTCGCGCGGCCGTCTCTTCCTCGGCATGGCGCGGCGAAGTCCGCGCCATGACGACGGCGGCAGCGCATGCTTCACGCGCCCCGACGTTCCGCCCGGCGCGATCATGATCTAGGCTCCTGCGGATCGGAGGAAACGCCATGAAAATCACCAGCTACGAAGCGACCACGCTGCGCATTCCGGAAGACGACCCACTCGCGAACATGCCGGAGGAAGCCGGCCGCACCCGCCCCGTCGTCATCCTGCGCCTGCGCACCGACAGCGGGATCGAGGGCATCGGCCTGACCTTCTACGGCGGCAAGATGACCGGCAGCCTGCGCGTCGCGGTCGAGGAACTGGCGGCCCTGACCGTGGGCAAGGACCCGCTGCGGATCGAGAAGATCATCGCGAAGCTACGCGCCGGCACCGGGGATTCCTGCGGGCCGGGCGGCATCTTCACGCTGGCGCTCTCGGCGATCGACATCGCGCTTTGGGACATCAAGGGCAAGGCGCTGGACCAGCCTCTGTGGAAGCTGCTGGGCGGTCATCGGGACCGGGTGGCGACCTACGCGTCCGGTTCGCTGCGGCGCGGACTGACGGACGACCAAGCGCAGCGGGCGGCGCAGATTCTGGTCCAGAAGGGCTTCAGGGAGATGAAGACCCAGATGGCCCTGCCCGGCAATCCGACCCCGGCCGAGGAAGTCCGCCGCGTGCGCGTGGTGCGGGAGGCGATCGGGCCGGACATCAAGCTGATGTGCGACATCAACCAGCGCTGGCGGCCGGAACAGGCCATCGATATCGGCAACCGCGTGGAGGATATCGGGCTGTTCTGGCTTGAGGACGTCACGACGGCGGACGATTACGCCGGCCTGGCGCGTGTCACCGCCGCGCTGAAAACCCCGATCGCCGGCGGCGAATATGTCTGGGGCATCGTGCCGTTCCGTCATATGATCGAGGCGCGATCGGTCGATATCGTCATGGTCGATATCGTTCGCGTGGGCGGCGTCACGCAGTGGATGAAGGTCGCCGGCATGGCGGAAGCGTTCAACCTGCCCATCGTCAGCCATGTGATGCCGGAGATGCTGGTACACCTCGTCGCCGCATGCCCGAACGGTCTGACGGTGGAATACATGCCGTGGATGCTGGCGCTGTATGAGGAGACGCTGGCGATCGAGGACGGTCAGCTCGTGCTGCCGAACAAGCCGGGGCTGGGGTTGAAATTCGACGAGAAGGCGGTCGCCGCTTTCAAGGCGTGACCCCGGCGGGATCACGCGCCGGCTTGTAGCTCCTCATCGAAGAACGCCGCGGCATCGACGACCCCATATTTGGGGGAGGCGATCCGTGGCACCGCCTTTGGCTGAAGCAGATATCGGCGCAGGAAATCGAGCCGGTCGTCCGGCCCGACCGTGCATCAATCGCCTTCCGCGAACAGATGCATATAGCTAGCGGTCGGACGCCGGCGCCTCCGCGACCTGCAATACGGCGCGGAATTCGATCGTCGCCTCGGGGCGGCCGGTGACGATCTGACTGCGCTTGAATGGTTAATGCATCCTTACGTGCCAGGACCGGCCGTCACCAGGGCTACTTGAGTATCCCCAGCGCCGCGAGCCCGGCGCCATAAGCCGTGATCAGCACGCCCAATATACCCCACAAATAGGTCTTGGTCGGGAGTTCAGCGAGTTTTTGGTTCATCTCCGAGCGCAGGCCGGCAATGTCCTTGTTCACATCGAGCCGAAGGCCGGACATATCCTTAGTCACGTCGAACCGAAGCCCGGTGATGTCACCTTTTACCTCGAATCGAAGCGTGGCAATGTCATCCTTTACCTCGGACCGCAGCTCGGCAATGTCATCCTTTACCTCGGATCGAAGCCCGGCGATCTCATCCTTCACCTCGGACCGGAGCCCGGCGATGTCATCCTTTACCTCGGATCGAAGCGCGGCAATGTCATCCTTTACCTCGGATCGCAGCACAGCGATGTCACTCTGCACCTCCGATCGAAGCTTGGAAATATTACTCTGCACGTCGGATTGAAGCTTCGAGATATCCCCCTGGACCCCGGATTGGAGCTTGGCGATGTCAGTCTGCACCTCGGATCGAAACCCAGAGATCTCGTTATGTAGTTCAACCCGCATCTCCGCCATTTCGGCTTTGGTTGCCAGATGGGGCAGCGTCGATGTCAAGGTCGCGTCGATCCGGATGATCATGGGCTCAAGCCGCGACAAAAGCGACTTTACGTCCCGCATATCGTCTTCAAGCCGGGCGACACGGTCTTCCATGGGCAAAACGTACGGCTCGGAGACCGTCGGTTCAATATAAAAATCAGCCATTGGACCGGCTTTCTTTGGCCGGAATACTTACGTAGGCCAAGCCGCATACTGTCGTCTTCAGGGTGCTGCTTTCTCGCCGATGGGCCACTGTGGCATCGACTTCCATCGCATCCATGATCCGCACTCCCACAGGGCGCGCGGATCATAGACAGCGACTGGTTAACGAAAGCTTGAGAAACCGATCCCGATCAGCTCGGGTCGGCGGTCAGCCCCGCGGCGGCAAGACCGGCCAGTGCGGCAGCCTCATCGTTGTCCGACGTGTCGCCGGTGACACCGACCGCCCCGATAATGCTCTTGTCGTCGTCACGAATCAGCACACCGCCCGCGACCGGGATCAGCGAGCCGCCGACCGCGTGGGTGACGGCGGCGATGAAATGCGGCCGCTCTTCCGCGCGCTTGCCCAGCGTCCGCGATCCGACGCCCATCGACAGTGCGCCATACGCCTTGCCGATAGCGATATCCGCCCGGCGCAGCGCGGTTCCTTCCTCGGCGGCATAGGCTTTCAGCACGCCACGCGCATCGAGTACGGCAACGGCCATCGGTGCGAACGACTTCTCCCGCGAGCGTGCCAGCGCCGCGGTGATGATCGTCTGAGCCTTGGCCAGTGTCAGTTGCGTCATGCTGAGGTCCCTGTCTTTGAACAATTACAAGAATAAGCCGTCGGGATCGCCGTTGAACATCACTCTGCCAACCGCCTCGAAATGCGCGTCGCGGGACTGAATCTGCTGCGACAGGGTGTGCATGTCACGAAAGCGCCGTTCGAACGGCGTGCCGAGGAAGATGGCGGAGGTGCCGGCGGCCTTGAACACGTAATCGGCCACCTCGATGGCCGTGCCGATCGCGTGGGCGCAACCCAGCCGGACGCGGACGCGGGCGTTCAGATCGATCGGGGCGATGTCGTCCGCGGTGGCGTAAATATCTTTCAGGATCTCCACCAGCCAGGCCCGGGCCGCACCCAGGTTCGCCTCCCGCCGCGCGACCTCGGCCTGCACGACCTGGCTGTCAGCCACGCGCTGGAGGCCGCGCGGCGTTTTTGTAACGGCCAGGGCGATGAACTCATCCAGCATCGCGCGGGCGATCCCGAAACCGACTCCCGCCACGCCGACGGCATACAGGCCCTGCATCGTAAAGGCATACAGCGGGCCGGTTTCCCGCCTGAGGGAGGGATCTTCCCGGGTGCCGCTATAGGCCTCGGGGACGAAAAGATCGGCGACGCGATAGCCCTCGGACGCGGTGCCGCGCATCCCGATCGTATTCCAGTTGGGAATCTGCTGCGTGTGCTCCTTGCGAAACAGCAGCGTGCGAACGGTCGGGCGGCCGAAGCGGTTCAGGCGCAGCGAGCCGTCCGGCTCGGTGACCTGGCAGTGCGCGCCCATCCAGTTGGCTTGGCGGCTGCCGCTGGCGAAGTGCCATTCGCCGGTGACGCGATAGCCGCCCGGGACAGCCTGAGCCCTATGTTCGTTGGGCGGCCCCCAGGACACCACCGTGCGCGGATCGGCGAAGATCGTCTCCGCCGTATTCAGCGGGATGAAAGGCGCGATCAGGGCTGAACTGTTGGCGACGAACAGATTCCAGCCAACCGAACCGTCGTGGCGGCTGATTTCCTCGATCGCGTGCAGATAGGTCCAGGGGTCCAGCTGGTCGCCGCCAACCGATCGCGGCAGCAGGATTCGGGCCAGCCGCGCGTCGTGGATGTGGCTCAGCAACGGCTCGGGAATGGTCTGGCTACGCTCGATCTCATCCGCCGCGGCCCGGATTTCGGGCCCGAGGTCGCGCGCGCGGGCGACCGGGTCGATGCCCGCGGAGCCGAGGCTGACGTCGTTCATGGGACGCTCCCTGCGTCTTGGTTGACCGATTACCGGCCAGTCGGGTTGGGATTGTCAATCCGCGCCATAAGGCGATGGCGCCGTGCACAGGATGGTTCATTGAACGGAACAGGATGTTCCGCTACCAATCGCCGTCATGCGCCCATTGCCGATCCTGAGTGCCGTTCTTCTGACTGCGGTAACGCCTGCGTTCGCACAGGTGACGGTCGACCTGCATGCGCTGCAGGCACTGCCCGAGCATCCGGCTGAAAGCCATGCGTCGCGTACGGCACCCTCGGTCACACCCGCCCCGATCGTACGCGCGACGCCGGCCCCGTCCACCACCGCGCCGGCGGAACCCGCACCCGCGCAGTCCGCCCCGGCTCAGCCGGCCGCCGCTCAGCCGGCCCCCGCTCAACCCGCAATGCCGGAGAGCGTCCCGAATACGGCGACCATCGCGCCGATAACGCCGCAACCGCCGGCACCAGGGGCGCCGCCGCCACCGCCGCCGCCCGTTTCCAACAACGCCGCGACCGCCGCCGCGCCGACCGTCTCCGGTCTGCGCCTGACCTTCGCGGCCGGCGAATCCGACCTGAGCCCCGACAGCATGGCATCGATCCAGGCACTCGCCGCCGCGGCGCCCGCCGGCGATGCGACGAGCTTCAATGTCCTTGCCTATGCGCCCGGCAAGCCGGATGATCCGTCCACCGCGCGCCGGGTTTCCTTGTCCCGTGCGATGGCGGTGCGCAGTGCCCTGATCGCCGACGGGGTGGCCTCCGCGCGCATCTTCGTCCGCGCGTTGGGCGAGCAGTACGGCGACGGACCGCCCGACCGGGTGGACGTGAATGTGGTGGGTGCCAATGCGCCCACGGGCACGGCGGTATCTCGATGACGCACCCTTCCGGCTACCTGATCCGCATGTTGGTGTTCCTGGTCGCAGTCGGCATCGCCGCGGGCCTGCTTTCGCCCGTGCTGATCACCGCGTTCAACAACAATCCCGGGCTGAACAGCCTGATCCTGCTGATCCTGCTGCTTGGAATTGGCTGGAATCTCAACCAGGTGCTGCGGCTGCGGCCCGAAGTGACCTGGCTGGACACCTATCAGACCTCACGCAGCCGCCTTGCCGCCCTGCCCTCCCCCAAGCTGCTGGCGCCGATGGCCAGCATGCTGGCCACGCGGGAGGGCCAGGGCCGTGCCGAGGGCCGGCACTTTACCTTGTCCGCGACGGCGATGCGCAGCCTGCTGGACAGCATCTCCTCCCGTCTGGACGAAAGCCGGGAACTGTCGCGCTATATGACCGGGCTGCTGATCTTCCTGGGTCTGCTCGGCACGTTCTGGGGCCTGCTGAAGACCGTCAGCTCGGTGTCCGATGTCATCGGCGGCATGACGCTGGGCAACGGCGACATGAACCTGATGTTCGAGCAGTTGAAGTCCGGCCTGGCCAAGCCGCTGGCCGGTATGGGCACCGCGTTTTCGGCCAGCATGTATGGCCTCTCCGGCGCGCTGGTGCTCGGCTTCCTCGACCTGACGGCGGGCCAGGCGCAGAACCGCTTCTTCAATGAGCTGGAGGAATGGCTCGCCGGCCTGACCCGGCTGTCCTCCGGCGTGTTGGCCGAGGGCGAAGGCTCTGTTCCCGTCTATGTCCAGGCGCTGCTGGAGCAGACGGCCGAGAATATGGAAAGCCTGCAACGCGTCCTGACGCGTGACGAGGAAAACCGGACCCAGGTCAACCAGGCCGTCATGACGTTGAACGACCGGCTGGGCGCGCTAGCCGACACCATGCGGGCCAACCAGCACCTGATGCTGCGAATCGCCGAAAGCCAGACCGCGCTGGGCCCCGCGTTGCAACGCCTGAGCGAGCTGCAAGGCGGCGACGAGGCCAGCCGCGGCCATCTGCGCAATATCGAGGCCTACCTTCAGCGGCTGCTGACCGAATCGGACCAGGGCCGCTCACGCGCGACCGCCGACCTGCGGAACGACCTGCGACTGCTGACCCGCACGGTGGCGGCGTTGGCCGAACCTCCGCGGTAGAAAAGTCATGGCAGCACGCATCCGCAGGAACGGCGGTAACGGACTGGATGCGTGGCCCGGCTATGTGGACGCCCTGTCCACACTGCTGATGGTCATCATCTTCGTGCTGCTGGTGTTCGTCCTCGCGCAGGCATTCCTGTCCGTGGCCCTATCCGGACGCAGCCACGAACTGGACAAGGCGAACCAGCAGCTTTCAGCCCTGGCCGACGCCCTGTCGCTGGAGCGCGGCAAGACCGCCGACCTACAGCTTTCCGTGTCGCAACTCGGCAAGGAACTGGCCACCCGCACAGCGGATCGCGACCGGCTGGCTTCGCAACTCGCCGATGCCAATCTGTCGATCCAGGCCGCGACCGTGGCCAATGCGCGCCTGCAATCACAATTGACCAATACCTCCAGCCAGGCCAGCGCCGCCAAGGCGCAGTTGGCGGATGCGCAAAACCAGCTCTTGGAAATGAAGAAGCAGATCGAGGCGCTGGATCGCTCCGTCGCGGTCGACAAGGATACGTTGCAGGCGAAACTGTCTGACATGGCCAAGTTGGCCGATCAGGCGCGCGCCCTGGCGGCACTGCGGGATGAGCTGGAGAAGCAGGCGCAGGATGCCGCCGCCCGGGCGATGACCGAGCAGCAGCGGCGGGAGGCGGTCCAGCTCCAGCTTTCGGATGAGAAAAAGCTCGGCGACAGCGCCCGCGCGCAGATCGCATTGCTGAACCAGCAGATCGATCAGTTGAAGGCCCAGCTTTCATCGATCGCCGCCAGCCTGGAGCTGACGCAGCAGCAGAGCAAAGACAAGGACGTGCAGATCGCCAACCTGGGCCAGAAGCTGAATGTGGCGCTGGCGGCGAAGGTCGAGGAACTCCAGCAATATCGCAGCGAGTTCTTCGGCAAGCTGCGCGCGCTGCTGGCCAACCGCTCCGGTATACAGGTGGTCGGTGATCGTTTCGTGTTCCAGAGTGAGGTGCTGTTCCCGGTCGGCAGTGCGGAGCTGACCCCGGCTGGCGTGGCACAGATGACGACCCTGGCCGTTACGATCAAGGATATCGCGTCGGAAATCCCGCCCGATCTTCACTGGATATTGCGCGTGGACGGCCATACCGATCCCCAGCCAGTCAAGGGCGGCGCTTTCGCCTCCAACTGGGAGCTGTCGGCGGCGCGCGCGATCACGGTGGTGAAGCTGCTGATAGCCGATGGGGTGCCCCCGGATCACTTGGCCGCGACCGGCTTCGGTGAATACCAGCCGTTTGGGCCGGGTGACACGACGGACGCCTATGCCAAGGACCGGCGAATTGAGTTGCGCCTGACGGATCGTTAGACGACCTGAAGCCTGTGATCTTCGTCGTCACCCGGCGTGTCCAGGTCACCTGTCGCGACAGCGTGTTGGGTCAGATGGCTCGCTCTGCGCCGAATCATCACGATATTGGGCGGTTTAAGATGAAAGAACGCGAGCACCTGAAAAGGCTGAAGGCCCCGGACGAACGCCCGAGGCCTTCACATTGTTTGTGACTGTCCGTTGCCGGACCGGAGTATGTTACGCCGACGTCTTAGCGCCGGCGATCCAGGTCATGGCAAAGGTTGCCACCGAACAATGAGACACTGGATCACCTCCTTTCAGTTGTTGCTACGACTTGGGTAGTCTGCTCCCGATTCGCGCGATTTGGCAAGAAAATCAGTTAGGAGGAAAACCATGATCCGAGGCATCCACCGCTACCCGCCGATGGAGCGTGTGACCTACGGGATCCCGCTCGCCGAGGCGTTGGCCGAGGAGGTCAACCGCCTCAATGCCAGGGCGGTCTATGTCATGGCCAGCGGCACGCTCAACCGTGAGACCGACGTGATCGACACCGTCCGCCGCGTGCTGGGCAACCGGCTGGCCGGCGTGTGTGCGCAGATCGGCTCCCACACGCCGCGGGTCGATGTGGTGGCGGCAGCGAACGAGGCACGGGCGGCAAAAGCCGATCTGCTGCTGACGGTCGGCGGCGGGTCCGTCACCGATGCGGCCAAAATGGTCGGGCTGTGCCTGGGAAATGACATCTCGGCACCCGAGCAGCTTGATACGCTCCGCGCCATCGTGAGGCCGGACGGCAAGACCGAGCGGCCGGTGACCAAACCGCCGGCTGTGCGTTCGGTCGATGTGCCGACGACGCTGTCGGCCGGGGAGTTCACCGGGTTCGCCGGCTGCACCGATACCGTGCGGAACGTGAAGGAGAGTTTCTCGCATCCGCTGATGATGCCCAAGGCGGTGATCCTCGATCCCGCGGTGACCGTCCACACCCCGGAATGGCTGTTTCTGTCCACCGGCATCCGTGCGGTCGATCATGCGGTGGAGGATCTCTGCTCGATCAACCCGACGCCGTTCTCGGACGGGATGTCGATGCAGGCGTTGCGGTTGCTCTCCGCCGGCCTGCCCGCGGTGAAGGCCAATGCGGGTGACCTGGAGGCGCGGCTGAACTGCCAGTTGGGTGCCTGGATGTCGATTATGGGGTCGCAGAATGGCGTCAACAAAGGGGCCAGCCACGGCATCGGCCATGTGCTGGGCGGCACGGCCCATGTGCCGCATGGCTACACCTCCTGCATCATGCTGCCGCATGTGCTGCGGTTCAACGAACCGGTGAACCCCGAACGGCAGAAATGGGTCAGCGAGGCGTTGGGGCAGCCGAACCAGCCAGCAGCCGACGCGGTGGCCGCTCTGATCGCCAGCCTGGGTCTGCCGGCGAGGTTGCGGGACGTCGGGGTGAAAGCCGAGCAACTCGATGAGATCGCGGTCGAGTCGATGCATGACCGGTGGGTTCACACCAACCCGCGCAAGATCGACGGTCCAGCGGCGGTGCGGGCGCTTCTGGACGCCGCCTGGTAGCCCTCCTACCATCCTGCGCTCTGGGAGGACCCGAACATGACCTATCTTGCCCCCAACTCCGTTCAGGCGCGCGATATCGCCAGCATCGTCCATCCGCAGACGAATCTGGTTCGCCATATCGAACAAGGGCCGATGGTCATCGGGTCCGGCCAGGGTTGTTACGTGTATGACGACAACGGCACACAGTATCTCGACACGGCCGCCGGTCTGTGGTGCGCGTCGCTGGGTTATGCATCCGAGCGGCTGGCCAAGGTCGCGTATGAGCAGATGCGCAAGCTGGGCTACTACCACCTGTATCGGGGCACGACGCACGAGGCTGGCGTCGATCTGGCGGAAAAGCTGCTGTCGATCGCGCCCGTGCCAATGAGCAAGGTGCTGTTCCAGTGCTCGGGCTCGGAGGCCAACGATACGGCGCTGAAACTTGTCTGGTATTACCACCACGCCATCGGCAAGCCGGAAAAGCGGAAGATCATCGGCCGGCGCATGGCATACCACGGCAGTACCTCGGCCTCGATCAGCGCATCCGGCAAGCCGGACATGCACGCCGACTTCGGCCTGCCCTTCCCCGGCTTCCTGCATACCGAATATCCGCACTACTACCGTCACCACATCGAGGGCGAGTCCGAAGAACAGTTCGCGACGCGCATGGCGGACGCGCTGGAGCAGTTGATCCTGCGCGAAGGCCCGGAAACCTGTGCCGCGTTCATTGCCGAACCGGTGATGGGCGCCGGCGGCGGGCTGACTCCGCCCCGGACCTACTGGGAGAAGATGCAGGCGGTCATTCGTAAATACGACATGCTGTTCATCGCCGATGAGGTGATCTGCGGTTTCGGCCGTACCGGCAACATGTGGGGCAGCCAGACCTATGACCTAACGCCCGACATGATCTCCTGCGCCAAGGCGCTATCGGCGGGGATGCAGCCGATCTCGGCGCTGATGGTGAACCAGCGGATTTTCGAGGCGATGCTGGATGAAAGCCGCAAGCTGGGCAATTTCGCCCATGGCTTCACCTATGCCGGGCATCCCGTCACCACCGCTGTCGCGATGGAGACGCTGCGTATCTACGAAGAGATGGACATGCTGGGCCATGTCCGGCAGGTCGGCCCTTACATGCAGCAAAAACTCGGCGCTCTGTCGGATCATCCGCTGGTAGGCGAAGTGCGCGGCATCGGCCTGCTGACCGGGATCGAAATGGTCGCCGACAAGGCAACGCGGGCGCAATTCGATCCCGGTCGTCAGGTTGGCTCCACGGTCGACAAATATGCGCGCCAGCACGGCCTGATCACCCGCTTCGTCGGCGACCGCATCGCCTTTTCCCCGCCGTTGATCATCACCGAGGCGGAAATCGACGAAGCGGTGGCACGGATCACGCGTGCGATGGACGACGCCTGCGCGGAGCTTCGCACTCCGTAACCGCGTCAGGGCGTGGCAACAAAAAGCTGCCGCGTCGCATAGGAAATCCACACGCGCCGGCCTGCCAGCCAATCCGCGCCCAGCAGCATATCGACGATCGGCGCCAGGCGGATCGGCGCTACCCAGATCACCGGCGAGTCGACCATCTGACCGCCGACACCGAGCGAACGAAACCGGTGACGATGCATCGTCACCATGTGGGAACCCAGCCCGCTGACCTGGTCAGAGGGGTCTGCCGCAAGGCCCGCAGGCTCCAGCCCGAGCCGGTACATGCCTGGCGCCGCCAGCAGGCTGGCACTGGCGCCGGTATCCAGCAGCGCGCGCAGCGTGGTGCCGTCTAGCGACACCGCCACGACCCGCGAAGCGGGGTTTGGGGTGGTGACGGTTTTGGCGGCGTAGCCCCCGCGCCAGGGCAGGAAGCGGCCGGCACAATCGTGAACTTGGTAAATCGTCAGGTGGCGCCCGGGCACGTCCAGATCCAGGTCGAAGACGGACAGGTAGTCACGGCCAAGGAGGCCGTCGATCACCCGGTCGCCGATACGGGTGCGCGGCAGAATACCGACGGTCAGGCTGGTATCATGGTTCAACGTCCGGCGGACCAGATTCACCCCGCCGAGGGTCAGACTGCGCGGATCGGCGTTGGCGCGGTGGTTGACGCCACCTACGCCGCTCATGGTCGTGCCGACCCATTGGTCACGGGCCAGACCCAAACGCTGGACCGCATCACCGGTAACGACCGAGCGTTGAGCGCCGGTGTCCAGGATGAAGGAGGCGATCAGACCGTTCACCTCCACCGGCACGATGATCGCGCCGCCGCGGACATCCAACGGGATGGTTGCCTTGGCGTCCACCACGCAGGCCGCGCCGGCGGCGCACGGGAGCAGAAGGCAGAACAGCAGCAGAAGAAGGCTCCGGACGATACCCGTTTTCGCGATCACCTCGATCCCCTCATGGTCCATTTCACCATACCCGAGCGACGGCTACCCGGCCAACGCCATCCGCGGAATTGTCGAACGGGGGCGGTTTCGGTAATGAATCGCTGCATGTCCGAAATCCGCCCCCGTCCTGGTGTGTTTGAGCTCTTCGCCGGCTTTTTCGTTGTCGGCGTCTGTGGCTTCGGCGGTGTCCTCCCCTGGGCTCGGTGGATGATCGTCGAGCGACGCAAATGGCTAACCCAGGCCGAGTTCACCGAGATGCTCGGCCTGTGCCAGTTCCTGCCGGGCGGCAACATCATGAATGTCACCATCGCTCTGGGATCGCGTTTTCGCGGCGTCCGGGGCGCGGTTGCGTCGTTCCTTGGGCTGATGACCGCGCCGGTGGCGATCGTGATCGGACTCGGCGCGGTGTATGACCAATACGGGGGGCTCCCGCCGGTCCGGCGCGCATTCGTCGCCCTCGCCGCCGCGGCCGCGGCCTATTTGCTGGCGACTGCCTTGAAGATCGCGTCACCGCTTCGTGGGCGGCCGCTGGCAATCGGCGTCGCCACCTGCACCTTCGTGGCGATCGCCGTGCTGCGCCTGCCGTTGCAGGCTGCGATGCCGGTGCTGGCGTTAGGATCGACCCTTCTGCTGTGGCGGTTCCGCACGTGAGCACACTCGCCGAACTGGCGATGGTCTATGCGCAACTTTCGCTGCTGGCCTTCGGCGGCGCCAACGCCGTGATCCCGGAGATGCAGCGCCAGGTGGTCGATGTGCATCATTGGATGAGCGCACATGAGTTCGCGTCCCTGTACGCGTTGGCGCAAGCGGCGCCAGGGCCGAACATGATGGTGGTCAGCCTCGTCGGCTGGCGGGTCGCCGGTTTCTGGGGCGCACTTGTCACCACAGGCGCGGTAGCGGCGCCGTCCTCGGTGCTGACCCTGCTGGTCACCGGCGTATGGTATCGTTTCAAGGACGCTCCCTGGCGGAAGGCGCTCCAGGCCGGGCTGCAACCGGTGACGGCGGGGCTGATCATGGCCAGCGCGGCGCTGCTGATCCACAGTACGACGGTGGACTGGTCGGCGGCGGCGGTCACGGTGGTAACGGCTTGCATGTTCATCTTCACCAAGCTGAATCCGATGCTGATCCTCGGGGCCGCCGCTTTCGCCGGTGCCATCGGGCTGGCCGGTTAACGGATAAAACTGCCGAACGATATTCCAGCGCAATCGGGATCAAACCCGACGGTTCGATCCGCCATGTTACGTTTCATGTCTCGTCACGAAACCGTGCCATGCGATCCCTCGGAAACGCTGGCGGAAGCGACCGTTCCGGTCTGTACGGAGAACGTGTTTATCGGTTGATTTCGCAGGTGGCGCTTATTTCGTTGCTCTCCATGCGGACCCGTTGCGACGATACATTTCCCATCCGTTGCGAACCCGGTCGAATGACATCCCTGGCGGTTTCGTGAGCGCTGCTTGCACCGCCGTTACGTTATCCCGGCAGGCCACTCCTTGCTATCCGGAAAGGACCTGTCATGAGCAAGCACACCCTGCACAACGGCCAATCGGCCACGATCACCGCTCATCAGTGGGATGGCGACAGCCTGGCATTTGCCGGCACCAGCAGCGCCTCCGGACCGGTACCGATCGCAACGTTCACGGGTCCGAATACACTGTCCGGCATTACCGACATCGGCGCCGCAACGGCGACTGGCTACGGCATCATCGATCTGATGCCAGGCGGGGCGCTGACCACCGGGGCGCTGAACATCAACCACGCCATATTATCGATCAATGAGCGTCCCGGCAGTTCCGTCTCCTTCAACGGCATCAGCCGGGTCATCAACGGCAGCACACTGACCGCGACCGGCTATGCCGGCGTCGGCACCTATACCGTCAACGGCACAATGAACATCGACGGTACATCGACCGTGAACATGGATTACGTCGCGGTCGCAGGTACCGGAACGTTTCACCTGACCGGCGAGGACGCCCTGTTGCGTGTCGGCACCGTGGGCGCCGCCGAAACCGTCGTGCTGGATGGAGGGATGCTCAGCCTGACGAACGGAATGAACTTCCTGGGCACGATCACCGATTCCGCCCCGGCATCATCCCGGATCGGTCCGACCGCTTCGGTCGATGTCTATAACGCACTCGATGCGGTACGCGAGACGTTCGACCAGACGACGGGCG
The DNA here is from genome assembly GCA_031291715.1 of Rhodopila sp. Taxonomy (GTDB): domain Bacteria; phylum Pseudomonadota; class Alphaproteobacteria; order Acetobacterales; family Acetobacteraceae; genus Rhodopila. The sequence continues at coordinate 8,091 of JARLIN010000371.1, read as the reverse complement.
TGCTCGGCCTGTTCAATACGCAGGGAACCGAGGTGGCAAATCTCAAATTCGCCGGCACCGGCGCGCTGTACGCGGCGCCGACGGCCGGGCTCGCCACCAACTATATCGCGATTACGTCGCATGCGTCCGCCGGCGCGTTGCCGGTCACCTTCACCAGTTAGCGGCGGTCAGCGCGGAACCACGCGGCGATACAGATGCCACGTCGCGTGGCCGAGCACCGGCATGACGAAGATCAGCCCCAGCAGCAGCGGGATCGAGCCGATCACCAAGCTGGCGGCGATGATCAGACCCCAGGCCGCCATCGTCAGCGGGTTGCGCTGAACGACTTTCACCGAGGTACGGACTGCCGTTTCCAGCGATACGTCCCGATCCAGCAGCATGGGGAACGACACGACACTGATTGTGAAGGCCACCACCGCGAACAGAAAACCGGCGCCGATGCCGACAACCGCCATGGTTCGTCCGGCGGTCGTGTACAACACGTCATGCACGAAACCGCTCAGCGATTCCGGCGGCAACGGACCCAATGTCAAATTGTACACAGCATTCGACAGAACCAGCCAGAACAGAAACAACCCCATCAGCACCACGCCCAGAAGCATGATGCCGCGGATCGAGGGCGAGCGGAACACGCCGAACGCGTCGGCCAGGCCGGCTGACAGCCCCAACTCCCGCCGCCGGCTCATGTCGTTCAAACCCACGGCGGCCAGCGGCCCGATCAGCGCGAAGCCCGATGCCAACGGAAATACCAGCGGCAGCATGTTGTAGCCGGAGGCCAGCCGGGCCAGCAGCAAACCGAGAAGCGGGTAGATCACGCAGAGGAAAATGACATCGGTACGGGAAGCGCCGAAGTCTTCCATGCCACGGGCCAACGCCCATCGCAGGTCAGCCAACCCGATACGGCGAACCGCAGGCGCCGTGGAAGCGCGCTCGGCCCGCTGCCAGCCCTCGTCGTGGCTGGTCGTGGTGATTGAATGATAAATTTGGCTGAGCATATCAGCACCCCAGCCCGGCGGTGTCCTGATCATGATGGCCACTCCTCCGCGTTCTACATTTGCGAAGCCGGGAGCCCGTCACGTGTATTCCATCCGATCGCCTGACGAACGAAATCGTGGCTATCGCGTGACAAGATCATGGGGCTGGTTCGTACCGATCCACGATCACGATTTCGGGAACTCTCCCGGCTTCCCGGATGCGCACGGATGCGCCACCATCCCGGAATGACGGACCCGATCACCATCGCCGTGCTGCAAAACCGGCTGAACGCCATCGCCGAGGAGATGGGGGAGGCGATGCTGCGCACCGCCTACTCGCAGATCCTGAACTCGTCGCGGGATTTCTCCATCGCGCTGATCGATGCGCGGTGCCGGCTCGTGGCGCAGGCGGACCACATACCCGTGCATGTCGGTGCGATGCCCTGGGCGGCAAAGGCGCTGGCGGCGCGGTTCCCGAACCCCTCGCCGGACGATGTCTATCTGCTGAACGATCCGTATCGGGGCGGCTCGCACCTACCCGATCTGACGGTGTTCGTGCCGGTCTTCGCCGGCTCGGCGCTGATGTTCTGGTCCGTGGTCCGCGCGCATCACTCGGACATCGGCGGCGCGACGCACGGCGCCTACAACCCCGCCGCGACGGAAATCTGGCACGAAGGCCTCCGCCTGCCACCGATGCGGCTGACCGAAAACGGCGTGCTGCGCGAAGACCTGCTGGAAATGCTGGCGCTGAACGTCCGCCACCCGCGCGACTTCCGCGGCGACCTCGCGGCGCAGATCGGGGCGGCGCGTCTGGGCGAGCAGCGGCTGGCCTCGGTTATCCGGGAGTTCGGCGCCGAAACGCTGTCGGCGTCGATCGAAGCGATGCTGGACGCGGCCGAACGCTACGCGCGGCAGATCGTGTCGGACTGGGCGGATGGTGTCTATCTCGGTGAGGCCGTGTTGGACGACGACGGGTTCGACAAGACCGACATCGCCATCCGCGCCCGCGTCACCAAGCAGGGCAGCGACGTCACCATCGACCTGACGGAGTCCGACCCGCAGGTGACGGGGTTCATCAATTCCTCCCACGCCAACACCCAGTCGGCGGTCGCGATGGCGTTCGCTTTCCTGCTCGATCCCGGCATCGCGAAAAACGAAGGCGCCTTCCGCCCGCTGACGGTGAGGCTCAAGGAAGGCACCATCGTCTGGGCGCACGAGGGGGCACCGGTGACGATGTGCACCAGCCATTGCTCCAACGAGATCATCGAGGCGATCATCGTGGCGCTGGCTCAGGCGTGTCCCGACCGCGCGATGGGCGGCTGGGGGCGGCGACTGCGCATCGCGCTGAACGGCACCGACCCGCGCACCGGCCGGCGCTTCATCTGGCACATGTTCCAGGCCCGGCCCGGCGGCGGCGGATCGGCCGCCGGCGACGGGTATTCGACCATCGGCGAATGGCACTCCGCGGGCGGGATAAAATTCGGCAGCATCGAGGTGGCGGAAACGCGCTTCCCGCTGATCTTCGAGACCCACGAATACCGCCCCGGATCGGCCGGCGAGGGTCGTTATCGCGGCGGCTACGGCGGCGACATGCGCCTGCGTGTGGAGGCCGAGGGTATCACGCAGGCGAACACCGCCGGCGAGGGCGTGGTGCACGGCGCCCGTGGTATCGGCGGCGGACATGACGGCGCGCCACATGACTACACGTTACTGGCGCCAAACGCATTGCCTCGGAAACTGAAGAGCAAGGAGATCAACGTGCCGGTGCCGCCCGGCAGCGTAATCCACGTGTTGTCCGGCGGCGGTGGCGGCTGGGGCGATCCCGCCCTGCGCGATCCGGCGGCACGCGCGGCCGACGCGGCGGAGGGTTTGACGTGACCCTCGATATTTCCAGGAAGTTGCCTGGGACTTTGCGTTCGGCTTGGTTTCGCGATGGCCGTCCGCTGCCGCCTCGGAGGCACGCTTCCTTCGTTTCTTTGTGCCTTTGTGTTAAAGCGTCGGAACGAACCGCGAGGACCCATCCAGGGTGGCACAGCGTTACGACGCAGGCCGGTGCCGCGGTCGCCGACGATTTTAACACAAAGGCACTAAGACACGAAGATTCGTGGCCTGCTATCAACGGGCGGAGGCAACCGGGCTTGCTGCTTCGCCAACGGTCGTGCCGTCCCGGCCCCACCGATGTTTGGCCGCCGCCATGCAGCCGCCAGCCGGTGATCAATATTGTAGTTAGTTCATCGAGACGTGACAGGAATATTGTTGGTTCCAGGGAGGCATGCTGTCCTAATCTTCTGATCGGACCCGATGTTCTGAGCTGGCTTCGACCTCCTGAACGATCGGTATGTCAGGTATTCGCTCGATAACATGACCGAACCCGTGTTGACGCTGACCGACCAGCCCACCGACACCGATGAGAAAGTCATCGAGGGCGGCCTGGCCGACTACAACGCGATGAAAGCCGGTTACCGCGACTGGCGGCCGTTGGCGGCGCTGCTGCACGATCCGGATACCGGCGAATCACTTGGCGGCATGATCGGACGCACATCCTATGGCCTGCTGTTCATCGATCTGGTCTATCTGCCGGAAACCATGCGCGGCCAGGACATCGGCAGCCGCCTGCTGGAGATGATGGAACAGGAGGGCATCCGTCGCGGCTGCAAGTCCGCCTTCCTGTTCACGATCACCTATCAGGCGCCCGGCTTCTACGAACGCCGCGGCTGGACCGAATTCGGCCGCATCGCCTGCGATCCACCCGGCACGGCCCGGGTTTTCATGACGAAGACACTACAACAAGACCAAACATAAAAGGGGGAGACCACCATGCAACCACTCATCGGACGCCGGAGTTTCATCCAGTCGGCCGCCGCCACAGGTTCGTTTCTCGCCTGCTACGGCGTGGTAGATCGCGCCAAAGCCGCGATACCGGTGCGGATCACGCCGCCCGTGGTGGACAAGCTGACCATCCAGGCTGTCGTCGATACCAACCACGACGTCTTCATCTCCGGCGCACAGGTCCCCGGCGTCGGGATCGAGCGGGTGCGCTCGCCCGCCGCGTTCAACGGCAAAACGCTCGAAAGCCAGTGGGGCCTCTCGTTGCACCTGGTTTCCACCAAGGGCAGCGACACGCGCCGCTACCTGCTGGACTTCAGCTTTACACCGGACGTGCTCGCCAACAACCTGAAGCTGCTGAAAATCGATCCCGCGACACTCGACGCGCTGATCCTGAGCCACGGGCATCTGGACCACCTGGGCGGTCTGATCGGCTTTCTGCAGGCCAATCGCGATACGATGCGCGACGAGCTGCGGCTTTACGTCGGCGGCGAGGACGCCTTCTGCCACCGGGTGCAGCAGCAACCCGACGGCACGTTCGCCCCTTACGGCGTGCTGGACCGGCACGATCTGAAGGCGTTGCGCGTCCAGCCGGTGCTGTCGGAACTGCCGATCATCATCGAGGACCATGCCTTCACCATCGGCATCGTGCCGCGCACCAGTATCGAGCACGTGCTGCCAAACACCTTCGTCGTGTTTGGAGAGAAGGACGGTGTCGGTTGCAACACGATCAAATACGGCGATCATCATTTCACCGCCGAGGAGCTCGCCGGAACCCCGGTGCCCGATCAGCACTGGCATGAGCACGCCACCTGCTTCCAGGTCGGCGATCGCGGGCTGGTGGTGATCACCTCCTGCGGTCATGCCGGGATCATCAACACGGTGCGGCGGGCGCAGGAAATCACCGGGATCGAGAAAATCCACGCACTGTGCGGCGGGTTCCATCTGGCACCCGCGTCGCAGGCTTACCTGGATCAGATCGTGGGCGAACTGAAGAAACTCGACATCGACCATCTGATCCCGATGCATTGCAGCGGCAGCAACTTCCTTGAGACGGCCAAGCGGGAAATGCCGGAAAACCTTGTGCTGTGCACCACCGGCAGCCGCTTCACCTTCACCGCATGAGCACCACGATCGGCATCGATGTCGGTGGCACCTTCACCGACATCGTCGTCTCCACCGGCACCGGCGAGACGATCATCGCCAAGGCCGCGACCACGCCGGCGGATCAGTCCGACGGTGTGCTGGACGGAATTGCCCTGGCGGCGGAACGCCTCGGGCTGAACACGGCCGAATTGCTTCGCCGCACGTCGCGCATCGTGCATGGCACCACGGTCGCAACCAACGCGCTGCTGGAAGGAAAGACCGCTCGCGTCGGGATGCTGACGACCGAAGGCCATCGCGACGTCATCGAAATGCGCGAGGGCCTGAAGCCGGACCGATACAATTTGCGCATGACCCCCCCCGCGCCACTGGTGCCGCGACGCTTGCGGCTGCCGGTGACGGAGCGGATACGGGCGGACGGATCGGTGGAGGTTCCGCTCGACCTCACGTCCCTGGACGCCGGGATCGATCGCCTGCGTGACGCCGACGTTCAGGCCGTAACAGTCTGCTTCCTGCATGCCTGGCGGAACCCGGTTCATGAGCAGCGCGCCGCCCAGGCTGTGCGCGACCGGATGCCGGGTGTCTATGTCACCACGTCCTCGGATGTGCTGCCGCAGATAAAGGAATTCGAGCGGTTCTCGACCACTGTGGCCAACGCGGCGGTGGGGCCCGTGATCCAGAACTATCTCGGGCGCCTCCAGTCCCAGCTGCGCGACGCCGGATACGATGGCGAGTTGCTGGTGATCCTGTCCCATGGCGGGGTCGCTTCGGTGGCGGAGGCAACCCGGCTCGCCGCCGGCACGGCCCTGTCCGGTCCGGCCGGCGGCGTGGCGGCGGCGGTCGCACTGGCCCGGAACGGACTGGCGCCGAATATTATCGGCTTCGACATGGGGGGCACCTCCACCGACATCGCCGTCGTGCGCGATGGGCAGCCGACGCTGTCAGGGGACAAATCGGTTGGCAACGCGCGGATCGCCCTGCCGAGCCTGGACATCGTGACGTTGGGCGCGGGCGGCGGGTCGATCGGGAAGCTGGACCGGTCCGGGCTGCTGGCCGTCGGGCCGGAGAGCGCCGGGGCCGTTCCAGGTCCCGCCTGCTACGGACAGGGCGGCACCGGGGCGACCGTGACGGACGCCAACCTTGTGCTGGGCTACCTCGATCCGGCGAATTTCTTGGGCGGTCGGCGCCGTCTGGACCTGGTTGCGGCAACCGCCGTTGTGGCGAAGCTGGCGACGGAGCTGGGCATCGAAACCGCGCAAGCGGCAAGCGGTATCCATCGGGTGGTCAACAGCAGGATGGCGGACGGGGTGCGTGTCGCCACCGTGCGGCGCGGTGTCGATCCGCGCGGCTACACCCTGCTGGCGTTCGGAGGCGCGGCCGGACTGCACATCACCGCCGTGGCCGCGGAACTGGGCATCAGCCGGGTGGCGGTGCCGGTGGCGGCCTCGGTCCTGTCGGCCTGGGGCATGCTGAACACCGACCTGCGGGTGGAACTCAGCCGCAGCCTGGGCCAGTCGGGCCGCATCGACACCGACGGTCTGAAATCCGCTTTCGCCGCGATGGAAGCCAAGGGCCGCGCGCGTCTGGGATGGTTCGATGGCGACGTGACGCTGCACCGCTCCGCCGACATGCGCTACGGTGAGCAGGTGTTCGAAATCCCCGTGCCGCTCGATGACGTCGATTGGGAGTCCCCTGCCCTGGCAACGATCCTGGCGGACCGGTTCCACGCCGCGCATGAACGCCTCTACACCTATGCGCTGCGAGATCAGGAGGTGGTGCTGGTGAACGCGCGCCTGTCGGTCATAGGTCGCCTGCCACAGGTTGCGGGAGCGGTATCCGCCGCGCCAGCCGTAAACGGGGGGCCGAAGACGCAGCGGCAGGTTTACCTCGGCGGCTGGACGCAGGTGCCGGTGTTCGACTTCCTCTGCCTCGCGGGCGACCAGACCGTCCAGGGGCCAGCGGTGATCGAGTCAGACACCACGACCGTCCTGCTGCGCACGGGCGACACGGCGCGGTTCGATGCGCATGGCTGGCTGGACGTGACGATTGACGCACCGCCCGCACCGGCGTAACCGAATGACTGGGAGATCGACGCAATGCAAGGCGATACGACACTGAATGTTTTCTGGCAGCCTGGCTGAACGAGCTGCCTGAAACTCAAAGAGTTTCTCTCGGTCCGTGCGATCGAGTTCAAGTCCATCAACGTTCTGACCGACGCCGCCGGTTTAGTTGAACTGCGTCGCCTTGGTGCCCGTTCGGTGCCCGTATTATCGCGCGGCGACGACTGGATCTTCGCGCAGAATATCGGCCATGTCGTGAAATTCCTCGGCTTGAACGAGGCGACCGGACCGGTCCTCTCCCCCGACCAGTTGATGCAGCGGCTGGACCTGTTCCTGCGGACCGCCATCCGGATCGTCCCGCAGATGCCGGACGCCCTTCTTTCCACCGAAGTGCCCAATCGTCCTCGCAGCTACATGGCACTCGGCCATCACCTGTTCCGCATTCCCGAAGGCATGCTGGAGGTCGCGGCCGGCGCGACCCTGACGAACGACATGCTGACCGGCGGCCCGCCCGAGGGCATGAGCACCAGCGCCGCGCTTGGGGTTTATGGACAGCAGGTGCTGACCGCGTTGCACGCCTGGTGGGATCCGAAAGCGGATAAGACCGGGCGCGAGACCGTGCAGACCTATTATGGCCCGCAGCTTCTGCACGAGGTGATGGAGCGCACGACCTGGCATTGCGGCCAGCATGTCCGCCAATGGTTCATGTTGCTGGGAATGGCCGGGATTACCCCCGCGATCACCCTCGACGACACGGCCTTCGCCGGCCTGCCGATGCCCGCAAGCGTGTGGGATGGCTAGGGTCTGTTGACCAGTAATTGCTTCAAAAGCGGCACCGCTGCCGGAACACCGTCATCGCGGGTGAAGACCCGATCGACGCTAAAATAGTCGATTTCCGGCACCGGCGGCGCCCCGTGCACTATACTGTGGAACACGCCGGTGGCCGCCTCTTATACCAAGCGGCGGAAAGATTAACCCACAGCCATTGCCCATCCGTCTTGGGGCCGGGGGGGGGGGGGGGGGGGGGGGGGGGGGGGGGGGGGGGGGGGGGGGGGGGGGGGGGGGGGGGGGGGGGGGGGGGGGGGGGGGGGGGGGGGGGGGGGGGGGGGGGGGGGGGGGGGGGGGGG
>JARLIN010000370.1 GCA_031291715.1 Rhodopila sp. | reverse complement strand
GTCCGGCGCTTATCCTGATGCACATGGGGACACGCTCGGCATGACGGTCAGGGCGAAAGCCTCGCGGCGCCCTGATCGTTGTCCCGCGCATATTTCCAGTCGTCTCGAACCTGTCTAGGCTGGCGACACAACAAACAACCCTGGGGAGGGGACCGCCATGAAGCTGGCATTTTTTGATGACTTCAAACTTGGCGTCGTCAAGGGCGACGCGATCCACGACGTATCGGCCGTGGCCAAGGACATCCCGCATGTCGGACCGGGAGATCTGATCAGCGGCCTGATCGCCCGCTTCAGCGATTATCGCGCCAAGCTGGAGGCCGCGGCGGCCGGCTCTGGTACGCCATTGGCAAACGTCCGCATCCGGCCGCCGTTGCCAAAGCCGGGCAACGTCGTCTGCATGGCGGTGAACTACATGGAGAACGGCACCCTCGCGAAACCGGCCCCGCTCAACGCGTTCCACAAGGCGCCCACGGCCATCATCGGGCCGGGTGATACGATGGTGTTGCCCGACGTGCCGGCGACGATCTTCGAGGGTGAAGCCGAGATGGCCCTGGTCATCGGCAAGCGTGCCACCAAGGTGGCCGCCGCCGACGCAATGGACTACATCTTCGGCTACATCAACTTCATCGACGGCTCCGCCCGTGGCTTGCCGCCGGCCGGCAATGTGTTCTTTCAGATGAAGTCGCGTGACACCTTCGCGCCCATCGGCCCGTATCTGGTGACCAAGGACGAAATCGCCGATCCGCAGAAGCTGCCGATCAATCTCTGGGTCAATGGCGAACTGAAACAGTCCTTCAACACCGATGACATGGCGCACAACATCGCCCGCTGCATCGAGTGGGTCACATCCATCCATACACTGGAGCCAGGCGATATCCTTGCCACCGGCACCAACCATCGCGGCCTGTCCAGCTTCATGGACGGCGATGTCGTGGAGCTGGAAACGCAGGGCCTCGGGCGTCTGCGCTTCAACATCCGCGACGACCTGAAGCGGACCTGGTCACGGGAAACCCGTTTGGACAGGCAACAGAAGGGCCAGGAAGGTCCGACGCATCAGTTGACGGGCAAATACGCGAAGGAGGGCTGATCATGCCGCCCGCGTATCTTGTCGTTCGCGCGGTCGTCGCCGATCCATCCGACCGCGCGAAGTTCGATCATTGGTATCGGACGGAGCATCTGCCCGACGCGGTGAAGGCGTTCAACGCGGTGTCGGCGATGCGCGGATGGAGCACACTCGATCCATCCGTGCACACGGCCTTCTACCGGTTCGACTCGCTGGAAGCCGCGCAAGCGATCGGCGGTAGCCCCGCGATCAAGGCGTTGATCGCGGAGTTCGACCGCGTGTGGGGCACCCGTGTGGTGCGGACGCGGGACATCTTGCCGATCGCCGATGAACTGAAAGGATAACCACAATGAGCGACCCTGAAATCGCCAAACTGCGTGCGGTCATCGCCGCGCGGCCGCGGGCTTCCGATATCGCCCAGATGCGCGCCGATGCGGACGCGCGCGGTAAGGCATTCGGCTTGCCTGCCGATGTGACCGTGCAGCCAGTCGATGCGAACGGTGTGCGGGCGGAATGGACGTCAACGCCGGATGCCGATCCGTCCAATGCCATCCTGTATCTGCATGGAGGTGGGTACGTGATCGGCTCACTGGACAGTCACCGGCATCTGATGGCGGAGGTCGGACGCGCCTCCGGCACTCGGACATTGGCGATCGACTATAGATTGGCGCCGGAACATCCGTTTCCCGCACCGATCGAGGATGCCGTTGCCGCATATCGCTATTTGCTGGACACCGGCATCAAGCCCAACCGCATTGCGCTCGCCGGCGACAGTGCCGGCGGTGGGCTGGTGGTCGGCGCCCTGCTGGCGATCCGCGAGGCGGGTTTGCCCCTGCCGGCCTGCGGCTGGTGCATCTCGCCGTGGGTGGACATGGAGGCGTTGGGTGAATCGTTCACCGATCGGGCGGCGGCCGATCCGACGGTTCAGCAGGCGACCATTCAAATGATGGCGCAATGGTATCTCGGGGGCGCCGATCCGCGGCACCCGCATGCCGCACCGATTTACGGTGACCTGAGCGGCTTGCCGCCGCTGCTGATCCAGGTCGGCGCGGCGGAGACGCTATTGGACGATTCGGTCGCACTGGCCCGGAAGGCCGGGGCGGCGGACGTGATCGTCGATCTGCAGATATGGCCGGAGATGATCCACATCTGGCACCTGTATTTCCCGGTGCTGTCGGCCGGACGGCGGGCCATCGCGTCCGGTGGGTCTTTCGTGCGTAACGCTGTTCGGGGGGAGTAAGAAAACATGGACGTTCGTTTTGATGGGCGGGTGGCGATCGTCACCGGGGCCGGTGCGGGACTTGGCCGATCGCATGCGCTGCTGCTGGCATCGCGCGGTGCCAAGGTGGTGGTGAACGATCCGGGTGGATCGGTCGATGGCACGGGCGGCGCCAACGCGGTGGCGGACAAGGTGGTGGCGGAGATCAAAGCCGCCGGCGGCGAGGCCGTGGCGAGCTACGCCTCGGTCGCCGATGAGAAAGCGGCACAGAGCATCATCGACACGGCGATGAACACCTGGGAGCGGCTGGATATCCTGGTGAACAACGCCGGCATCCTGCGCGACAAGGCGTTCAACAACATGTCCATGGAGGACTACGAGTTCGTCAACCAGGTGCATCATTTCGGCACTGTCTATTGTACCAAGGCAGCCTGGCCGATCATGCGCAAGCAGCAATATGGGCGGATCGTCGTCACGACCTCGGGGTCCGGCACTGTCGGCAATTTCGGCCAGGCCAACTACGGCGCGGCGAAGATGGCGGTGAACGGGCTGATCAACGTGCTGCGGCACGAGGGCGCGAAATACAACATCCGCTGCAACGCCATATCCCCGTCCGCCTATACGCGCATGACCGAATCGTTGCTGCCGCCGGATATCGCGCCGTGGATGAAGCCGGAACTGGTTTCCCCTGCCGTCGCCTGGCTGTGCAGCGAGGAATGCGACCAGAACGGCGAGATCATCGCCGCGACCGCCGGCGGCTATGCGCGGGTGCAGTATTTCGTCAGTGAAGGCGCGCAGTTCGATCCCGCCGAACCGGTGACGATCGAGATGGTGCGGGACAGCCTGGACCGCATCCGTAACCTTTCCACCGCGAAACCCTATTTCGGGATGATGGGCAACGTGGTGGAGAAGCTGCGGGAGATGGGGCGGATCAAATAATACCAACCCGCGTGGGCGCCCACTCTCGTCGGGGCCCGGCGAAAGTCCGGGCCATCCGAACCAGCACCCTGCCGCACGAGATGGCCCGGTTTGTCAGCGGGTCATGCCGCGGGAGGGGGCGCCGGGCGGAACGGCGGCGATCAACCAGAAGCCGCTCTCGCCGTCACCCCAGCCCTCAGCACGTCCAGCGGCACCAGCGTGCCGTCGCGCTCGAAATGCCAGAACGTCCAGCCGTTGCAGCTTGGGGCATTCTGCAGCAAAGCGCCGACCTTGTGGATCGAGCCGCGGATGGCGCCGGCGCTGAGTGATCCGTCCGGTCCGACCATCGCGCTGACCCGCCGCTGCCGATCGAAGACCGTGGTGCCGGGGGCGATCAAGCCCTGCTCGACCAGGCTGCCGAACGGGATGCGCGGTGCCTCCCGCTTGGTCGGTTCCGAGGTCGCCCCTTCGACGGAGATCGCCTTGGTACGGCGCACACGTCCAATCGCGGCTTCGGCGTAGGCCGGATGCCGCTCGATGCCGATGAAACGCCGTCGCAGCCGTTTTGCCACGGCCGGCGTGGTGCCGGTACCGGTGAATGGGTCCAGGATGACGTCGTCCTGGTTGGTGCTGGCCAGCAGCACGCGGTGCAGCAGTGCTTCAGGCTTCTGAGTCGGGTGCAGCTTCAGGCCATGCTCATTGCGCATCCGCTCCTGCCCGGTGCAGAGCGGGATGAACCAGTCGCTGCTCATCTGGATGTCGTCGTTGAGTGACTTCATCGCCTGGTAGTTGAAGCGATAGCGTGAGTCCCGGCCCTTCGCCGCCCAGATCAGCGTCTCATGCGCGTTGGTAAAACGCCGGCCACGAAAATTGGGCATCGGGTTGGATTTGCGCCAGATCACGTCGTTCAGGATCCAGAAGCCCAGGTCCTGCAGAATCGCGCCAATGCGGAAAATATTATGGTAGGCGCCAATGACCCAGATCGTGCCGTCCTTGCGCAGCAGGCGGTGGCACTCGGTCAGCCATTCGCGGGTGAATGCGTCGTAGGAGGCGAAATCGGTAAAGCGATCCCACTCCTCATCGACGCCATCCACCAGGCTGTCATCCGGGCGTCGCAGTTCGCCCCGCAATTGCAGGTTGTACGGCGGATCGGCGAAGACGCAGTCCACCGAGGCGGACGGCAACATGCGCATCAGCTGCACACAATCGCCCCGAAGAATTTGGTCTAACGGCAACTCGTGAATAAGGTCCAAGACCTGTTTCCAACCTAATCAACACCTTTGCCGTATCGTGACGGCCCGTCGGAAGTCACGTCAATCCGCAATCGTCAGTTCGAGCCGTAGTTGCGCGACGGTACCGAACGCCTCCCGATGGTGCCTGGTGGGACCCAGGCGGCGTAGGGCCTCGCGATGCAGCGCTGTCGCGTAGCCGGCATTGGCGTGCCAGCCATAGCCGGGAAACCGTACGGCCAGCCGCGCCATGGCCCGGTCACGGACGACCTTGGCGACGATGGACGCCGCCGCGATCGACAGGCACAGCGCATCGCCGCCAACCACGCAGCGTACCGCGCAGCCGAGTTTCGGCGGATAGTTGCCGTCCACCAGCGCCAGGTCCGGCGCGACACCCAAGCGGGCGACCGCGCGGCGCATTGCCAGCATGGAGGCGTGCAGGATGTTCATCTGCAGGATCTCCGCCACCGAGGCGGCGCCGATACCGATTTCGGCCGGCGATGCGCGCAACGCGAGGAAAGCGGCCATCCGCCGATCGGCGGTCAGTTTTTTGGAATCGTCCAGCATGGCGGCCAGTTCGGGCTGGGTATCGGGGGCCAGCACGACGGCGGCCGCGACAACAGGACCGGCGAGCGGTCCGCGGCCAGCCTCATCCACGCCAGCGACTCGCCCCCCAGCGGCCAGTTCCATGTCCAGATTGGGCATCGAACCTGGGTAGCAGGAGTGCGCCGAGTCGTGGAAGCAACCGCTTCGCAATACGCAATGCCGCTGGTATGACCGCGCCATGAACGCAATAGCCTCCATGACCGGATTCGCCCGCGCCGAGGGCAACATCGACGGCATCGCCTGGGCGTGGGAACTGCGGAGTGTCAACGGCCGCACGCTTGAACTGCGCTTCCGGCTGCCGAACGGCTGGGACAGTATGGAAGCCGGATGGCGGGAAATCGCGGGCAAGGCGCTGAAGCGCGGCAACGTGACCGCCAACCTGACGATCAAGCGGCAGTCCGAAACCCGGCTCGAACTGGATCCAGCTGCGCTGGAGCAGGTGCTGAAGATCGCCACCGACCTGCACCGGCGCATCGCCGGCAGCCCGCCGCCCTCGGCCGAAGCGCTGCTCTCGCTGCCTGGCGTGCTGCGCCAGGCGCAGGCGGACCAGCAGGAGGAGAGGGCTGCTGCCGCCGCCGACGTTCAGGCGGGTTTTGTCGCGGCGCTGGGCGATCTGGTCGCGTCCCGGCAGGCGGAGGGCGAGCGGCTGGCCGCCGTCCTCACTCGACAGTTGAATGAGATCACGACTCTGCGCGACACTGCCGCCGAACAAGCCGCCGGTCAGCCGGCGGCGCAGCGGGCGCGGATGCTCGACAACCTGCAAACCCTGCTGCGCGAAACGCCGAACCTGTCGGAGGAGCGTATCGCTCAGGAAGTGGCGGTCCTGGCCAGCCGGTCCGATGTGCGGGAAGAGCTGGACCGCCTGTCCAGCCACATCGAAGCCGCGCACGACCTGATGCGAGAAGCGGTGAATATCGGCCGCAAGCTCGACTTCCTGATCCAGGAGTTCAACCGCGAGGCGAACACGCTGTGCAGCAAGTCCGCCTCCGCCGCACTGACCGCCACGGGCCTGAAACTGAAGGCCGCGATCGAGCAGTTGCGTGAGCAGGTGCAGAACATCGAATGACTGTCATCGCGCGCCGCGGAGTCTGTCTGGTTCTGTCGGCGCCGTCGGGCGCCGGGAAGACGGCCATCACCGATGCTTTGTTGGTCCACGAGCCGGCATTGGAACGGTCTGTCAGCGTGACGACCCGTCAGAAGCGCCTGGGGGAGATCGACGGCGTTCACTACCATTTCATCACCGAGGCGGTGTTCCAGGATGCGGTGCGCGATGGTGCCCTGCTGGAATGGGCACGCGTCCTGCAGGGCACGCACGCCTACGGCACGCCGCGCGCACCGGTGGAGCAAGCGCTGGCCGAGGGCCGAGACGTGGTGTTCGACATCGACTGGCAGGGGCACCTTCTGCTGCGGGACAAGCTGCCGGCGGATGTCGTCAGCGTGTTCATTCTGCCGCCTGACCTGAAGGCCCTGCGGTCCAGGCTGGTGCGGCGCGCTGGGGATGACGAGGCGGAGATCGAACGCCGGATGCGCGTTGCACGCGATGAGATCAGCCATTGGCCGGAGTTCGACCATGTCGTGGTCAACGACGATCTGGCGGTGGCGACTGATGCGGTGCGGTCCATATTGCATGCGGCACGGGTCGCGACCGGCCGGCTCCCAGGTTTGCCAGGGTTTGTCGAGGGCCTCGGCTAGTTCGGACGACTATCGCTGGGCGCGATCGAAGCAGGCCAGATCTTTACCCTGATTGGGGGCGAAGAAGGCTTCAAGGTCGCCAAAAGCAATCCGCGACCACAGCGCCAGCCGGTTTGGGCGGATGACGTATTGGGTTCCGTAGGCGACGTCCTTCAGTCATTCGCCGGACTGTGAACGAACCGAAGTTCTTGCGCTGGGAAGTTGTCGAGTACTGCCTCGATCAGGCGGTTTCGAGCGCATAGCGGACACCTCGGCATCCGTGATGCAGGGCATGCTTGAAAGCGCGCCCGCCCAGCCTTGGCCAAAGTGCGCCTATGGGTGGGTGGCGCGGCCAGACATGGCTGCTTGGCGGCGGGTTATTTATGGGTTTCTCGCGGCTTCTTGGTTCGTTCAACGATAGCGGCCGTGCCGTTCCAGAACCTCGATGCGGTAGCCGTCGGGGTCGGTCACAAAGAAGAAGCGGGCGATCAGCGCGCCCTCTATGCGGAACTCCTTCACCGTCCCGGGGTTCAGGCCGTCGGCCGCGAACCGCGCCTGCTCTTTGGCAACATCGGGCACCACGACGGCGAGGTGGCCGTAACCCTCATCCTGCGTATAGGGCTCCGTGCGGCCGTGGTTGATCGTTAGCTCCACCTCGAAATCGTCCTCCGGGGCGCGGAGATAGACCAAAGTGAAGCCATCGAGGGCAAAGCGGTCGGCGATCTCCATGCCGAAGGCTCGTCTGTAGAAATCCACGCTGCGCGCTTCATCGAGCACGCGGATCATGGAGTGGATGGGTTTCGCCATATGCGGTGCTGCTCCTTCAGCCGGTCGTTGGTGGTTTGGCGAACGGACTGGCCTTGCCGGTGCCCCGTGGCCATCGACTTTCTGCCTGCATGATCCGGCGCGGCCCAAGAAAGCGGGCTCTGTCTGGCGCGTCGGTAGAGTTCGGGGCGCAACCTCGCGACCGCCGGAGCCTGATGGACCGGCGGCGGACCGAAGGATTGGTCCGGCCGTTCGGCGCAAACGGCTGACCGCAGCCAGCCGCCCGATCTCGTGATCACCAATACGCACCGACTCACGGATCGCCCATCGATCCGCTTTCGTCGAATCCCAAACATGGCGCCGGAATGACCCGGCCCCCGCCTAACGCGCCAACGGCCGGTACTTGATCCGGTGCGGCTCCGTCGCATCGGCACCCAGGCGTCGCCGTTTGTCCTCTTCGTATGCCTGGAAGTTGCCTTCGAACCATTCGACGTGGCTGTCACCCTCGAACGCCAGGATGTGGGTCGCCAGGCGGTCCAGGAACCAGCGATCATGGCTGATGATCACGGCGCAGCCGGCGAATTCGGTCAGCGCCTCTTCCAATGCCCGCAGCGTGTCCACGTCCAGATCGTTCGTCGGTTCGTCGAGCAGCAGAACGTTGTGCTCAACCTTCAGCATCTTCGCCAAATGCACACGGTTGCGCTCACCACCCGACAGGATGCCGACCTTCTTCTGCTGGTCGGAGCCCTTGAAGTTGAATGCCGCCACATAGGCCCGTGACTGCACCGCGCGCTTGCCGAGGTAGATGACCTCCTCGCCGCCGCTGATCTCCTGCCAGACGGTCTTTTCCGGATCGAGGCTGTCGCGCGACTGATCGACGTAGCCCAGCTTTACCGTGTCGCCGATGCGTAGGGAGCCAGAGTCGGGCACTTCCTGCCCGGTGATCATGCGGAACAGTGTCGTCTTGCCGGCGCCGTTCGGGCCGATCACACCGACGATGCCGCCGGGGGGCAGCTTGAATGACAGGTTCTCGATCAGCTCTCTGTCGCCATAGCCTTTGCACAGGTCTTCGGCCTCGATGACGATGTTGCCGAGGCGCGGGCCGGGCGGGATGACGATTTCCGCCACGCCGGTCGCCAGTTCCTGCGATTTCTGCAGCATCTCCTCATACTTCGCGATACGCGCACGGCTTTTGGTCTGCCGGGCACGCGGGGAGGCAGCGATCCATTCCGATTCGGCGGCGAGCGCGCGCTGGCGGGCGCTTTCCTCTTTCTCCTCCTGCTGCAACCGCTTGCGCTTCTGCTGCAGCCAGGACGAATAATTGCCTTCGAACGGGTAGCCGCGGCCGCGCTCCAGTTCCAGCATCCAGCCTGTGACATTGTCCAGGAAGTAGCGGTCGTGGGTCACGACCATCACGGTGCCGGCGTAGTCGTGCAGGGTGTGTTCCAGCCAGGCGACGCTTTCCGCGTCAAGGTGGTTGGTCGGTTCGTCCAGCAGCAGCAGGTCGGGTTTTTCCAACAGCAGCTTGCACAGTGCGACGCGGCGTCGCTCCCCGCCCGACAGCTTGGTCACCGGCGCATCGGCCGGCGGGCACCGCAGTGCATCCAATGCGATGTCTACCTTGCGGTCGAGTTCCCAGCCGTCCTGGGAGTCGATCTTCTCCTGGAGGTCCCCTTGTTCGGCGAGCAGGGCGTTCATCTCCTCGTCGCTCATAGGTTCGGCGAACTTCATGGAGATTTCGTTGAAGCGGTTCAACGCCGCTTTCAGATCGGCGAAGGCTTCTTCCACGTTCTCGCCCACGGTCTTCGTCGGATCGAGCGGGGGTTCCTGCGCCAGGTAGCCGACGGTGGCACCGGGTGCGGCCCAGGCTTCGCCGCCGTATTCGGTCTCAATGCCGGCCATGATCTTCATCAGCGTCGATTTGCCCGCGCCGTTCACGCCCAGGACGCCGATCTTCACGCCGGGCAGGAAAGATAAGGTAATGCCTTTGAAGACCTCCCGCCCGCCGGGGAAGGCCTTGGTCAAATCCTTCATCACGTAGACGTACTGATAACTGGCCATGATTTGTCGCTTCGCTGTTCGGGGCGGGTTCTAGCCCGCATTTCCCAGAGTGGGTAGCAGGACGTGGTCCTTCCAGCCCGGTTGACGTTTTGGACGGACGGACACGAGCATGCGGCGTGTGGGGGCGTCCGGAGGCAAGGGGATGGACATCGATAAGGACAAGATCGACGAGGCGGTGCCGGCGCTGCTCTGGAAGAGCCAGGATTGGGACGCGATGGACCGCTTGTACGAAAAGGAAATGATCGATGACCCCAGCAGCGAGAACAGGTCCGTCTGGTTCAATGAAGAAGGGCTGGCGGAAAGCGGGCGGCTGTTCGAGAAGCTGCTCGGCAAGCCCGGGGATGAAGAGTAAATTTCAGGCGCGATAACCGCTGTCCAGAATCTGTCAGGTGACCGGATGACGCATCCGGTGCACACTCCGGCCCCAAAACGGGAGGACAACAATGAAAGCGCTGACGCAGGAGCAGGTGGATTCGTTTCGCTACAACGGCTTCCTCTTTCCAATTCCGGCCCTGACACCGGCGGAAATCGCGGCCTGTCTCGCCGGTCTGGAACGCCTTGAAACAGCGCTGGGGTCTGCCGTCGCGGATGCGGACCCCAAGTGGCGCTCCCACGGGCATATGCATTCGCCCTGGTTCAATGACCTGATCCGGCATCCGCGCATCCTGGACGCGATAGAGGATGTGATCGGTCCCAATATCCTGGTGTGGACCAGCACGTTCTTCATCAAGGAGCCGCATTCGCCGACCTATGCCGCCTGGCACCAGGACGGGGGCTATTTTGGTCTGGAGCCGAAAGAATCGGTCTGCGCCTGGGTCGCGCTGACGGATGCCAGCAAGGAGGCCGGTTGCATGGAGCAATTGTCCTTCCACGGTGAACCTCGGCTGTATCGCCATGCGCCCCTGGGTTTGGCGAACAGCATCAACCGGGCGGGCCAGACGATCATGGAGCCGTTCGATGACGCGAACCCCACGGCTATGGCGCTGCCGGCAGGGTCATTCTCGTTACATCATGAACTCGCGGTGCACCGGTCGGCGCCAAACAATGCGTCGCACCGGCGGGTCGGGATCGGGCTGAACTACATTCCGACCCACGTGCGGGTGGATGGCCCGGTGCGCTGCCGCGCCATGCTGGTGCGTGGGGAAGATCGGTACGGACATTTCGATCTGATCGAGCCGTCCGGCGGTGAGCGGGACGCGGCGGCGCTGGCCCTGCATCAGGACGTGAGTGATAGGTATCGGGAGAACTACCGGATCCAGGTCGGGCGCCACGAACAGCGGTTCGCGGATGCTCAGCTCGAGTGAGCGTCCGTTCCGGGCTGGCTGACTGGGGCGGCAAAGGCATTCCGGCTCCGGTTAGGCAGCTGCTTCAGGATGAAGCACGTGCACCTCCTGGAATTCGACCCGGTTGCGTCCCTCCCGCTTTGCTCGGTAAAGGGCTCGATCAGCCGATGCCAGCGCAGTACTCAGAGATGCATGATGGTCCATGACACTGAGGCCGATGCTAACCGTGCTCTCGACTGCCAACCCATCGGTACATAACGCAGCTTCGGCGAATCCGGCACGCACCTGCTCTGCGGCCCTGTAAGCCTGTTCGGGGTTGGTGCATTGCAACGCGGCTGCGAATTCCTCGCCGCCAAACCGGGCAAAGACGGCTTTGGGTCCCAGGACTTTACTTGCCGTACGGGCGAAGAGAATCAGCACGTCGTCGCCAAATTTGTGCCCGAATGTATCGTTGATCTGTTTGAACCGGTCCAAATCGAATATCAGGATCGCGACACAGGTTCCTTTTCGAAGGGATTGGTCGAACCAGATATTTTCGGCGGCCTCAATGAACGCCCGGCGATTGGCGATGCCCGTCAGCGGATCGAGATTTGCCGCCCGCCGCTGCTGCAGCTCAGCTCGCTCCCGCTCCATGAGAAGCATGCTGCACAGTGTCAGTGTCGAGTAGGCGATACCCTCAAGCGGCAGTGCCACGGCCCAATTCAAATCTCCTGGCCCAGCTCCCAACGGAAAGGGTAGATCGTGGACCAACACCACCCTGACCAGCATGAAAAGAGCGTGCAGGCCGCCTATGACGATGGCCATCCATCGGGACGGGAGAGGCTCGTGGCGTCCGCGCCACAACTCTCTCACGATCAGGACCGCTGATATGCTGGTCAGGGACGACATTACAGCGACCCGTGCCGCTGGGTCCGTATAAAATGGTGGGCACAGACAGGCGGCGAGCCATAGCGCTGCTGGCGCCGTCACGCCTGCGGGGCGAAGGCTCCGGTGCTCAAAGGCACGTACCGCTTTCCATCCAAAGCCGTACGCCAACAATATCAAAGCATTACCGGCGCTGATCGAGACAAAAGTCGGAATGGCGGGCCTCAGGCCAGCAACCAAAATACCCACCGACCCAAGCAAGAACGCACAGGTAAGCGGAGGCAGAAAAGCGTTTCGCCGCGTTGCCGTCCAGGAACAGAAGCTTAGTAGAGCCATAAGGATAGTGACAAAAGACAGTCCGACCATCATGGTCGGGAAATCAAATTTCATTATTGCTAGCCTCAAAGATGGCGATCACGATCGGCGTGGGGCGCCGCGATCGTTCTCTGGCGACGTTACAAGAGCTCCGGGTGCCGCAGGTGCCAAAGCCGTTCGTACGCCGCTACCAAGCTCTCCGCTGCGCGACGGCTCTTACCGCCAGGCGGCAGGAGAGGCTCCCGCCCGATCATGAACGCCAGCACCTCCAGCAAACTCCCTGCGACCTCGGTGTCCCCCTGGTCGCAAGCGTGGTGGAAGGCAATCAGGATCTTGTCGGATGGACGCCGGGTGTAACGCGGCTCCGCAATGGTGGCGCTTTCGCTCATGGGTTCCTCAACCGCACGCCCGCTCCGCCGCCGTTCTCCGGGATGAACTCGACGCCGGCCGATTCCAGGGCGGTACGAATCGCTGCAAGGGTCGCGGCGTTAGCCACCGCATTGGCCTCAATGCGCGTCACCGTGGCAGGTGACACCTTCGCCTCTCTGGCAACGTCTCGAACGCCCCATCTCAGGGCGGCTCGCGCCATTCGCAATTGATATCCTGTTATCATATCATGCCCTTGGCATCATCGATGCGTGGTTCTTATATTGACACCTTGTTATCGTATGATGACTTAGCATCGCAAGCGAACGTGGCGGACCCAACGGTGAACCATGCACTGCACACGCCCGAATACGGCGTCACG
>JARLIN010000002.1 GCA_031291715.1 Rhodopila sp. | reverse complement strand
GGTTCAGATGGCCCGGACTGTCGCCGGGCCATGACGAAGGGGGGGCTGCCCGTGGGTTAATCTTTACGGCGCTCGGTATTACACCCAGCCCACGCCGGACAGCCCGCCGAACACGCCCAGCGCACAGGTGACCACGGCAACCGCGACCACCACCCATAGATAGACACCGCGTAGCCGGTGCGCCCGAGGCAGCGCCTTCACCGCGAGTGCGATCAGGAAGCCCAGCACGAGCGGCAGCATGAATGCGTTCATCACCTGCACGTCGACATTCAGCGATACAAGGTCAGGCCAGACCGCGACGACCAGCGCACCGGCGACGACACACAGCGCATAAACGCCGTAGAACCAGTGAGCTTCCAACGGGTGCATTTCCAGCGAGCGGCGATAACCCGTGACCTCGCCCAAACCCCAGGCGAAGGCGAGCGAAACGACGATGGCGGAGACCATGCCGGCGCCCAGCACGCCCAGGCCGAACACAAGATTGCCCACTGTCGTGCCCATGAACGGCGTCAGCGCCTGGGCCATTTCACCGACGGTGGACAGGCTGGCGTTGGGGTCACCGCGGCCGATAGTGGCCGCGCAGGCGATCAGCACCGCCGCCATGATGAGCTGCGTAACCACGGCGCCCACACCGGTATCCCAGCGCGCCGCTGTCAGATGCTGCGGACCCAGCCGCTTATCCGCGACGGCTGACTGCTGATAGAATATCATCCACGGCATCACCACCGCGCCGATATTGGCCGCCGCCAGATACAGGTAATCGGGGCTGCGATAGGGAATTTCGGCCGCGCCGGCCACCAGTTCGGCCAAATTGGGGTGCGCGGCCCAGGCAACGAAGAAGAATGCCAGCTCGAACAGGCCCACGGCGATCGCGACCCGTTCGACTCTTCGGTAGGACCCGGTGATCACCACGACCAGCAGGGCGACCGCCGCGATCGGCAACGATACATAACGCGGCAGGCCGTAAAGCTCCCCCACGCCAGCCACGCCGGAGAATTCCGTCAGCAGCGCCCCGACGGTGGCAATGCCCAGGCCGATGGCGGAGACCCAGGCCCAGATCGGGCCGAACGTGTCACGGATCAGTTCGCCGTGACCGCGCCCGGTAAAGATCGCCAAGCGTACCGTCAGTTCCTGCACCATGTACAGGATCGGGACCAGGACCAGTTGCAGCAGCAGCAGGCGGTAGCCCCATTGCACGCCACTCTGGCCCGCGGTGATGACGCTGCCGACATCGGTATCGGCCAGCATCACCACCAGACCTGGGCCGAACACGGCGAGGAAACGGCGCAGACGGGTACTTGCCCGCAGGGTTTCCTGAGGGGTCGATAGTGCAGTTTGCATATGAGAATGGTTCTCAATAAGGGGCCTGTGGGTAGCGCCCCGTGCCCACCGCTGTCAATCGCGTTGCTTTAACGGCTGGTTTCGCGGAGAAAGCGCAGCCGAGAATGGACCGCACGATGCCCGACCTGTACCTGCACAACAGTCTGACCCGCCGTAAGGAGCGGTTCGAACCAGCCGATCCGGCCAATGTCCGCATGTATGTCTGCGGCCCGACGGTGTACGACCTCGCGCATCTCGGCAACGCCCGCCCGGTCGTCGTCTATGACGTCGTCGCGCGGCTGTTGCGGCTTCTGTATCCGTCGGTGACCTATGTCCGGAACATCACGGACGTGGACGACAAGATCAACGCACGCGCGCAGGAGACCGGAGAGCCGATTAGCGCCATCACCGCCCGCACCACCGCGGATTTCCACGCCGACATGGCAGCTCTCGGCAGCCTGCCGCCGGACCAGGAACCGCGTGCCACTGCACATATCGCCGAGATGATCATGATCATCGAGCGGCTGATCGCCTCGGGCCACGCCTATGCGGCGCAGGGGCATGTGCTGTTCGCCGTCGCTTCCGATCCGGATTACGGCAAGCTGTCCGGCCGCAGCCAGGACGAATTGCTCGCCGGCGCGCGGGTCGAGGTCGCCCCCTACAAGCGCGATGCCGGCGATTTCGTGCTGTGGAAGCCGTCCAGCGGTGACCTGCCCGGTTGGGACAGTCCGTGGGGCCGCGGCCGGCCCGGCTGGCACATCGAGTGCTCCGCCATGTCGTGGCGATATCTTGGCGAAACCTTCGACATCCATGGCGGCGGCAGCGACCTGATATTCCCGCACCACGAGAACGAGATGGCGCAAAGCCTGTGCGCCTTTCCCGGCAGCAGCTTCGCCCGCTACTGGATGCACAATGGCATGCTGCAGGTGAACGGCGAGAAGATGTCCAAGAGCCTGGGCAACTTCTTCACCGTCCGCGACGTGCTGGCGAAGGCGCCGGGTGAAGCGATCCGGCTGCTGCTGCTGCGCACGCATTACCGGTCGGAACTGGATTTCACCGATCAGGGCCTGGCCGAGGCGAAGCGGGAATTGGATCGTTTCTATCGGGCGCTTGAGCAAGCACCGGATGCAGAGGCCGGACCGGTCCCGCCCGCCGTCCTGGAAGCGCTGTGTGACGACCTGAATACGCCTCTCGCGATCTCCGCCATGCACGGGCTGGCTGATGCGGCGATGACCGGGGACCGGGCCGCGGCTTCCGGCCTGCGCGCCGCCGGCGCGGTGCTTGGGCTGTTGCAGCAGGCCCCCGACGCCTGGTTCCGTGGCGGCACCGATGATGCCGCCGCGATCGAGGCGGCGATCGCCGAACGCCT
>JARLIN010000369.1 GCA_031291715.1 Rhodopila sp. | reverse complement strand
TTTCGGCGGATGCGATCAGGGTCATGGCGTTCCTTTCTTTATGATTTATGATTTCGCGCAGGCGGCGCACTGGCCCTCGGCTTCTATCGTCGCCTTGCCGACGGTGAAGCCCAGGCGCCTGGCGGCGTCCTCCAGGGCGTGGGCGAGTTCGTGGTCTTCCAACTCGGTGACCTTGCCGCAGGAGCGGCAGATCAGGAACTGCGCCGCATGGTCGTGGTCTTCATCGGCGATGCAGCCGACGAAGGCGGACAGGCGCTCCAGCTTGTGGATCAGCCCTTGCTCCAGCAGGAACTCCAGCGCGCGGTAAACCGTCGGAGGTGCGGCGCCGTGGCGTGTGCTGCGAAGCTGGTCCAGCAGGTCATAGGCCCCGGTCGGCGCGTCGCGGTCGAGGATCAGCCCCAGCACCTGACGGCGCAGATCGGTCAGCCGGACGCCTCGGCCATCGCAGATCTGAGTGGCGCGGGTCAGCAATGTCTCGGTGCGGGGGGAAAACCCCATAAGGCACTCCTTGGCGGCGGGCACGCCCAGCGCCAAGATAACATCCATGACCGAGAATGCGATATATACCCGCACCGCTTCCGCGGTGACACCATCCGATCCTGTCCTGGACGCGATCACCTTCGACGCGAACGGCCTGGTCCCCGCCATCGCCCAGCAGCACGACACCGGTGAGGTGCTGATGATGGCCTGGATGAACGCTGAAGCCGTGCGGGAGACGCTGGCCACCGGCCGGGTCTGTTATTTCAGCCGCAGCCGCGGCAAGCTCTGGCGCAAGGGTGAGACGTCCGGCCAGACCCAGCATCTGCGGGAGCTGCGGGTCGATTGCGACGGCGACACCTTGCTGCTTCTGGTGCATCAGGACGGCGTCGCCTGTCACACCGGCCGGCGTAACTGCTTCTTCCGCGCGGCACGAGACGGCGGCCTGGTCGAAATCGCCGCACCGGAAGTGTCCCCCGACGCGCTGTATGGACATTCGCATGGCTGAGACCACGCCGGTCACGGTACTGACCGGCTTTCTCGGTGCCGGCAAGACAACCTTGCTGAACCATCTGCTGCGCCAGCCCGAACTGGCCCGCACCGCCGTCCTGGTGAACGAATTCGGTGAGATCGGGCTGGACCATCTGCTGGTCGAGAAACTGGACGACTCAACGGTGCTGCTGAATGCCGGCTGCCTGTGCTGCACGGTGCGCGGCGACCTGGCGCGTGTCCTGCGGGAAATGCTGCCGCGCGCGCGGCGCGACGAAATCAGCCGAATCGTGATCGAGACGACCGGCCTGGCCGATCCGGTGCCGATCCTGGCGACGTTGATGACCGATCCCGTCGCGGCGTCGGCCTACCGGCTGGATGGCATCGTGACGGTGATCGATGCGGTGAATGGTGCGGCCCATCTCGACACGCAGGAGGAAGCTGTCCGCCAGGTCGCGGTGGCGGATCGAATCGTCATCAGCAAGGCCGATCTGGCCGACCCGGTGCCGCTGCGTGACCGGCTGCGTGCGTTGAACCCAGGCGCGCCGATCGCCGAGGTGGTGCATGGCGCGGTTGATCCGGCGTTCATCCTGCACGCCGGGTTGTTCGACCCGGCCAGCAAGACGCCGAACGTGCGTGGCTGGCTGAACGCGGCGGCGTTTGATACGGACGGCGATCACCATCATCACGACCCCAACCGTCATGACGCGCGTATCGGCGCTTTCTGCATCACGCTGGAACAGCCCCTCGACTGGCAGGGCGTGGCGATGTGGCTGGAGATGCTGGTCGCTTCAAAGGGCGAGCATCTGCTGCGCGTCAAAGGCATCCTGAACCTGAAAGGCCATGACCGGCCGGTGGCGATTCACGCGGTGCGGCATCTGATGCATCCGCCGGTGAAACTCGCGGCCTGGCCCGATGGCGACGGCCGCACCAGCCGGATCGTGTTCATCACGCGCGACCTGCCGCGCGCCGTCATCGAGGATGGACTTCTCGCCTTTCAGGCCGCATCCGGGTGATGGTTATGCGGCCTTCCGGTCGGCCGCCGGCAGGGTTAGGCCGATCGTCGCTCCCGAACCTGGCCGATTACGGGCGATCAGCCGGCCGTTCATCGCACGCGCCAGGCGGTCGCTGAGCGCGAGACCCGTTCCACCCGCCGTCGGGACCGCAAGCCCGTCGGTGTCGGCGGCGTCCCCGAGAAAATGCTCCGTCAGATCGAAAGGCAAACCGTTGCCGGTATCGCTGACCGATGCGGTCACCGTGTCGGCATCGCGGTCCACCGACACGGACACGGTTCCGCCAGGGGGGGTGAACCGGACGGCGTTCGCAAGGAGGTTGTCGATGATGCGCCGCGTCGCCCAGGAGTCCCCCAGCGCCGCGACGGTGGCATCGGGGGTGGTTTTCCCGCCTGTCAGACGATCCATTGAGATCGTGACCTGACGTTCGCTTGCCGTCGGCCGGGCGCTATAGGCCGCGTCCCGCACGATCGTTGCAACGTCGATCGGCTGCTGGCGCACGGTAAGCTCATCGATATGGGTCAGGTCGATCAGATTATCGATTGTTTCCAGCAACTGTTTGCCGCCGCTGCGCACCCGGCGGAGCGCCTCACGTTGATCCGGCCGGCAATCCGCCATCATCAGGCTCATGACACCGAGAAGCGAATGCAAAGGCGTGCGTATCTCCTCGCTCAGATTGGTCAGGACCTCCGTCTTGATCCGTTCGGCCGCCTCGGCCCGCCTTGTCTCCTCCGCGAGACGTTCCTGAATGCCGCGAGCGTGCCGGACAAAGACGGCTGTGGCCAGGATCGTGAGTATGGACAGCAAGCGATTGGCGACCAGATCCGGCAGGTCCGGATTGACGCTGGGAACGAAGGCGCCAATCACCACGCATGCGCAGGCGATCGCCGCCAGTATCCAAACGCCGTAGGATCGCTTGTGAAAAACGGCCGTCGCAACGAGAGGGGCATAGAGAATCCCGTAGGCAAACGTGTTGTCGCGCGCGAGGTCCGAAAGAAAGGCGAGCCCGCTCAACACATATAGCACCGGCACCAGCCAGCCCGCTGACCGCCTTGAGACTAACCCGAGCCGCGCCCTGGCGGCTGTCCCGAAAGAATCCGTGTGGGGCATAAAGGAGGCCGCGTCCCTATTGGGGATTATGTATGGACGTTCTGGCAATCCACTCTACCAAAACCGCCGTTCCGTCAAGAAAGTCGTCAATCGTCATTGCTTCGTTTGGATTATGGCTCCCGTTTTCATTCCGGACAAAGACCATGCCGACGGGAACCCCCGCGGCGGCGAACGCGGCGGCGTCATGGGATGCCGGGCTGCCGATATGCAGAACGGGAATTCCTTGATCATGTGCGGCTGCTTCCAATCCGGCCTTGATGGTGGGATCGACCACCCCGACGGCCGCGCGGGCCTTCGGACCGAGGTGAAAACGCACCGCCCGGCGTTGTTCGATCCCGTCGATGATCCTGCCAACCTTATCTTCCAGTTCGGCCAGGACGGCTTCGTCATAGGCACGTACGTCCAGGCTGAAGTGGAACGCACCCGGTACGATCGTCAGCCCGTGCGCCGCCTGGTCGGTATGGAAGCGGCCGAACGTACAGGCCATCGCGATACCGCGCTCATCGTAGTCGGCCCAGAGCGCATCCAGCGCCATGGCGAATTCCGCACCCGCCATGGCGGCGTCGTGACGGAAGCGGCGAGGCAGGCCGACATGGTCGTGGCTTCCTTCGATCCAGGCCTCGGGATAGCGGAAATTGCCTGGGATTCCGGTGCAGATCGCCACCGACCGACGGGCTTCCACGAGGCTCGGCGCCTGCTCGATATGAAGTTCGAGGTAGGCGCGAATGCGCGATGGGTCGAAATGCCTGATGCGGGCGTGTAGGGCGTCCGGGTTGCCGCCACACGCGGCGATATGGTCCACGAGGGTGCGGCCGGTGTCCACCCGGCGGACGTCCAGCGCGCCGTCGGGCAGCGTGCCGAGGCTTCCGCGACTGCCGATATAGGAGACCTGGAACCAGACACTTTCCTCGGCGCGGATACCCATCACGGTGATATCGCAGTCGGGCGTCACGCCCATGGCCCGGAATGCGGTCACCGTCGCGAGGCCGGCCAGAACGCCGGCGGCACCATCGAAGTTCCCGCCATGCGGCACGGAATCCAGATGCGAGCCGATCACCAGGACGGGGGCGGTCCGGTCGCGACCGGGGAGAGTCATATACAGGTTGGCGGCGTCGTCGTGGCCGATTTCAAGCGCGAGCGCCTCGGCCGCTTTGGTGAGGGTCGCGTGTGCGCGCTGCTCTCCCGCGCCATAGGGATCGCGGGACACGCCTGGCTCATCCAGTCCATCCTGGCGAAGCTGATCGAACAGCGCCTGCATGGCGTCTCGTTGCGCTTGGATCGCTGCCTTGATCATTCGCGGGTCTGTTGCGTCCACGCACGTACTCCTGTCACTCGTCCGGGCCATTATTGGCTTTGAAGCGAGCGGCGGCTAGTGTCCTGCCCCCGAGGTTCGTCGCATCATGCGGCGGGCTTCGGGGATAAGCAGGCCACTGAAAGTAAAGAGCGAGTGTCCCTAATCTGAGGTTCGCCCACTACGGCGAACCTCAGATTAGGGACACTTGACACGGGATGGATCGATGTTTCGATCCACCGCCACGCGAAGGGCGGAAAGCAACGATAAATCAGATGCGAATGGGGGAAACGCGATGTCCATCTGCCTCTGCTGCGGCCCGGCCACGCTTGGCCGCCGCGGCTTCCTTGCCACCGCGATGTCGGTCGCCGCACTGCCGGCACGGGCACAGACCCAGCCTGCTTCCGCCGGGCCGGCCAACGCGGCGCTGCTGGACGATCTGGTCGCCGCCAACCGCATCCTGTACGACCAGGGAGTCGTCGATGGGTTCGGCCATGTCAGCGTGCGCCATGACAAGGACCCGAACCGCTATCTGCTTTCGCGCAGCATGGCGCCGGCTCTGGTCACGCTGGACGACATCATCGAATACGATCTGGATAGCAACCCGGTGGATGCGCGAGGCCGTACTTCATATCTTGAGCGGTTTATCCATGGCGAACTCTACAAAGCACGACCCGACGTGATCGCGGTCGTGCACAGCCACTCGCCAGCGGTGATTCCCTTCGCCGACACGGCGGTGCCGCTGAAACCGATGAACCACATCGCCGGCTTTCTGGGCACCGGAGTCCCTGTTTTCGAGATCCGTGACACTGCCGGCCCCGCCACCGACATGCTGATCCGCAACCCCTCCCTGGGCCATGCGCTGGCGGCGACGATGGGCAACCATTCCGTGGCCCTTATGCGAGGACACGGTTCGGTCGCCGCCGCCCAATCCATTCGCCATGTGGTGTATCGCGCGGTGTATACTGAGGTGAA
>JARLIN010000040.1 GCA_031291715.1 Rhodopila sp. | reverse complement strand
CATCTGCGCACGGGCGGCGGGGGGCGGATGGCCGGGACACTCCCGGCCATGACGATAGAGAGAGGCCCATGCTCCATCCGCACCCTTATCCTGGTGCGCTGGGGTCCGCAGCCGCCCTCGCCTGAAAAGATGCCGGCGCCAGCTTCAACGATGGGGTTATTCGCCTCGCAGCCTCACCTGGCGTCGAATCCCGGTTTCGATTCCGCCGCGACCCAGACATCGAGGCAGCCCGCCCTGCCCCGGCGATAAACCACCAGCCCGTCGAACGACGCGATCGGCCGGTACCGCGACCAGGCACGGGCGAAGGCCGGGTCGGCCGCACTCAACACGCTGATATACTTTGTCGTTTCCCGCGTATCGACAACCGCGATGTCAGGACAGCCGGCGATGAAATCGTGCGACACCCAGCGGGCGATCGGCCATTCCTTGTCGGCCGCGGGATCGAAATGGGCGCGCCACACCTCGCCCTTCAACGCCCACATCGAGTCGAAGCGCGACGCCCAGGTGACGCCGGTATTGTTCACCACCGGAAAGCCCAGGGCGATCCATTCCGAAAACGCGATGTAGGTCCGTGCATGCTCGTCGTGGATGATCTGCTCTAGCCGATCAACCGTCGTCTTCTGCGGCTCGACGGCCTCCACGACCTCCGGCTCCAGGCGCTGGATGGATGAGAAGCAGAATACGGCGACCGCGAAGGCCGCGAGAACCAGTGGCCAGCGGATCGTCCACCGGCGCTGGACGACCTCCGTCACGCTCCACAATAGCAGCGCCAGTACGGTGATCACCGTCGCCGGCAGGCGGTGGTAGTACCAGTCCTTGCCGTCCACGAAACAGATCGCGGTGCTGGTCGCGGCGAACACGACAAGCGTCAGCATCAGGCTGTATTCAGTCAGACTGCGCCGCCGCAGCCACAGCAGACCGATTGCCACGGCCTGCCCACTGATCAGCAAGGCACTGTCCCACAGCAACGAAAGAAACGGCACATCCGTCGCCCCGTACAGCGCGAGGGCAAGTGGGACCGCGCGCCGCACATAGGCGGGGCACAGGATGGCGACGAGGCCGGCATAACCCACCAGCGTGGTGCCCGCCGCGAACGGCATGACGCGCCACGGACGCAGCCCACGCGTCAGCGCCAGGCACTCCAAAACCGCGAACACCGCGCCGTACCGCGGCTTCAGCGCGCAGCCCAGCCCCGCCAGAACGCCCGCTATCACCGACTCGACCACCGATACGGACCGGCCATCCAGTGAACGGGCGAAGAGCACGAGATACGGCAGGAAGGCGGCGACAAGCAGATGCTCGCGCTGCCCCAGATCGGCCGCCGGCAGGATCAGCAAGGCGCAGCCGATCACCGCGAACACCGTCAGCCGATCGGCGAAGAGGCCGCCCTGCGCACGCAGCAAGCTTGCCGTCCACCACGCGCAACCGAGGACCGCCGTGATGAAGACCGGCATGGCGACGAACTGCGGCCCGACATTGAGCCATCGCGCGATCTCCAGCGGAACGGCCGATATCCAGACGATCAGCGGCGGATTGACCTCAACGACGTCGATATAAAGTTCCCGCCCGGCCAACCAGCGGCGCGCGACATATAACAGCCACGCGATGTCATCCTTCAACGGCGACCGCATGGCGATGAACAGCACGATGCCGAGCACGGACAACAGCAAAAACAGGCTAATAGCGGACACCACCGGCCTGGGAGTCAGATTGACAGGTCGGAGCGTCCGGCTTTGAATTGACGGCATTATGGGTCGATCGTGTGCTAATGATCAAAAAACGTGCGGGGATCGCACGCTTTGTTGCCACACCGTTAAAGCCGCGCCAAGTGGCATAATAATGGCGACGCGGCCGCCCCGACCCAACGACGACAAAAATTTCAACGCGCGATCAACGGGTCATCCAGCGAGCAGCCGTGCGATACGCTGCTCAACCTGGATCTGCGAGTATGGTTTGTCGATGAGCCTCACGCCGGGCAACCCGTCGGCCGCGAAGGCTCGGCCACCATTGTAGCCAGACGTCAGAAGGACCGGTACGCCAGGATGGTGGGACAGAAACCATTCCGCCAGACCGAATCCGTCCATTCTCCCGGGCATCCGGACATCGCTGAAGACCAGATCGATCGGACCCGCGGTGTCCACTGCGGCAATCGCCTCGGCGGCGTCGCACGCCTCCACCACGTTGTAACCGCAATCGCGGAGATATTCGGTGATCGTGATCCGCACCATCGCCTCGTCCTCGACGACGAGAACGGTGTGGGGGGTGCTCTGCTCCGCCGGTTTCGCTTCGTTTGCCATGATCAGCGCGTTCATACGCTCGGATGTAACGCGGCGATCCCTGTAATACAGCGTCAAGCGCGGCAATTTGTCGTGATGTCAATGGGTTCGGAAGATCGCCTGCCACCGGCGCGCCCGGCTTTCCGGCTTGGTGAGCTTGCAGCTGATCCCCAGTAACATGATGACCAGGGCGTCACCCTCCATTTTTACCATCCGTTGTCTCGCTTGCCGCGCCGGCTGGCGGCCTGCCGTGCCCGGGCGATATCGTCCAGCGCATGCTGCGCCTTGCTCGCCGCATCGGCTTCAATGGAAGCCGCCCGCTCATCGATCAGCCGGTCCACCGCTTCCGCCGCCATCCGCGCGGCGGCGACCGCACCGCGCGCTTCCTCCGAACACGCCTCGGCCGCCGCCAGGGCAGCCAGAGCAGCCTGCCGTTCCCTTTTTATGCAAGCCAGCCGCATCGCGAACATGTCCTGGAACCGATGGGCGTCGAGCCACAAGTCGCTCGCTTCACGGTCCCGACGCACCCCGTCGTCAATGGACCTGATCACCTCCCGCGCCTCGGTTTCGGCCTTAAGGCATGCCCCAAGCGCCCGGCGAGCCTGTTCGACCGCAAGTCGGCGTACCGCCTGCAAGACCCGTAACGGATCGCGCGCCAAACTAGCCCTGCAATGCCTGGTTCAGGCGCTGGAATGATTCGCTGTAGCCGGTGCGCTCGCCCCGTGCCTGTCGCAGAAAATCCTCGATCGCCGGGGTCAGCCGCAGCGCCTCGTCCACCGTCGCATCGGTCCCGGTGCGGTAGGCGCCCAACCGAACCATGTCCATCATGTCACCATACAGTGACAGGATGCCCCGCACGCGCCTGACCAATGCCGTCTGCTCCTCGTCCAGACAGGAGGCGGCGACCCGGGAGAGGGAACGCAGCACATCGATCGCCGGATAACGGCCGGCTTCGGCAATCTTGCGGTCCATGACGATGTGTCCGTCCAGGATGCCGCGGACCGCATCGGCCACCGGCTCGTTGTGATCGTCGCCTTCGACCAGGACGGTGAACAGCCCGGTGATGTGCCCGGCGCGACCATCCGGCAGGTGCGGACCGGGACCGGCGCGCTCCAGCAATCTGGGCAATTCCGCGAACACGCTGGGCGGATAGCCGCGCGTCGCCGGCGGTTCCCCCATCGATAGGCCAATCTCCCGCAGTGCCAAGCAGAAGCGGGTCACGCTGTCCATCAGCAGCAGCACCGATTTGCCCTGGTCGCGGAAATGTTCGGCTACGGTCATGGCCGTGTAGGCACACTGGCGGCGCATCAAGGGCGGTGCATCCGATGTCGCGACCACAACGACCGAACGGGCCAACCCTTCCGGCCCCAGGTCATCCTCGATGAATTCCCGCACTTCGCGGCCGCGCTCGCCCACCAGAGCGAGCACCACCACATCGCATTCCGTGCCACGTGTCAGCATGGAGAGCAGCGTCGATTTGCCAACGCCGGACCCGGCGAAGAGGCCCAGCCGCTGCCCCTGCCGGCAGGTGGCGAAGCAGTTCAGCGCACGCACGCCAAGGTCGATGCGCGGACCAAGGCGGGCGCGCGACGTGGCGTCCGGTGGTGCGGTGCGGGTCGCGCGGGGTGTGGGTCCTCCGAACAGGATGCCTTCCCGATCGAGCGGCTGGCCCAGCGGATCGATCACCCGTCCCAGCCAGGAGGACGCGACGTCCAGCATGGCGTGATACGAATTATGCAACAGCGCCTTGGAGCCGTGCGCCATGCCATCCAGCGGCCCAAACGCCATCGCCTGAAGGGCGGTGTCGCGGAACCCGATCACCTCGGCCGGGACGGCCCGATCGTCCCGTGTGCGGAGCTCCAGACGGTCGCCGACCGCCGCCAGGCCGGTGAGGCCTTCGACCTCAACGACGAGGCCGAGCAGGTTGGTGACCGTGCCGCTGATGCGGGCCTTGGGGATCCGGCGAAGACGAGCCCTGCAGGCGTCGACCCGTTCCGCGAGATTATATCG
This sequence comes from Rhodopila sp., assembly GCA_031291715.1. Classification (GTDB taxonomy): domain Bacteria; phylum Pseudomonadota; class Alphaproteobacteria; order Acetobacterales; family Acetobacteraceae; genus Rhodopila. The sequence continues at coordinate 622 of JARLIN010000040.1, read as the reverse complement.
TCTCATTGGGACATACTCGTCCAAATGTTGTTCATGTTCTTTATGCATTCTCGAGGTAACTGCCCTCATTAGCCTCAATTCGTAAAAAATACACTAATTCGTTGAGATTTCGGTAGCAGAAAACACGCTATGGTGGTATTGGTTCATTCATACTTTGTTAAGGAGGAGCCAGATGCGCGTCCTGCTGGTGGAAGAAGACGTCATCGCTGCCCGCGGCATAACGCTCATGCTCAAAGCCGCCGGCGCGGTCGTTGACCAGACCGAAAGCGGGGAAGACGCGCTGGAGCTGCTGCGCCACTACGAGTACGACATCGTGCTGCTCGACCTGACGCTGCCTGACATCGAAGGGTTCGAGGTGGTGCGGCGCATGCGCATCTCCCGTAACGATACCCCGGTGGTGATCCTGTCAGGCGTTACGATGCCGCAGGCACGGGTGAAGGCTCTCAGCCTCGGCGCGGACGATTTTATCACCAAGCCATACGACAAGGCCGAATTGCTGGCCCGGATGCAGGCGATCGTCCGGCGCAGCAAGGGGTTCAGCCAGCCGACCGTTCGTCTGGGCCGGCTGGAGCTGAACCTCGACAGCCGGGAAGTCGCGGTGGACGGCCGGGATGTGCACCTG
>JARLIN010000368.1 GCA_031291715.1 Rhodopila sp. | reverse complement strand
GTTCCGCTCGGCATCGGCAACGACGGCAAGCCGGTTTACCTGCGCGATGTGTGGCCGACCAACAAGGAGATCGCCGACATCATCGCGTCCAGCCTGTCGCGCGAGCAGTTCCTGAAGCGCTACGGCGAGGTGTTCAAAGGCCCCAAGCAGTGGCAGGCGATCCAGGTCGAGGGCGACAATGCCACCTACCGCTGGTCGGACGGGTCCACCTACGTCAAGAACCCGCCCTATTTCGACGGCATCACGATGGAGCCGGCACCGGTCGGCAACATCGCCGGTGCGCGGATCCTGGCGGAGCTGGGCGACAGCATCACCACCGACCACATCAGCCCAGCAGGGTCCATCCGGAAGACCTCTCCGGCGGGCGAATACCTGCTGGAGCGGCAGGTGACGCAGGCCAACTTCAACAGCTACGGCGCGCGGCGCGGCAATCATGAGATCATGATGCGCGGCACCTTCGCGAACATCCGCATCCGGAATGAGATGCTGACGAATGTCGAAGGCGGCATGACCAAGCACCTGCCCTCCGGCGAGGTAATGCCGATCTACGACGCGGCGATGCGCTACAAGAAGGATGGCGTGCCGCTGGTGATCTTCGGCGGCAAGGAATACGGCACCGGTTCGTCGCGCGACTGGGCGGCGAAGGGGACGATGCTGCTGGGCGTGAAGGCGGTCATCGTCGAGAGCTTCGAGCGTATCCACCGGTCGAACCTGGTGGGCATGGGCGTGCTGCCACTGACGTTCAAGGAAGGCACGGATCGTAAGTCGCTCGGGATCACCGGTGAAGAGATCATCGACATCGCCGGCCTGGATACGATCACGCCGCGGATGGACCTGTCTCTGGTGATCCACCGTGCGAACGGGACGGTGGATACGGTGCCGGTGACATGCCGGATCGATACGGTCGATGAGGTGGCTTACTATCAGCACGGCGGGATCTTGCAGTACGTGCTGCGGGGGATGGCCAAGGCAGCCTGAGGCGCAGCCATCTGGGATGGGCCGGCCCGACAAGGGACCGCCCCGTCCCCCACAGCTTTTCGATGATGATCCTGGCTTTGATGGTCGCAATCAACATCGTCAGTGGCAGGAGGGTGAGAGGGTCGTCCGTCTCATGGCTCCGGATGTTAAGCCGGCGGGGGAAGTCCCGTCGGCTGTTTCATTTTAACGGCGCTGTATGAACAAATGGCTGATGACGCCGGATCGTTGATTCGGTGGGACGTCGGCTGTTTCGCAGTGTTGATGGGATAACCGGAACGTTCCGTATCGCTGACCAGCCTGAATCGCGGAGATGAGGGCTTTGTCTGGCGATCATCCGGCATCCAGTGCCAGCCCGCGCGAAAACGTACACACCGGCCGCTGTCCCACGGCCGTCATCGCCTTCATGGAGGTCATCGCCTTCACAGACGTCATGGCCGTCATGCCCGTCATGGCCGTCATGGCCGTCATGGCCGTCATGGCCGTCATGGCCGTCATGGCCGTCATGGCCGGACTTGATCCGGCCATCCGTGCCGGATCAAGTCGCCAATGAACAACTATTTGCGGGGATGCAACGGGTGCCCGGACCAAGTCCGGCCACAACGTGGAGGGAATTGGCGGCAAGTCGGCGTCAACATGACCTGGTATAATGCCAACCGCCTGAAAGACCGAACCATCGCCATTCCTTGACCGTTACGGTCCGGACGGGACCCTACCGCACGCGCACATTTCGTGAGGCGGCTTTTGCCGGCCAGGAGCCTTGGCAGCGGCGATGCATGCTCAGCGTTGGACAAGATTTATCAGGCAGTTGCCTCCGCCCGCGCGGTTCCTGGCGGCTGTGGTGCCGGTCCTTACGGAGCGGCTGGCACCGTCACGAGTCCCGCATGAGCGTGTTGCTTGGCAACGTCTTATCGATGACTTTGCGGGCCTGCTCAGCCCCGGTCACCGGCAACCCGTTGGCGTCCAACAGTCCGACCTGCACCAGGACAGATGCCTGATCCCAGTAGATATGCTCATGCACCAGCTTGTCGCCCTGGAACTGCACGATCGCCACCATCGGTACCTCCACCGTCCGGCCGGTCGGAGGGATCCCGGGCAGCATCCAGTCAATCATCGTCGTATGGGTGAAGTGTAATACGAACTCATCGACAACCCGGTCGCTCCCGACCGTGCGGCTGACCGGCGTCATCGCGAGATCGGGCGGATTCGCGCCGATGAAGTGGTCCCGGTAAAAGCGTTTGAGCGCGTCGTGCCCGACGCCGCCGGTCATCGTCGGGATGTGGTTGACGTAGGGTTCGGCGACCATCGTGGCCATCGTGGCATCGACGTCCCGTGTCTCGAACTCGTGGCGGCAATGCGCCTCCCACAGCGTCTCCAGATCATGATCCGCCATCGGTTCACCCCGCGATGAGAATGTCTCCTAGGCCGGTCGCCCCGCGCCCCCGCCTAGAAGCCGACCGAGGAGACTGGACAGGTCCGGCATCTGCGCAGGCACCTGCCCGTCGGGTGTCGCATGATCGATGACGTGCGGCAAGGCTTCGGCGAGCACGCCGCGCAAGGCGTCCGGCGTGGTGCCGGCCTTCTGGGCCCATCCCTCAAGCTGCTCCTGCGAGAAAACCTGACCGATCTGCTCGGCCGAGACCGGCGTATTCTCGCCAGTTCCCACCCATGACTGGACGTGCTGCCCCAGGCCCGCGGTCTGGAACTTGGAGATGATCGCGGCGACGCCTTCCTTGTCGCCGTCCTTCACCGCCAGAACCTGCTGGAGGATACCGGAGATCGACGATGCCTGCCCCTGTTGCCCGCCGCTGAAAACGCCCTGCAATATCTGACCGAATAATCCGCTCATCGATGCGTGCCCCTGCCTTGCTGATTGCGTAAAGCGGTGCGGTCGAGTGGGACTCGATCGCACTGACCCGATGCGGCAGGAGCCGTCCCGAACAAATATTCGATTGCCAGAACGACCGACGATTTGACGATCTGCCGCGGTCGCCACGGGGGTGGTTGGTAGCAGGAGTGCCAGGGGCAGGCACCAGGGAACGTCCGGGATTCCCTCACGTCACGCCGAATTTACATAAATCCCGCGTCCTATACTTAAAGTTATTATTTCTTATCGATGAACTTCGGCTGCGGATTGAGAGTCTTACGCCTCATGCGCCAATCGCAACCCCGGTCCATCCCACTCCATCGCCACAAGCTGCCCCGCCCCCGACAATGTCATGTAAGCGGTGCGCAGATCCGGCCCACCGAAGCAGATATTGGTGCAGAACATATCCGGCATCGTCACCTGACGGATCAAACCGCCCTCCGGCGCCACGACGCTGACCGACCCGTTCACCAGCGTCGCCACGCACACATTCCCGGCGCCATCCACCGCCAGGCTGTCGAAGCGCTGGAACCCGCCCAGCCCGACCATCAGCCGGCCGCCATGCGGTGACGGGAACGGCGCCTTCCCCAGAACGCCCGGCGCGAGCACATCGAACGCCCAAAGCCGGGCGGTCTCGGTTTCGGCGACATAGAGCGTCCTGCCATCGGGCGACAGGCCAATGCCGTTCGGTGTCAGGATCGGATGCACGACCTCCGTGATCCGCGACCCATCAGCCAGGGCGTAATACACCCCGCCCCAGTCCCGGTCGCGCGCCCGCGCCTTGCCCAGATCGGTGAAGTAGAACCCGCCCAACCCATCGAACACGATGTCATTCGGCCCAAGCAGCTTGTGCGGCCCGCAACGGTCATAAAGAACCGTCACGGCGCCTGAGACGGGATCGACCCGCTCGATCCGCCCGCCCGCGTAATCCGAGGCTGGACCGGCCGGGCGCAGCAGGTTCATTTCCGTCCGCCATTGGAACCCGCCGTTGTTGCATACGTAGAACGCACCGTTTGGACCCACCGCCAACCCGTTCGGGCCGCCGCCGGTATGCGCGACAACCTCGGTGCGGCCATCGGGATAGACGCGGGTGACGGTCTGCCGCTCGATCTCCACCAGCACGACCGAGCCATCCTTCATGGCGACCGGACCTTCCGGAAACCGCAGACCGGTGGCGATGACGCGTATGTCGCTCATGGCGTTTCCCTCCTGATGTTTTCGCCAGGATAGAGTGGTTCCGGGCCTGCCGGAAACCCTGCCGCGCCAGAGCCGCAGCCCCGGTGTCATGGCCACGTGCCTCAACGCCGGGACGGCACCGCCCGCGCCGTCAACCTTTTCTTCACTTCTTGCGCCCATACCGGCGCGTGATGCATGCGATCCTCACCCGCCCCGACACATCCATCCTTTGCGGCGCCGCGATGCTGCTGGCGGCCATCCTGGCGTGCGGCCTGCTCGCCCCGCCGCTGTTCTGGCTTCTGCTGGCGGCCACCGTCGCCGCGGGCGTCGCGTTCCTGGCCCTCCGCTTCCCCACCGGTTTCTGTGTCGCCTGGCTGCTGCTCACCGGCATGAGCCTGGAAATGACCTTGCACGACCTTGTGGGCGCCGAGACCTACCAGCCCGCCATCGCCGTGGTGAAAGGCATCGAGATCGGCCTGGGCTTCCTGTGCGCCCTGCGCTTCGGCCCGCGGCTGGATCCGCTCTGCCCGGTCTGGGCTTTCCTGGCGATCCTGACTTCCGGCCTCGTACACGGCCTCTATCCCGGCCTGACCACGGCGGACAGCCTTCGTTCGATGATCGGCTCGGCCGCGCCATTCGTTTTCTGCTTCTGCCGCGTGCCGCGATCCTGGGCGGGGGCGATCATCCGCGCCACCAAATGGTGCCCCCTGTTGGCCGTGGCGGGCTGCGTGCCGCTGACGATGGCCGGCATTAGGCCCTTGTTCATCGACAGCGGCGGCGCCCGTCTCGGCGGTCTCGGCCATCCCGCCTTCCTGGCCGGAGTCTGCCTGCCCGCGATCTACGCCTGTCTGATCCAACTCTTCCGCGAAGGACGGCGCGGCGACCTGCTGCTGCTGCTGGCCAACGGCTTGATCCTGCTGCTGACCGGCGCCCGCGCGCCGTGCGCTTGCGCCGTGGGGGTGACCGGGTTCAGCCTCATTTCCATCCGCTCCAGCACCTTCGCCCCACGTGACCGGCTGCTGCTGATCATGGCGGCGCTAGCCTTGTTGCCGCTGCTGGCCTTGCTCGCGGGGGACCTGGGGGAAGTCCGGCTGTTCAACGTCGTCATCAACGAAACAGGCAACCTGAGCGGACGCGGCCTGCTGTGGCCGCGCTTCGAGGACGCCGCCGCCCAGTCCCCCTGGTTCGGCTGGGGCATCGGCGCCGGCAACGCGGTGATCCCTCCTGACGGCCGGATCGCCCGCATGCTGCACACCTGGGCCGCACACAACGAATATCTCCGCATCGAAGTCGAGGGCGGAGTATGCGGCGAGGCGCTCCTAGTCGCGTTGTTCACCGGCTGGGTGATTGTCCATACACGTGAATTGCCGCCGTCGGACCGTCGGATCATGCGGCTGGCCTTCCTGGCACTCGCCGGCCACGCCTTCACCGACAATGTGCTGATTTCAACCCCCGCGTGTGTGATGTTCGCTTTCGCCACCGCCGTCTTCGCCCGAGGGCGACCTGGAATGGCCTTGCCCGATTCCAGGCTTGTAGCGTAGGGAACGGCGCCATCCTGCCGGAGTGACCCTGGCCATGCGGCGCCTTTTCCTTCTGTTATTTCTCTCATTCACGACACCAGCGTGGGCCGGCGGCATCGCCTTCGTGCTCAATTCCGGCGGCGCATCGATTAGCGTGATCGATATGGCGACGCAAAAGGAAGTCCGCCGCATCCCGGCCTTGCGGGAGCCGCACCACCTGACCCTGAGCCCCGACGGACACAGCCTGATCGTCGGCGACACGGCCGGGAACCAACTGATGTTCCTCGATCCCAATACGGGAGAGGTGCAGAAGCGGCTCACCGCCGCCGATCCCTACCAGCTGGGATTCAGCCCGGATGGCAAGTTCCTGACGGTGAACGGGCTCGCCCGCAATCAGGTCGATGTCTATGACGCCGCCAGCATGAAGCTGCTGAAGCGCTTCCCGGTGGTCGCGACACCGAGCCATTTGGCGTACTCGCCGGATTCCTCGACGGTTTTCGTGAGCTTGCAGGATAGCGACAAGCTGGCTGCGTTCGACCTGCGCACGCTGACCGAAAAATGGACCGTCCCGGTCGGCAAGACCCCCGCGGGCGTGCTGTGGCTGAACGGCACGGTGCTGGTGGCTGACATGGGCACCGACTACCTGGCTCAGGTCGATCCGGCGACGGGAAAGGTCATCGCGCATATCGTCACCGGCAAGGGGGCGCATAACCTGTTTCTGTCTCCCGACCACAAGATCTTGTGGGTGGACAACCGAGCCGGCGGCACGACGGTTTCACTGAATGCCTCGACCCTGAAGCTGATACGCAGCTATGCGATCCCAGGCGGTCCGGACGACATGGATTTCGCACCCGATGGCAGACTTTGGATCACGCGCCGCTGGGCGCAGAAGGTCGCCATCCTCGACCCGGCCACGGGGTCGTACGAGACGATCGATGTCGGCCGTTCGCCGCACGGGATCTTCCTCAATCCGAAGGCGCCATCACCGACCGTGGTGTCCAGCCGCTGATGGATGACCTGTTCGACCTCGCCGCCGGATGGTTGCAGGAACACCTGCTGATCCCGGCGCTCTACCAGTTCGGGCTGATGAACTGGGAAGACGTGTCCTATGGCTGGGCGCTGTTCGCGCTGTACGGCGCCGCACAGGTGGTGGTGACCTTCGCCGTCTGCCTGCCACTGGAGCGCTGGCGCCCGGTCGAGCGCTGGGCGGATAGCCACGCCGTCTGGGTCGATGCCGCCTACACGGTGCTGTCGCGGGTCGGCATCCTGCCGCTGGTCACCTATGTGCTGTTCTACCGCGCCCAGGTCCTGGTCAGCGGCTGGATGGCGGACCACGGCTGGGTGCCTCCAACATTGGAGGGCCTGTTCCCCGTCCTGCTCGGGCATCAGGTGATCACCTTCCTGCTGTACGCGATCATCCTGGATTTCGCCGAATATTGGCGGCACTGGCTGTCGCATCAGTTCCACTGGTGGTGGTCGCTGCACTCGCTGCATCACGCGCAACGCCAGATGACGTTCTGGTCGGATGACCGCAACCATCTGCTGGACGACCTGATTTCGTTCGTCTGGTTCGGCGTGGTCGCGCTGCTGATCGGGGTGCCGCCGTTGCAGTTCCCGCTGCTGGTGCTGATGCTGCGGTTCCTCGAGTCCCTGTCGCACGCCAATATTCGGCTTTCGTTCGGATGGCTTGGCGACCGGCTGCTGATCTCCCCCCGGTTCCACCGCGCGCATCATGGAATCCGCGCGGCGGGGGACCGAAGCTGCAACTACGGCGCGGTACTGCCGTGGTGGGACATGATGTTCGGGACGGCGGATTTCTCTCGGGACTACGTCCGGACAGGCGATCCGTCGGGAGAGGAGGCGCTGGCGACGGGAACCTACTGGCAGCAGCAATGGGCCGGCCTGCGACGGTTCATCCGGACATTGAGACGGCGACGCGCCCGGCCGGCGGCGCGATAAGCCCGGAACGACAGGACGACCGTGCGAAATCAATAGGATACCATCCTCAGGCCGCACACCCAGCCTGAGGGTGGCCCAGACATCGTCCGCGTATTTCCGTCCGGCGCCTGGCATGCCACCATGCGCGCAGGAGGAACCCGGCCATGAACGACATGCCCACGACGCCCGACACCCCGGCCCTGGACGGCAAGGCGATCGCCGAGCTCGCGGAACAGCTCAATCAGTTGCTACGGCTGCGCACCTTCCCGATCGGCATGAAGCTGTTCGCGGACGTCGCCGAGATGGAGGCCGTCCCCGGCCTGCGCCGGCCGGCCAAGGGTAAGACCTACTCCACCTGCCAGCTCGTGACCCAATCCCGCATGGCCGGCTTCACGCTGGGCATCACGACCGAGAACGTGCCGCCGTTTTCAAGCTGCAGCAGCGTGATCGGGCTGGACGCGCCGGGCGACATCTACACCTCCGGCCGCAAGATGGAGGGCGTGTGGTTCGAAAACCGCGATGCCGCCGCCGCGCATCAGGCGCAGATGCCGCGGGTGACGCCGGGAACCTACCACGGCCTGGCGATTTCCCCGCTGCGGACTGGGCGGCTCAGCCCGCCGGATGTGTGCCTGTTCTACGGCAATCCCGCGCAGATGATCCTGTTCATCAACGGACTGCAATGGCGCAACTACCAGCGCTACGACTTCAGCATCACGGGCGAGAGCGCCTGCGCAGATAGCTGGGGCAGCGCGTTGAAGAACAAGAAAGTAAGCCTGTCGATCCCCTGCTACGCGGAACGCCGTTACGGTGGCGTGGCAGACGACGAGATGCTGATGGCCTGCCCGCCGGAGGATCTGTTGCGTGCTGTGACCGGACTGCAGGGGCTGTCGAAGGCCGGGCTGCGCTATCCGATCATGCCGTTCGGCCCTCAGGCGGAACCCGGCGAGGGCATGGCCAAGAGCTACGCCGGAAAGGCTTGACGGGTCGATAGACTTCGTCCTTGCCGCCGGGCTGCCCGCCGCTGTTGACCCATTTTCATGGGTCAACATCAAGGGCGGTTGGTATGAAGCCGCGGGTACGCGGTCAGGTCGCCTCTGGCGACATCTCGGGATCCATCCACTTCCGATGCTCGGCAAATCGTTGTGACAGCAGATCCAGGAAGCTGCGCACCTTGACCGAAAGATGATGCCGGTGCGGATAGATCGCATTGATCGCGAACAATACGGGACGATATTCTGGCAGCAGCCGCACGAGACGCCCCGAGGCGACATCGTCCGCGATCATAAAGCTGGGTGCCAGCAATACGCCTTGGCCGTTCAGCGCCAGAAACCGCAACGTTTCTCCGCTGTTCCCTACTATGTTGCCGGCAACCCGTACCGACACCGGCTTGCCGTCAGGACCATCGAAGGTCCAATCGTCGCCGAACGGGTAAAGCGAGTATCGCAGGCAATTATGCTGCGACAGATCGGCCAGTGTCATGGGTGCTGCATGGGTCTTCAGATACGCCGGCGCGCAACTCAAGATATGCCGCCACGGTGTCAGCCGCCGCACGATCAGGCTGGAATCGGGCAGAGGTATCGTTCGGATCGCGAGATCGAAACCCTCCTCGATCATATCGACCATCTGTTCCCCGATCCGCAGGTCAACGGATACGGCTGGATACAGCGTCAGGAACTCCGCCACCACCGGCGACAGAAAGCGGACCATATGCGTACTGGTATATAACCGCAACGTTCCAACCGGGGAGGTGTTCCGGGCAGTGGCGACACGGTCCGCCTCATCCAGATCGGCAAGTATCTGCATCGAACGCGCGTGATAGTCCTTCCCAATCTCCGTCAGGCTGACCTTGCGCGTGGTGCGATTCAACAGCCGAGCGCCCAGGTGGTCTTCCAGCGACTGGATGTGATTGCTGACCATCGTGACGGACATGCTCAAACGCCTGGCAGCGGCCGAGAACCCCCCGCACTCCACCACGCGGCCAAATACCGTCAGGCTCGTCAATCGGTCCATGCGCCGCTCGGATTATCCGCTCCTGCTTGATGATCCTTCCAATTCTTGGGGGATTATCACATCGGGCCGGGCGCCGCATCTCCCGGGCACACCACACTCACGGGGATCCGATGATCGAGGCCGCTCACGCACTCCAGCAAATCCCCGACACCGCTACAAAGATCCGGTCGAAGGGCGCCGCGCGGCGTTACCTCAAACCCGCTGCCCTCGGCCTGGCGCTGCTCGCCACGGCGGCGGCCGCTGGGGATTACGGGTACCACTACTGGACGACAGGCCAGTATCTGGTTTCAACGGACGATGCCTATGTGAAGGCCGATTACACGACCATCTCCCCGAAGGTGTCAGGCTATATCGCGGACGTGCCGGTGCGGGACAATCAGACGGTCAAGGCCGGGCAAGTCCTCGCCCGTATCGACGACCGCGACTATCGGACGGCGTTGGCGCAGGCGCGGGCGGATGTCGCGGCGGCCGATGCCGCGGTGCGTAATCTGGATGCACAGATCCTGCTTCAGCAACCCGTGATCGAACAGGCGAAAGCGACGATCGCGGCCACCGAGGCTTCACTGAAGTTCACCGAGGCGGATGCCGTCCGCTATCGCGACCTGATGAAGACCGGCGCCGGCACCACCCAGCACGCCCAGCAGACCGAAGCGATGCGGGACCAGGCCGCCGCGCAACTGCAGCGGGATGAGGCGGGATTGCTGGCGGCCCAGAGAAAAATCTCCGTCCTTGTCACAGCCCGTTCCCAGGCCGATGCGCAACGCGAACACAGCCAGGCGGTGCGGCAGCAGGCTGAATTGAACTTGTCCTACACGATCATCACGGCCCCGGTGGACGGCACGATCGGCGCACGGTCGCTTCGGGTGGGGCAATACGTCACGGCCGGCACGCAGTTGATGGCGGTGGTGCCGCTGAACGCGGTCTATGTCGTTGCCAACTTCAAGGAAACGCAACTGACGCACGTGCGGAGCGGCCAGCCGGTCGAGGTCGCGGTGGACAGTTTCCCGGACACCAGCATCAAAGGCCATGTGGACAGCCTGTCGCCAGCCAGCGGACTGGAATTCTCGCTGCTGCCGCCTGACAACGCGACCGGCAACTTCACCAAGATCGTCCAGCGTATCCCGGTCAAGATCATGCTCGACGACCCGGACGTGAGCGGGCTGTTGCGCGCCGGCATGTCGGTCGAACCAACCATCGACACCAAGGCCGCCGCATCTTCAACCCCGGCTGGATGATCGTTCCGGATTTTCCGGGATTATCGCCGCCGCATTGCGTCCTTCGCTCGTTCAAGCCGGAAGGGTTTCCGCCGTGTCCACACCATCCCACCCAAATGCGAAGACGTGGGTCGCCGTCATTGGCTCGACCCTCGGCGCATTCATGGCGGTGCTGAACATCCAGATCGTCAACGCATCCCTGACCGACATCCAGGGCGCGATCGGTGCCGGGATCGACGATGGCGGCTGGATCTCCACCGCCTATCTGATCGCCGAGATCGTTGTCATTCCGCTGACGGGATGGCTCGCACGGGCCTTTTCGATCCGGCTGTATCTGTTGGTGAACGCGGTTCTGTTCCTGGTTTTCTCGGTCGCGTGTGCCTTCGCGCGGAACCTGGAGCAGATGATCGTGCTGCGCGCCATCCAGGGCTTCACCGGCGGCGTGCTGATCCCGATGGCGTTCACCATCATCATCACCTTCCTGCCCAAGGCCAAGCAGGCGATCGGCCTGGCGATGTTTGCGCTGTCGGCAACCTTCGCCCCCGCGATCGGCCCAACCATCGGCGGCTACCTGACCGAGAACTGGGGCTGGCAATACATCTTCTACGTGAACCTGGTGCCCGGCGCGCTGATGGTTGGCATGCTGTGGTTCTCGTTGGATAAAAGCCCGCTGCGGCTGTCGTTGCTGAGCCAGGGGGACTGGCCCGGCATCATTACGATGGCGATCGGCCTTGCCTCGCTGCAGACAGTGCTTGAGGAAGGAAACAAGGACGACTGGTTCGGCTCACCCTTCATCGTGCGATTGTCGATCGTCGCCGCTGTCGCACTGCCGCTGTTTATATGGATCGAGCTGACCAGCAAGCGCCCGCTGCTCAAACTGCGACTGCTTGCCCGACGTAACTTCGGCTTCGGTACCATCGCGAACTTCCTGCTGGGCATCGCGCTTTATGGGTCCGTGTTCATCCTGCCGCTCTATCTGGCTCGGATTCAGGGATACAACGCAGAGCAGATCGGCATGGTCCTGGCCTGGACCGGACTGCCGCAACTTCTGCTCATCCCGCTGGTGCCGCGCCTGATGAGGCGGTTCGATGCACGACTGGTGATTGGCGTCGGTTTTGCCTTGTTCGCGACAAGCAATTTCATGAACATCCACATGACGGCGGACTATGCGGCCGACCAGTTGTTATGGCCCAACATCGTTCGGGCCATCGGCCAGGCACTCGCCTTCATGCCGCTGTCGGCGATCGCGACCGCCGGGATCGAAACCGAAAACGCCGGTTCCGCATCGGCTTTGTTCAACATGATGCGCAACCTCGGCGGCGCTGTTGGCATCGCCGCGCTGCAAACGTTTCAAACGAAACGAGAACAATTTCACTCCAACGTGCTGACCCAGCTGGTGTCACTCTTCGCCGAGGCAACCCGTGACCGGATCGCCGAACTGACCAACTACTTCCTGTCGCACGGCGCGGCGGATCAGGCCGAAGCCGGCCACCGGGCGATCGTGGCCATCGCACTGGCTGTGCGCCAGCAGGCCAACATCATGGCGTTCAGCGATACGTTCTATCTGCTCGGCGTGGCGCTGGTGGTCGCCCTGGTCGCCACCATGCTCCTGAAAAGGCCAGGCCGCATGGACGCCGGCGGCGCGCACTGAAAACGTCCGCGCCCTCGAAAGGAGATCATGCCATGCCCACTTCGACCTTCGCGGGACCCACGATCAGATCCAGCGAGTTGGAGACTATGAAAGCCTGTCGCGTGCACCGGTTCGGCCCACCGAACGTCCTGACAACCGAAACGATCGCCCGGCCTGTGCCCGGCGAAGAAGAGGTCCTAGTGCGCGTCAAGGCTGCCGGGGTCGGACCGTGGGATGCCTGGGTCCGCGCCGGCAAGAGTGTCGTGCCACAGCCGTTGCCGTTGACGCTCGGGTCCGACCTCTCGGGCGTTGCCGAAGCCGTCGGGACAGATGTCACGACGTTCGAGCCCGGCGATGAAGTCTTCGGCGTGACGAATGCGCGCTTTACCGGCGCCTATGCCGAATATGCCATCGCCTCGGCCGGCATGCTGGCCGGCAAGCCGTCCACGCTGGACGATGTGCGGGCGGCGTCGGTCCCGGTCGTCGCGGTCACCGCCTGGCAGGCGCTCTTCGAGCAGGCGCGGGTCGGCCCCGGCCAGACCGTGCTGATCCACGGCGGGGCCGGGAATGTCGGGGCCTTTGCCGTGCAACTGGCCAAGCTGGCCGAGGCACGCGTGATCGCGACCGCCAGCGCGCGCGATGCGGATTATGTCCGCGATCTCGGCGCCGATGTGGTCGTGAACTTTCACGCGACCCGCTTTGAGGAGGTCGCGCACAACGTTGACGTGGTGATCGATCTGGTGGGCGCGGACGTGCAGGCTCGGTCGTTCGCGGTGCTTAGGCCAGGCGGCCTTCTGGTCTCCACCGTTTCGCAACCGGACCAGGACCTCGCGCGGTCTCACGGCGTGCGGGCGGTGTTCTTCCTGGTCGATGTCACCACGATGCACCTGACGCGCCTCGCCGAGATGATCGACGCGGGGGAGTTGACGACAAACGTTGGCGCCGTCCTGCCGCTGGCCGATGCGCGGGTGGCGCATGAGATGCTCGAAGGAACCCGTGCGCGGCCGCGTGGCAAGATCGTGCTACAGGTGAACGCGTGACGACTGTCTGTACGGACTAAGCGCGGTGCCGGCCAGGACTATCCCGCCGGCGCCTGCTCATACGCCTCGATCAACCAATCCGCGGGTTCGGCCGCCGCCCCGTCATACCATTCCGTCACCAACGGATGCGCCCGCACCGCGGAACAATACGCCGCCGTCTCCGCCGACACCTCCGGCTTCCACCCCAAGAACCGGGCCACCACCGGCGCGAACATCGCATCCGCCGCGCCGAACCCTGCCCCGAACAGGAACGGCCCGCCACCGCCAAACCGCGCCCGCGTTTCCGCCCACAAAGCCTCTATCCGAGCGATATCGTTCAAAGCCCCCGGCGTCCGCCCAAGCCCTGAAAAATCCCGCCCCAAATTCATCCACATCGCCATGCGCAGCTCGCGGAATCCGGCATGCATTTCGGCGGCGATTGACCGCGCATGTGCCCGAGCCACCCGGTCCGCCGGCCACAGCTCCGGCTGAAACTCCGCACAGTAATCGCAGATCGCCAGCGACTCCCACACGCGTGCGCCGTTGTGTTCCAGAAACGGCACCAGCCCGTTCGGCGACAGCGCCGCGATCGCCTTCGTCGGCCCCGGCCGCTCGAACCGGATCACCCGGACATCGACATCCAGCGCGGCCAGTTTCACCGCCAGCCAACCGCGCATCGACCACGACGAGTACCGCTTGTTGCCGATATACAGTGTCCCGTCAGTCATCGCTCTCTCCAAACAAACTTGCCGGTGCCGGCTCGCCCCTCGAATACTCGATCGAGCAATAAGCACCGCCCATATAACGTTCTTCCACCGGATCGCCACTCACGGCCCCGGCCAACTGTCCGGCGAACGGATCGGCGCTGTCCCCCGGCGCCCAACCCAGCGCCGCCCGCGCATCATCCCGCCACCACGTCATCCGGGCATTCTTCGAAGCCCCCCAGATCACGACGCACCCGACAGACGGCGTCAGCACGCACCGCTCCATCAGCCGGGACAGATCGGCGTACGACATCCACGACGCCAGCATCCGCGCGTTCACCGGTTCCGGGCACGCCGATCCGATGCGTACGAAAACACTCTCCACCCCGTGCTTGAACCAGTACATCCGCCCCATCAGCTCGCCATAGGCTTTCGACAAGCCATAATACCCGTCCGGCAGAAACTGCGTGTCCGCGCCGATGCTTTCCGTGCGTTCATGGAACCCGACCGAGTGGTTCGACGAGGCGAAAATCACCCGCGCCTTCTCCCGCCGGGCGGCTTCGTAGATGTGATACAGCCCGCGGATATTCGGGCCGATGACGTCCTCGAACGGCCGCTCCACCGACACGCCGCCCAGATGGATGATTGCCCCGCAACCTTCCGCCAGGCGCAGCATCGTCACCCCATCGGACAGGTCCGCCTTGGTGAACGTCGCCCCCGGCGGCACCGTGTCCGGAAACGGCGCGATATCGGTCAGCACCAGCCGCCACCCCAGCGCGCTCAATGACCGCGTCAGGACGCGACCCAGCGCACCGGAGGCCCCTGTGAGAAGAACCGGCTTGGCAGGCGTGTCAGTCATGGCATGCTCCCCCTATTCGCAGTGGAGGCATCATGCGCAGGATCGACGAACTCGCCCAGGCCCTAGCCGACGGAACCATCACCAGCCGGTCCCTGATCGAGGACTCCCTGGCCAGAATCGCCGATCCGGATGGCGAGGGCGCGAAAACCTTCATCAAGATCCACGCCGATCAGGCCCGCGCCATGGCCGACGCGGCCGACACGCTGCGTAAGGTCAACCGCACCCCCGGCCGCTACGCCGGCATTCCCATCGCGCTGAAGGATTTGTTCGACATCGCCGGCGAACCGACGCCAGCCGGCTCAATGGTCCTCGCCGACGCACCGCCGGCAAAAGCCAACGCTGCCGTCGTCGCCCGCATGCTGGCCGCCGGCTTCATCCCGGTCGGCCGCGTCAACATGACCGAGTTCGCCTTCTCCGGCCTCGGCATCAATCCGCATTACGGCACCCCGGCCAGCCCCTGGGACCGCGCATCGAAACGCATCCCCGGCGGCAGTTCGTCCGGCACCGCCGTAGCGGTCGCGGACGGGATGGCGGCGGCCGGCCTTGGGACCGACACGGGCGGATCGTGCCGCATCCCCGCCGCCTTCTGCGGCGTCGTCGGCCACAAGCCCACCGCCCGCCGCGTCCCGATCACGGGAGTCCTGCCGCTGGCGCCATCACTGGATTCCGTCGGACCACTGGCCCCCAGCGTCGCCTGCTGCGCCGCCATCGACGCGATCCTGGCCGGCGAAACCCCATCGGCCCCCACCGCCGTTGCGTTGGACGGGCTACGCCTGGCGGTCCCGGAGAACACGGTCCTGGACGGCATGGACGACACGGTCGCCGCCGCCTTCGACAGGTCCCTCTCCATCCTGTCCGCCGCCGGCGCCCGCATCACGCGCACGCGCTTCGCCGACTTCGCGGAACTGCCAACCGTCAACGCCAAGGGCGGGTTCGCGGCGTCCGAAGCCTATGCCTGGCATCGCCACCTGCTGGCCGCCAAGGGCAGCCTCTATGACCCCCGCATTCGCGTCCGCATCGCCCGTGGCGAGCACATGAGCGCCGCCGACTACCTCGACCTGCTCGCCGCCCGCGCCCGGCTGATCGCCAGCTTCGACCGCGCCACCGCCCCGTACGACGGCGTGCTGATGCCCACGGTCCCGATCATCGCCCCGCGTATCGCCGACCTGGACAACGAGAAAGCCTATAACAGCGTCAACATGCTGATCCTGCGCAACACGGCCCTGGGCAACTTCTTCGACCGCTGCGCCATCTCGGTGCCCTGCCACCGCGAAGGGGACGCTCCGGTCGGTCTGATGCTGATGGGCGAAACCATGGGCGACGCCCGCCTGTTCGGCATCGCCGCGGCCGTAGAAGCGGCCTTGAGGTAAAGGCAGGGGCTCCGCCCCTCGCCTTGCTTACGCCAGAGCGGCCACCGCCGGCTGTTCTGGCGCCGAGCCCAGATACCGCGCGAGCACATCGGCGGCCGGTCCGTCCGCGACCACCTGGCCCTGGTCCAGCCATAGGACGCGCGTGCACCAGTCCCGGATGATGTCCGACTGGTGGCTGGAAAGGACCAGTATCTCCGCACCGCGGACCATCGCCTCCAGCCGGTGCCGAGCCTTCTCCAGGAAGGCGGCATCGCCGGCCAGGAACCACTCGTCCATCAGCAGAATTTGCGGCTTGATCGCGGTGGCCAGGGCGAAGCCCAGCCGCACCACCATGCCGGCGGAGTAGATCCGCACCGGCAGGTCGATGAAATCCGCCAGTCCCGCGAACTCCGCGACATCTTCCTCCAGCCGCGGCAAAGCCGACTTCGGCAGGCCGTTATACAGCCCGCGCAGCAGGATATTCTCCCGCCCCGTCAGCTCCATGTTCATGCCAAGGCTTGGGTCGAGCAGCGCGTTCAGGCTGCCCTGCACCCGCAGCCGGCCAATCGCCGGCTCGTAGATGCCGGCCAGCACACGCAACAGGGTAGTCTTCCCCGCGCCGTTCGACCCGACCAGGCCCAGCCGATCGCCACGTTCCAGGTGCAGGTTGATATCACGCAGCGCCCGGACCACGACGCGCTGCTGCTGGTCATGCGCCAGCCGGCCGGACGCGGCGGCCACCACCATCTTCTTCAGGCTGCGAGAGCTGCCGTGATACAAAGGGAACCAGACCGAGACGTTCTCCACCTCGACCCGCGCATTCAAAGCCATGATTTAGATCCAGAACGTGACGCGGCCGCGCGCCCGAACGAAGAATGCCCAGGAGATGCTGCACAACGCGAGACTATACAGGATAGCGCCCACCCACGTCATGCCTGTCGCGCCGCCGTCACCCAGCAGCGGACCGCGCACGATCTCCAGCAGGTCATAGAACGGGTTGAAGGGCAGCTTTTCGACCACCGCCCCCACCTGGCTCGGCTTCCAGATCACCGGTGTGACGAAAAACATAATCTGCATCACGGAGTTTACGATCGGCTGTATATCGCGGAACCGCGCGCAGAAGGCCCCCAGCAGCAACGTCAACGCCAGCGCATCGATAACCCACAGCAGCAGCCCCGGGAGCGCCATCAGGATATCCCAACCCGGCCACAGTGAGAATATCGCGAACACCACGACGATCACCACGATGTTGTGGGCCAGGGCGATGATGTTGCGGATCAGGGTGCGCGCCGAGAATACAAAGAACGGCATGCGCACCGACCGGATCACGCTCTCGGCGTCGGTGAATGTCGTGCAGGCATCGGACACCACGGCGGCCAGAAAGCCCCACAGCACCTGCGACAGCGCCAGGAACGGCAGGTAGTCCCGCAGATTCATCTTGAACAGCGTCGAATACAGAAAGCCCAGGGCGGCCACCATCACGCCAGTGGAGATGGTCAGCCAGAACGGGCCGAGCATGGAGCCGCGATAACGCAGGCGAATATCCAGCCAGCCCAGCCCCCAGGCCAGCCGCCACAGGCGCGCACCGCGAATCAGGTCGTCCACGGCCAGCCGGTGGCGGGCGGCCACGGACATGTCCGCCCTCAGGTCCAGATCGGTGGTCGCGGCGGCGGTCGTGACGGCTGTGCTCATGTCGCGGCGCGGATACCCTATTCGGGCCGACGGCACAACACGCCCGTGTTGCCATAAGCATGCCGTGATCGTGATCAAACGTTGCCAATCGGCAAGGTCTGTCCTTGCGCTGTTACCGGCGGATCGGCGCCAAAACGGACAAGGAGAAGCGGATTTGCGACGAACGCCACCAAGACGAGATGACTTGCTTGAAAGATGGATGTCGTTTAAGGGCTTAGATAACGTTCCTGAGTATTTGGATAAGCGGCGACGATTCGTCGGCCGTGGGGTGCCCTATTTGCCGTGCCACGGAGACGCTTTCGCATGACCGCACCGGACCGATTTACCGCTCGCCTCCGTCTCCGGGCCGCTGGCACCATCGCTGTCCTGGCCGGTCTCGCCGCCTGCAGCCAGGTCCCCCAACAGGACGCTGTCCAGGAATCCGCCCGCTACGTCGCCCATGCGCATCGCAACTACACCCCGCCCGGGCCGGCGGAGGACCCCTGGGGTCCCTATATCCGTGAAGCCTCCGCCCGATTCGACATACCGGAAATCTGGATTCGCTCGCTGATGCGCGTGGAATCCGGCGGCAAGGAGTATCTGAACGGGGATTTGATCACGTCCGGCGCCGGTGCGATGGGCCTGATGCAGGTGATGCCCGCCACCTACGATGAGCTGCGGGACCGTTACAATCTCGGCGACGACCCGTTCGATCCGCACGACAACATCCTGGCCGGCGTCGCCTACATGCGGGAGATGTATGAGCTTTACGGCTCCCCCGGATTCCTCGCCGCCTACAATGCCGGCCCTGCCCGCCTGGACGACTATCTTGCCAACGTCCGCCCGTTGCCGGACGAAACCCGCCGCTATGTCGCGATGATCGGCCCGAACCTGCGCGGCATCTATCCGAACAACCGCTCCGCCGCGGACGAGCTCGCGATGAACACGTTGCCGGTCAACATCCCACCCGGCAAGCGCTACGGCCGTCCGGTCATGCTCGCGGGCGCGAAGCCTGGCGGCGGCGGGCGCGTACCACGGCGCGTGCCGGTGGAGGTGGCTCAGCTTCCCGAATCGCCACGCCGCGGCGGTTCGTCCGGCCAGCAGTTCGCGCTGGTCGCCCCGCCTGCGGCTCCGCCCGCATCCCCACATGGCGGCTTCCGCTTCATCCCCTCGGCCAACGCCGCCGACGCGGCGCCCGCCCGCCACGAACAGATCGCGCCCGGCCAGTGGGCGATTCAGGTCGGCGCTTTCGCCAATCAAGGCCAGGCACACAGCGCGCTGCTCGCGGCACAAGGCCATGCGCATATCGAACTCGCCGTCGCGCATCCCTATGTCGCCAGCGTACACCAGGGCCGCACCGTGCTGTGGCGTGCCCGGATGACCGGGATGTCGCGCGAAACGGCTGTCCAGGCATGCGAGAAGATTACCCACGGCCGGGCATCCTGCATCGTGCTGTCGCCGGACGCGCAGTCCTAAAGGCCCACCTCCCCCTAACTCGTCGTAGCCCGCTGATTTAAAGCGCGATCGTCTGAGGCCGCTTAAGCCTCAGACGCGAATCGCCCTCTTGAACGAGTGGGTTAGAGCGGCTTCAGCGGGGGCTCCACGCCTTCCGGCAACTGCACCTGCGCGACGTTCAGCACCATCGACACCAAGCTGTAGTAGCCTACGGCGCCCACCAGATCCATGATGCCGCGTTCGCCGAAACGATCCAGCACCGCGTCATAGCGGGCGTCTGAAACGGCCCCGGTGGACAGCAAATCGGTCACGAACTCATATACCATCGCCTCGTCGCCGCTCATGTCCGCGGGACGGCGGCCGGCCGCGACCGCGTCCAGAATCGTCGGGTTCAGGCCGGCCTCGATGCCGAGCCGGCGGTGGGCATAGAATTCATACTGGGCGCCCCATTTGCGGCCGGCCATGCAAATCGCCAGTTCGTTCAGCGGTGCGGGGATGGAGCTGCCGAAGCGCACATAGGCACCGACGCGCTGCACGAGGTCGCACAGCGCCGGGCTGCGCAGCAGGGCGTTGAAGGGTCCCCGCAGGCCGGCCCCGCGCGGTCCGGACTGGATCGCGTCGGCGACGGCGCGCTGTTCTTCCGTCATCGTTTCGGGGAGCAGCGTGGGGAAACGGGTCTCGGACATATCGGTGTTCTTCCCTTCGGATACAGATTCGCAGACTGGCACGGTGCCGTCGGGCGGCATCATAGCCGGGGTTGTGCGGTTGAACGAGGGCTGGGGGGTGGTGCGGAAATGATGCCCGGCACCAACAATCCGGCCTACGCGTGCCCCAACCAACGCGGCACCAACGCGAGGTGCTGAAATCCAGCCGAACTGGACAGGTCTGGATAATACGTCATTTCACGAAACGTCGTTGACTCGAGCTTTGCGGCAGGCGTAAACGACCCCAACCGAAGGAGCCGCTCCGATGGATACGGCCGACATCAAGACCATGGTCCGCGCCCGTTACGGCAGTATCGCCGCCGCCGAGTCGGCAAGCTGCTGCGCCCCCGCCGCATCGTGTTGCGCCCCCACCACCCAGACGGACGCAGCGGACAAAGCGCGGGCAATGGGTTACTCGGACGCCGAACTGGCGGCGATTCCCGATGGCGCCAATCTCGGCCTGGGATGCGGCAACCCGCAGGCCATCGCCGCGCTTCGGCCGGGGGAAACGGTGATCGACCTGGGCAGCGGCGCCGGTTTCGACTGCTTCCTTGCCGCGCGTCAGGTCGGGCCGACGGGCCATGTGATCGGTGTGGACATGACGCATGAGATGCTCGCCAAGGCGCGCGCAAATGCCGGCCAGATCGGTGCTGCCAACGTGGAATTCCGCCTGGGCGAGCTGGAGCACCTGCCCGTCGCCGACAACACCGCCGACGTCATCCTGTCCAACTGCGTCATCAACCTCGTGCCCGACAAGCAGCAGGTGTTCCAGGAGGCGTTCCGCGTCCTGAAGCCCGGCGGGCGGCTGGCCGTCTCCGACGTGGTAAACATCTCCCCGCTGTCGGCCGAGCTTCGCGGCGATGTCGAACTGATCTGCGGCTGCGTCGTCGGCGCGGCGCCGGCGGCCGAGATCGAGGCGTGGCTCGCCGCCGCCGGCTTCCAGCAGATCGAAGTCACCGTGAAGCCGGAAAGCCGGGAGCTGATCGCTACCTGGGCACCCGGCCGTCATGTGGAGGACTACGTCGCCTCGGCGCTGATCGAGGCGCGCAAGCCGTAACCATGCAGACAGCGGACGCGGTCCAGGCCCTCGGCGCCCTCGCGCATGAGCATCGCCTGGCGATCTACCGGATGCTGGTGGAGCAAGGGCCGGAGGGCCTGGCAGCGGGGGTAATCGCCGAACGTCTCGGCTGCCTGCCGTCGTCGCTGACGTTTCATTTGCAGCACTTGCAGCGGGGCGGCCTGATCGCGCAGCGCCGCATGGGCCGGCAGATGATCTACGCAGCGGATTTCAGCCAGATGAACGCACTGGTCGGGTTCCTGACGGAGAACTGTTGCAGCCGGGCGCAGAGTGCCTGCATGCCTGGGTTCGGATAGGGCGGCGATCCGGGTGGGTTGCCGCACACGGCCCCTGAAGCAACACAAAGGACGTTGCGCATCACGCGTGAAACCAGACCGTATGGACGAATAGGCTACAGTCGTAGGTACAGATAATTTCTCCAGCCGCCATGGGCGGATTCAACCGGGATCAGTCCGCCGTCGTCCGCGCGGGATCGGCCTCTATGATCTCGCTGAGATGGTCGAGCAGCCAGCGGCCGGCCGGACCGGGCGGCCGATCGCGATGATAGGCGGTGCAGAGCGGCAGCGTGATGAAATCATCGCCGCCGGCCTCGGACTGGATGACGATCCGGCGCAGGCGGCCGGCCGCCAAATCCTCGGCGACCAGATGGGCCGGCATACCGCCCCAGCCAAGGCCGGCCTTCAGCATCGCATGCTTGGCGCCCAGATCGGCGAGGCGCCACGTCTGCGGTGAAAGCACGCCATAGTCGCGGGTACCAGTCAGGCCCGACCGGTCAGACAGCACGAGCTGGACATGGCGACGCAGTTCCGCCCGCGGTACAGGCCCCTCGATCCAACTCAGGGGATGGGACGCGGCCGCGACATAGATCACGGTGACGTCCGAAAGATGCTGGCGCTGCAGCAATTCGAATTCGCTGCTGAAGGACAACAGCAGACCGACGGCGCAGGTCCCGTTCAGCAACAGCTCGCTGGCGCCGCCCAGGGATTCGACATAGATGCGCGGCGGCACCGTTGGGAATCGAACGCCGAAGGTGCGCAGCGCGTCCAACAGGGCGCACATCGGGAACATGGCGTCGACGATCACGGTCAATTCCGGCTCCAGCCCGGCTGCGATGCCCTGGGCATGGTCGCACAGCGCGCGCATCTCGTCGATGATCAGCCGCGCCCGCGGCAGCAAGGTGCGCCCGGCCTCGGTCAAGGTCGGCCGGTAACTCGCCCGGTCGAACAGCGCCGTGCCCAACTGCTCCTCCAGCCGCTGCACCGCATAGGTCACCGCGGATTGCGCCCGGTTCAGCCGGCGCGCGGCGCCCGAGAAACTGCCCGCCTCGACGATCGCCAGCAGGACCTGCAACTGGTCAAAGGATGGGGATGGTTGAGACATGATCAAACTTTCAGATGGAGAAGTTCAAAACTTTATCAGTGTTTTTTGGGGACGAGACAAGCCTATCCCTCGGGCTGTTCCCAGCCTGAGCGTTCGCGAGTCTGCGACCCA
Source organism: Rhodopila sp. (assembly GCA_031291715.1). Classification (GTDB taxonomy): domain Bacteria; phylum Pseudomonadota; class Alphaproteobacteria; order Acetobacterales; family Acetobacteraceae; genus Rhodopila. Next base: position 2,183 of record JARLIN010000368.1, on the reverse strand, counting down.
GGCGCTCCACAGAAAGTCATTGTTTATGTTCCGCAAGCTGCTTCCGATCGCCTTTTCCGCCGCCGTGCTGGCCGCCCCCGCCCTGGTGTCCCCGGCACGGGCCCAGACCGTGAGCCACGACCCGGCCGCCACCCAGGCAGGTGCCTACAGCGTCGAACCCTACCACACGCGGGTGCTGTTCAGCGTTTCGCACATGGGCTTCACCACCTGGTACGGCGAATTCACGAAGGTCTCGGGCAGCCTCAACCTGGATCCCAAGGCCGTCTCCAAGAGCACGCTCGAGATCGACATCGCCACGGCGTCGCTGTCAACGAGCAACACCACGCTCGACGGCGAGTTGAAGAGCGACAAGTGGTTCGATGCCACCCAGTTCCCCGAAATCGTGTTCAAGGCCGACAAGATCGTCGAGACCGGCAAGACCACGGCCAAGGTGACGGGCAACCTGACGTTCCACGGCGTGACCAAGCCGGTGACGCTCGCCGTCAAGTTCAACGGCGCCGGCATCAACGTGCTCGATAAGAAATACACCGCAGGCTTTGAGGTCAGCGGCAAGATCAAGCGCAGCGACTTCGGCGTGAAGACCTACGAGCCGCTGATCGGCGACGACGTCGACCTGATCATCAGCGCGGCCTTCGAGCACAACTAGTGTCCTGCCCCGAAGCTCGTCGCACCATGCGGCGCGCTTCGGGAATAAGCCGGCCACTGAAAATAAAGAGCTGGCGTCATCGTCGGAGGCGGAATCGCCGAAGACGTGAATGACGCGATCAGGCAAAGAGCCAGAGCAAGTATCCATGCGCCAAATCGGGTCGATACGGCTCTAAACCGCCCGAAGCCAAGAGAACGGCCATCATGCACAAAGCAATCGTCTCCACCCGCTACAACACGGTCTCGCTCGTGCTGCATTGGGTGATCGCCCTGGGCATCCTGGCGCTCATCTGCATCGGCCTCACCATGACCCATCTGGGTCTGGCACCAATGCGGAAGTTCCAGCTCTATCAGTTGCACAAATCGATCGGCATCACCGTGCTACTGGCCGTTTTCCTGCGTATCGTCTGGCGGCTGACCCATCGGCCGCCGCCGCTGCCCGCCATGCCACTCATCGAGAAGGCCGCCGCCGAGGGTACGCACTGGCTGCTCTATGTCTTGATGCTGGTCATGCCGTTGACCGGCTGGGCCCTGGTTTCGGTCTCGCCGTTCAATCTGCCGACCGTGCTGTATGGGTTGATACCCTGGCCCCATCTGCCGGTGTTCCCCGAGCTCACCAACAAGGTGCAGGTCGAGGCCGTAATGAAAATCATCCACGGCAAGCTCGGCTGGTTTCTGACCGCCCTCATCGCGCTGCATGCCGGGGCGGCGCTCCGCCACCAGTTCATTCTGCGCGACGGTATTCTTCTTCGCATGCTGCCGTTTGGCGCGCGCGCGCCCAAGGAATCCTGATCATGAAATTCTCGAGTCTTTTAATCGCCCTGCCGCTACTGGCGGCCACACCGGCGCTGGCGGCGGATTGGGCGGTCGATTCCGCCAAGAGCCATCTTGGCTTTTCCGGCGTCCAGACCGGCGCGCCCTTCCAGGGCAGCTTCGGTAAATGGAGCGCGGAGATCGCATTCGATCCGGCCCATCCCGAGGCCGGCCACGCCAAAGTAACGATCGATCTGGCCAGCGCCAAGACCGGCGATACCCAGCGCGATAACGCGCTGCCCCAGGCCGAATGGTTCGACGTGAAAGCGTTCCCCCAGGCCAGCTTCGAGGCAACCGGCTTCATCGCCAAGGGTGGCAACTCCTATGAAGCCCCGGGCAGGCTGACGATCCGCGGCATCAGCAAGGATGTCGTGCTACCCTTCACCCTTTCCATCAATGGCGATCAGGCCAGCGCCAAAGGCCATCTCAACCTGGTGCGGACCGGCTTCGGCGTCGGGCAGGGCCCCTGGGCGACGGGCGAATGGGTGGCGCTCGACGTCGGCGTCGATGTCGATCTGGTCGCGACCAAGACCGGGAACTGATTTCACGGCCGAGGCACGCCTGCCGCCCCTATTCATTCCCCGTGGCGGCGGGCCGTGCTTCTTCATGCACCCGCCGGGCCACGGGCCCGACGCGTTGAAAGCCACATGATCTCCTCGTAGATACATTTGCGGCTTCTTGCATAAAGGATGGTGCCCCGCTCTGGCACCGCTTCAACCATTGCC
>JARLIN010000367.1 GCA_031291715.1 Rhodopila sp. | reverse complement strand
GGTGGCGCGGCCGCCGCGTCAACACGCTGCGCCTGTGGTCCGCCAGATCCGCCGATCCGCTGCGACTGGACGCGTTCAACCACGGCGACCACGCCGGTGCGTTAGCGGAACAGGTGCGCGCCGAATCCATCTCCAAGGTGTTGTACCCGTCGGACGCGACCCCCGCCGGGCAAGAGCTGCGGCTGCGGCAGGAATATTTCTTCGTTTCGGCATCATTACAGGATCTGGTGCGCCGGCATATCAAGGCGTTCGGCCATATCAGCACCTTGCCGGACAAGACGGCGATCCAGCTCAACGACACGCATCCGGCGATCGGCGTGGCCGAGCTGATGCGGATCCTGCTGGATGTGCATCAGGTCCCGTGGGAAGAAGCCTGGCGGATGACACAGGCGACCTTCAGCTACACCAACCACACCCTGTTGCCGGAAGCGCTCGAAAGCTGGCCCGTCCCCCTGATGGAACGCCTCCTGCCGCGGCACATGCAGATCATCTACCTGATCAACGCCCTGCACCTGGGCCACGTGCGGCGGGAATACCCGGACGACGACGAGATGCTGTCCAGCGTGTCGATGATCGACGAACACCAGGGCCGGCGCGTGCGCATGAGCCACCTGGCTTTCCTCGGGTCGCATCGCGTCAACGGGGTGTCGGCGCTGCATACCCGCCTGATGCGGGAAACAGTATTCCGCGATCTGCACAATCTGTTTCCGGAGCGGATCGTCAACGTCACCAACGGGATCGCCTTCCGCCGCTGGCTGCACGAGGCCAACCCGCGGCTGACCCGCCTGCTGGTCGATGCGGCGGGGCCGGAGGTGCTGGACAACGAAGGCGCCCTGACAAAGCTGCGTCCCCTGGCCAACGATCGCAGCTTCCAGAAGCGCTTCGCCGCCAGCCGTTACGTGAACAAGCTGGCCCTATCCGATCTGATCCGGCGGGAACTGGAAATCCGCGTCGATCCGGCCGCGCTGTTCGACGTCCACATCAAGCGCATCCACGAGTATAAGCGCCAGCTTCTCAACATCCTGGAAGCGGTCGCCCTCTACAACGACATCCGCGCCCGGCCGATGGATGACTGGACACCGCGGGTCAAGATTTTCGCCGGCAAGGCCGCCGCGAGCTATCATCAGGCGAAGCTGATCATCAAACTGATCCACGACGTGGCGAAGGTGATCAACAGCGACCCCACGGTCCGCAACATCCTGAAGATCGTTTTCCTGCCGAACTACTCGGTCAGCCTGGCGGAAGTCATCATTCCGGCGGCCGACGTCTCGGAGCAGATCTCCACCGCCGGCATGGAAGCGTCGGGCACCGGTAACATGAAATTCGCGCTGAACGGCGCCCTGACGATCGGCACGCTCGATGGCGCGAATATCGAGATCCTGGAACGCGTCGGCGACGACAACATGTTCATCTTCGGCCTGACGGCGGAGCAGGTGGCAGCGCGCCGCCAGCGCGGCAACGGCACAAGCGATCTGATCGAGGCCTCGCCTGTCCTGGCCCAGGTGCTGGCCAGCGTCGAGTCAGGCGTATTTTCACCCGATGAGCCGGACCGTTACCGCGGCCTGGTCGACTCGCTCCGCCATCACGACTACTTCCTGGTTTGCGCCGACTTCGACGACTACTACGCGACCCAGCGACGCATCGCCGAGCTGTGGCGCCGGCCGGATGACTGGTGGCAGGCGGCCATTCTGAACACCGCCAATGTCGGATGGTTCTCATCGGACCGGTCGATCCGCGAATATGCCAGCGAGGTGTGGAACGTGCCGGCCTACACTGCTCCGTGACACGCGATCATCGGTCGGTGTCCTGGCGCGTTCCCGAATGCAGCCTTATTGTGAGGGGACAACAAGAACCACCCGGCCAGGAGACGGCTCAATGGCCCAGCGCCCCGGATTGCATGCCCCGATCGTCCGCGACGCCATGGCCTATGTCCTGGCCGGCGGGCGCGGATCACGCCTGCTCGAACTGACGGATGTCCGGGCCAAGCCCGCGGTCTATTTCGGCGGCAAGAGCCGGATCATCGACTTCGCCCTCTCCAACGCGGTGAATTCCGGCATCCGGCGGATCGGGGTCGCTACGCAATACAAGGCGCACAGCCTGATCCGGCACCTGCAGCGCGGCTGGAACTTCTTCCGCCCGGAACGGAACGAGGCCTTCGACATCCTGCCGGCCTCCCAGCGCTCGGGAGATACCTGGTACGCCGGCACAGCCGACGCGCTGTACCAGAACATCGACATCATCGAGGGCTACAACCCTGAATACATCGTCATCCTGGCAGGCGACCATATCTACAAGATGGACTACGCGCCGATGCTGGTGCAGCACGTCGAGCAGAACGCCGACGTTACCGTCGGCTGCATCGAGGTTCTGCGCGAGGATGCGACCGGGTTTGGCGTCATGCATATCGACGACGCGGACCGCATTATCGCCTTCGTCGAAAAGCCGTCCGACCCGCCCGCCATGCCCGGCAACCCGAACATGTCCCTGGCCAGCATGGGCATCTATGTCTTCAGCACACGGTTCCTGATCGAGCAATTGCACCGCGATGCGGCCGATCCCTCCTCCAACCGCGATTTCGGCAAGGACATTATCCCGTATCTGGTGCGGCACGGCAAAGCGGTCGCGCACCGCTTCACCACGTCCTGCGTGACCTCCGGGGCGGAGCGGGAGGCGTATTGGCGCGATGTCGGCACACTGGATGCCTACTGGGAAGCCAATATCGATCTGACCGCGATCATCCCGGCGCTCGACCTGTATGACCGCGACTGGCCGATCTGGACCTATGCCGAGATCGCGCCGCCTGCCAAGTTCGTGCATGAGGAAGTCGGACGCAGGGGCGAGGCGATCTCCTCGCTGGTGTCCGGCGGCTGCATCGTCTCGGGGTCCTTCCTGCGGCAGTCCCTGCTGTTCACGGGCGTGCATGTGCATTCCTACGCGCGCGTCGAGCAGGCGGTGATCCTGCCGGAGGCCGATATCGGCCGCGGCGCGCGCCTGCGGAATGTGATCGTGGAAAAGGGCGTGAAAATCCCGGCCGGATTGGTGGTGGGTGAGGACGCCGAGGACGACGCACGCAGATTCCGCCGCACGGAGCGGGGGATTTGCCTTATCACGCAACCGATGATCGATCGTCTGGGCATTTGACTTGATCCGCGTTCTCACTGTCGCGTCCGAAATCTTCCCGCTGATAAAGACGGGCGGTCTGGGTGACGTTGTCGGCGCGCTGCCGCGCGCGCTCGGCGCCGCCGGTGCATCAACAACCACAATCGTCCCGGGTTATCCGGCGGTGCTGGATCAACTGCCGGACGCCGTCGCGGTCCATCATTTCACGGACCTGTTCGGCGGGCCGGCCGATGTGCTGCGATGCACCGCCGCGTCACTGGATCTTCTGGTGGTCGATGCGCCGCATCTCTATGCCCGCGCCGGCAATCCATACCTTGGGGCGGATGGTCTGGAATGGCCGGATAACGGCATCCGCTTCGCGGGCCTCGGCGCGGCCGCGGCGGCAGTGGGGACCGGAAGCGTCCCCGGCCTGGCGTTCGATATCGTCCACGCCCATGACTGGCAGGCGGCGATGGCCGTGGTCTATCTGCGATTTCATGACGGAGCCCGGCCGGGCACTGTCGTGACGGTCCACAACCTGGCGTTCCAGGGGCGCTATCCCGCCAGCCTGTTCCCTCGGTTGGGGCTGCCGGATTCGGCGTTCAGCCTGAACGGGATGGAATACCATGGCGATGTCAATTTCCTGAAAGGCGGCCTGTCCTACGCCGACCGCATCACGACCGTCTCACCCACCTATGCGCGGGAGATCACCGGGGTAGAGAACGGGATGGGCCTCGACGGCCTGCTGCGCTACCGCGCGGGTGTGCTCTCCGGCATCATGAACGGGATCGACGATACCGTCTGGAATCCGGCAACGGACCCGCTGATCCCGGCCCGGTACGCGCGCGCCAGGTTGGGCAAACGCGCCGCCAACAAGGCTGTCTTGCAGCGGCGCATGGGCCTGGATGAGTCCCCGAATGCGCTGCTCGTCGGCGTCGTCAGCCGCCTGACCTCGCAGAAGGGTTTGGACATGCTGCTGGATCGGCTCGACGATCTGGCGGCGGACGGCATTCAGCTTGTCCTGCTGGGCTCGGGCGAGCCGGAGCTGGAGCAGGCTTTCGTCTCGGCGGCAGAGTGGCACCTCGGCGCGGTGGGATGCGTGATCGGCTACGACGAGGCGCTCGCGCATCTGATCCAGGCCGGCAGCGACGCATTGCTGGCACCGTCACGGTTCGAACCGTGCGGCCTGACGCAGCTTTATGCGTTGCGCTACGGCTCGATCCCCGTGGTGTCACGTGTCGGCGGCCTGGCTGATTCGGTGATCGACGCGAATGAAGCCGCGTTGGCCGCCGGGGTCGCCACCGGTATCCAATTCTGGCCCGCGACGCCCGAGGCGCTTGGGGATGCGCTGCACCGTCTTCTGTCGCTCTGGCGCGACCGCCCGGCCTGGGAACAGATGCAACGCAACGCGATGGCGGCGGACGTGTCCTGGCGCGGCCCGGCCAGCCGTTACGTCGCACTATACCGGTCGTTGCTGGCGGATCGGTCTTGACGCGCATCAGCGTGGGTTCGCCGGACACGCTGGGCGTCACCATCGCAGGGGACGGGATCGACGTCGCGGTGCATGCGCCGAACGCCGACGCCGTCGCGATCTCGCTGTTCGATGCGGACGATCGGGAGACCGAGCGGTTCCGGTTGCCCGCCCGCACCGGACCGGTCTTTCACGGTCACATCGCGCGCATCCAAGAGGGCACGCGCTACGGACTGCGTGCCTACGGTCCCTGGGACCCCGGCAATGGTCACCGGTTCAATCCGTGCAAGCTGTTGATGGACCCATGGGCGACAGCGATCGACCGGCCGTTCCGCCTGCACCCGCTGTTGTTCGACCGCGATGGCCCTCGCCCTGACGACACCGCGGCCCTGATGCCCAAGGCGATCGTGGGCACGCCGGCGGCCCTGCCCGTCGTCAACCGGCCTGCTTTCGACTGGGACCGCCAGGTCATCTACGAACTGCATGTCCGCGGCTTCACCATGACTCACCCGGACATTCCGCCGTCCATCCGGGGAACCTTCGCCGCGCTCGGCCATCCGGCGAGCATCCGCCACCTGACCCGCCTCGGCATCACGACGGTCGAGCTGATGCCCAGCGCCGCCTGGGTCGATGAGCGGCATCTGCCCGCGCTGAACCTGTCCAACTACTGGGGCTACAACCCGATCGCTTTCCTCGCGCCCGACCCAAGGCTGGCCCCCGGCGGCTGGACCGAGGTCCGCGGCGCCGTCGATGCGCTGCATGAAGCCGGGATCAGCGTGATCCTCGACGTGGTGTTGAACCACTCCGGCGAAAGCGATGAGTTGGGCCCTACCCTGTCGATGCGCGGCCTGGACAATGCGACCTATTACCGCCTCGCGGCCGACCGTTCGCTGTATGTGAACGATGCCGGCTGCGGCAACATTCTGGCGATGGATCGGCCAGCCGTGGTTCGTCTCGGCATGGACGCCCTGCGGGCCTGGGTCCTTTATGGCGGCTTCGACGGTATCCGCCTGGACCTGGCCGTCACGCTGGGACGCCGCGAGAGCGGTTTCGACCCGGACGCCCCGTTTCTCGCGGCCATCGAACAGGACCCGGTCCTGTCCCGTTGCGTCATGATCGCCGAACCCTGGGATGTCGGACCCGGCGGCTACCAGCTGGGTGCGTTTCCCGCGCGCTGGGGCGAGTGGAACGACCGCTACCGCAACACCGTCCGCCGGTTCTGGCGTGGCGATGCCGGCATGCTGGGCGCCTTCACCACCAGCTTCGCCGGATCGGCCGACGTCTTCGCGCGCCGGCCGGTGTCGCGCAGCGTCAACTACATCACCGCCCATGATGGCTTCACGCTGGCCGATCTGGTTTCGTACGATAGGAAGCACAACCAGGCCAACGGCGAGGACAACCGCGACGGCTCCGACGACAATCTGTCCTGGAACAACGGGACCGAGGGACCGTCATCCGATCCCTCGATCCTGGCCGCCCGAGCGCGCGACACACGGGCGCTGCTCGCAACGCTGCTGCTGTCGCGTGGCACGCCGATGCTGTCGATGGGCGATGAACTCGGACGGACCCAGCACGGCAACAACAACGCTTACGCGCAGGATAACGCGGGCGCCTGGGTGGACTGGCCCGCAGCCGACGACAAGCTGATCGACTTCACGGCCGCGGCGATTGCCCTGCGCGGCAGGGTGGCGCCGCTGTTCAGCGGACGCGCCCTCGCCGGCCGGCCGGCGGACGGCGAGGTGATGCCGGATGTGACGTGGCACGGGACGGATGGGCAGGTGCTGACCGGTGCGGACTGGAATCACGACGGCAACCGGACGCTGATCGCCGTTCTGTTCGTCGATAATCTGCGGGCGGCACTGGTCTTCCATGCCAATGCGGCTCCGGCGGAGATCGTACTGCCGGAGCCTCGCCCCGGGCACGGATGGCGGCGCGTGCTGGACAGCACGGATGCCGGCGAGAGCCTGACCATCGAGGCGCGGTCGGTGACGGTGTTTCAGGAGGAGACGGAGCGCGACCGCTCTTCCGTGTCATGGCTGGGCTTGGCCCAGCCACCCACGACTTGCGGTGGCCAATGCTACAAAGTCGTGGGTGACCGGGCCAAGCCCGGTCATGACACAAGGCGGGTCGAAACCCCGCCGCCGCCCATCACGCCGCGCGTGCCGGCTCCTTCCGCGCCACCCGGGCCGCCGCCGCTTTCAGCGTTGTCCGCAGGTCCGTCAGATACCGCACGTGCTCCTCCTCGATCGTATGCCGGGCGGTGTCGCGGTATTGGGATTTGTACCACGCGGTACGGTCGGCGATGGCCTGACGCATCTCGGTGTCCGACGGCAGCGCGGCATTGCCGAGCAGGTATTCCCGCACCCAGCGAGCCTGGTGCTCGAACACCATGTTCAGCGCGGTATCGGTGTTGAAGAACCCCATCAGGAACAGGCCGGGCCAGCCGGGCGGGACGATCCGCATATACAACGCCAGCCGGTTGTCCGCGACCTGGACCACATCCGGCGGCAGCATATCCAGGTCGATGCGGTACCCCGTCGCCGCGATCAGGGTATCGAATTCCTCCTCGGTGCCGTCGGCGAACCGGATCTTATGGCCATCCACCGACTCGATGCCCTGCTT
>JARLIN010000366.1 GCA_031291715.1 Rhodopila sp. | reverse complement strand
CGTGACCTGCTGATCCTCTGCCGCACCATCGTCACGGTGCTGCGCATGCCGAATGCCTACTAGGTGGGAGAGCCGGTAATGTCCGCGACCCTGGAAATGCCCCCGGTCACCATCCGCGACCGGGGCTGGCTATCGGACAAGTCGATCGCCGAGCAGTTTGGCCTGGTGCCGAACCAGCCGCGCGTCGCTGTGCTGATCCCATGCCGTAACGAGGAAGCAGCGATCGGCAAGGTGGTATCCGACTTCCAGCGGTCACTGCCGGACGCGATTATCTATGTCTATGACAACAACTCCACCGACCACACCATGCTGGAGGCGCGCGCCGCCGGGGCGGTCGTGCGGCGGGAGCGGTTGCAGGGCAAAGGCCACGTGGTCCGCCGCATGTTCGCCGATATCGACGCCGACGTTTATATTTTGGTCGATGGCGACGATACCTACGACCCCTCCGCCGCGCCGGGCATGCTGAACCTGTTGGTCGAGCGGCAGTTGGACATGGTCAGCGCGGCACGTTATGGCGCGGTGCGGTCTGCCTACCGCCCCGGCCACCGCCTGGGCAACGCACTGCTGACCGGCCTCGTCACCTGGGCGTTCGGCGAGGGCATCACCGACATGCTCTCCGGCTACCGCGTGTTCAGCCGTCGCTTCGTCAAATCCTTCCCCGCATTGTCATCCGGATTCGAGACCGAGACGGAATTCACGGTCCATGCGCTGGCGCTGCACATGCCGGTGCAGGAGGTCCGGGCGCATTATCGCAACCGCGCCGCCGGGACCCGCTCCAAGCTGAATACGCTCGTCGATGGCATGCGTATCCTGCGGGCGATCGTGACCCTTATTCAGCAGGAACGACCTCTGCAGGTCTTTTCGATTGCCGCGCTGGCTCTCCTGACTTCCGGAATCAGCCTGGGCGTACCCGTGGTGATCGCGTTTCTGCACACGGGCCTCGTACCCCGCTTGCCAACCGCCGTGCTGTCCACCGGGCTTGTTCTGCTAGCTTTCCTTTCGCTGGCCTGCGGGCTGATCCTCGACGCGGTTTCCCGCGGGCGGAAGGAGAATAAGCGGCTGGCCTATCTGGCGATCCCGCCGCTGGAATGTCCCGAATGACCGTGCGGCGGATAGCGGGCGCCGCGGGTCCCCAGGGATGCTACGATGCGGACATCGTTATCCTGGCGTTGGACCGGATAGATGAAACCCTCGCCGCCATCGAATCCGCATGCGGTCAAACCGGTGTCTCGACTCACATTTTCATCCTGGATCAGGGTTCCCGTCCCGACGCATTGGAACGGTTAACGGACTCGGTCCGTGACCGCCGCAACGTCACACTATTGGCGGCCGGACAAAATCTCGGCGTGGCCGGCGGCCGCAACCTGATCTCAGGACTGGGTCACGGACGGATCATCGTCGCGCTGGACAATGATGCCGAATTCGCCAGCCCCGATACAGCGGCGCGCATGGTGGCCGCGCTCGACGCCGAACCGCGTCTGGCGGCGATCGGCTGCCGCATCGTTATACATTCGGATGGAATGGATGACCTGTCGTCCTGGGGCTATCCCGCCAACCTGCTGCCCTGCACGGGGGAATGCTTCGACACGGTCACCTATGTCGGCGCCGGACATGCGATCCGGCGAACCGCATGGGAACAGGCCGGCGGCTATGACTCCGCCCTGTTCTTCTGCTGGGAGGAGTTCGACTTCTGCCTGCGCGCGATCGCATTGGGCTGGCGCGTCCGCTACCGCGGCGACATTGTCATCCGCCATAAGGTCGCGCCCGAACAGCGTGTCGGCTGGACCGGCGACCGCTGGTTTTATTTCGTCCGCAACCGCCTCTATATCGAACGGAAACTGGGCCGCCGCTGGCTCGTGCTGGCACCACGCATCTGCGGCTACCTGTTGAAGGGCCTTCGCAACGGTCTGCCGGTGCAGACACTGCGCGCAATCCGGGCGGCTCGGGACATGGGACCGCGCCGCGCGATCCGGCGGATGCCGCGTGCCGGCGAGTCCTATCTGCGGCGCAACGACCATGCGCACCGAGGCTCCTGGCTGCGTCGCCTCAGGCGCGAAGTGCTCGGCCGCGTCGGCGTTGTTTCCACAGCAGAGCGATGACCCCAGGGCTGTCGATCAAATAGCGCCGCGCCATCCTGCGCGGTTCGGCCAGGAGGCGAAACAGCCATTCCAACCCCATCCGGCGCATCGCCCTTGGCGCCCGCCTGCGTGCGCCCGACAGGAATTCCAGGCTCGCCCCGATGCAAAGCCCGGTGCCGGTAACATCGCCCCCGGCGGCGATGGCCGCGGCGAGGTTTTCCTGCCGGGGCGAGCCAACCGCGAGAAAAACAAACCGTGCCGGGTTCGCCCGGACAAACGCGACCACCGTTTGGAACGCCACCGGATCGTGCTCGAAGCCCATCGGCGGGTTATGGTGCGCTGGCATGGCAAGGTCGTAACGGGCGACCAGCGCGGGAAGGCGCTCCGGCGCCAGGCCCACGATGGTGATCCGCTCGCCGGGCCGAAGATGGTGCGCCAGCAGATGCGCGGTCAGGTCGCTGCCCGGCGCTACGGACGGCGCCGGCAGCCTCAGCAGACGAGCCAACCCGGAGACGACGCGTGAATCGAGCAGGCAGAACGCCGCGTTCCGATAGAGCGCCCGCAACCTGGGATCGCGGCTCAGCCGCACCAGATGGTCGGCGTTCGGCGTGACCACATAGCCAAACGGCGCATCGGCCGGACGCGCGGCGATACGGGCCGCCGCCTGGGCCACGTCCAGGCTGACGAAATCCAGGCCGAGCAGGGAAAGCGTCTCGGTCACATTCCCAGCCGCAGCGTGACCAGGCCGACGCCGCGGCTGTAGCCGGTCGCCAATGCCTCGGTCGGGATGCTGGCCCCATGAAGGTCGGCCTGGTCGTAGGTGAAGGACAGACGCATGCCGCGGTTCATCACCCAGGTCAGCCCCAGGCTCGCCGTGGTGCCGCTCTGGTGGCCGCCCTGGAAAAAGTCGGCTTGTTGCAGTCCCAGCGACGCTTTGAACAGCAGATTGCGCAGGCACTCGTGGTCGATTGTCAGGCGCGCAGCCGTGTAAACCAGGCCGGAGACGCCTTCCTGCGCGGCGTCCTCGGTGTCACGGCTTATCGTCGCGCTGACCGTGGTCATGCCGGTGGGCGACCACCCTGCCCCCGCCTCGGCGATGAACGTATTCCGCGGCGTATAAAGCGGGCTGGTGAAGCGGCGGGCTTCGCCGCCAAGCAGCAGGCGCCAGCGCCAGACGGCGTTGTCGTCGTAATTCAGGCCCGCCAACATCTGGTAGCCGCCCGAGTCCGGGCTGGGCTGGCCGATCGGCGTTCGCGTGTAGTCCTGGCCGAGGGCGCGGAGGATCACCAGGATATTCCGCAACGGCGCCCATTCGTACCGTAGCGTCGCGGCACCCTGCACCACGATCCGGTCACGGTAGGATTGGCTGGCGGGAACGCCCATGATCGTCGTGCCGGCATAGGTCCAGTTCGTGGCCTGCACGCTGGGAGCGATGCTCCAGCGGCCCGAGGACATCGCATACGAAGCCCGGACGTCATCGATCTTGAAGGCGATCGGATTGTCGCTGGCGATGGTATCGACCCGGCCGCGATCTTCGTGCTGGGACAAATGCGCCGCGGCCAGCGTCAACTGGTCCTCGCCGATATCGACCCGGCCGCCGGCGGACGCGGCCCCATCCGTGCGATTCTGGCTCGGCAGCGAGAGATAGCGTGTGTCCTGGACCGAAAACATCGCGCCGAAGGCGTCGCGCGACCAGTCCGATCCGAACGTCAGGGCGGGTGCCGTCAGGATCTCCCAGCTTCCACGCCGGTACGGTCCGGCCAGCACGTTACTTGTGTAACCCATCCCTTCGTCGAGGGTTGGTGAGACCCTGAAGACGCCTTCGCGCAAGCCGAGCGGCTGTTGTTCAGGGTGGAGGCGGGATTGAACGGTGACGCCCGCGTCGGTGTCGTAGCCGGGCACGCCTTCCGGAAACAGGGCCGACATCATCTCGGCCATGGCCCTGCCGGCGAGACAGACCGCCAAAGCCAGAACCAGGAACCACCAGATCAGGGTCGATCGTGCCCACATGCGGCGCCCACTATCGCCGCGAGGTGCTAATTTTCAGTTAACGGTCAAAGCCGGAACGTTTCGCCGAATGGTATCCGTGCGTTTGCGCGTCGATCCGGCCGGTTCCGTGCCTCGACAAATCCTAATTGGCGGCGGTTTTCCGTTCCTCCGGGATATCCCGCTCCCATCCGCCACCCAGCGCCTTGTAAAGCGCGACGAGATTCGACGAGACCGCCGTCGTGCTTTGCGCCAATTGCTGCTCCGTCTGGAGCAGGCTGCGCTCAGTGTCCAGCACCGCCAGGAAGTCTGCGACCCCCTG
>JARLIN010000365.1 GCA_031291715.1 Rhodopila sp. | reverse complement strand
GTCGCGATAGCTTTCGGCCGGCGCGCCGTTGGCCAGCAGCAGGTCGTGGCTGTCCAGTTCGACGTGGTAGATTTCCACCTCCTGCGCCCTGTCGTCCCACAGGATCGTCTTGTGGTTGACCAGGAACTCCACCGGGATCAGCACCCCATCGAGATAAAGCCCGTGCGCCTTCGTCACACGCAGGTCCTGGTTCGGCACGTTGTCCGCCAGCGCACCCTTGCGCACGATCACCGGGGTCGCGGCGGTGCGCCGGCCGCGCGTGGCTAGCACCTTGCCCGTCCCGATCCACTTGACCTTCCGCGGACCGTTATGCGCGGTCAGCACCATGTCGCCGGCCTGCAGTTTCTCCACCTGGACCTCTCCGGCGGGCGTGCCGATCAGGGTGCCGGCACAGAAACAAACGATAACAGTGAAGCTGTATGCTGAATTGGACGCATTAGCGGCAAGCGGTGTAAGGCTTCCATCCAGAAAGGCGTCTGCGGTCCACTGCACCGCGAGCTGGTCGGGCGGAAGGTCGCCAGAAGACTGGATCGTCAGAGTGCTTGTGCCCCAGCCGGTGATCCGTGGACTGCTTACCGCGATTGTTTCAACAACGCTGTTGGTCGTCAAATCCTGGACGATGATCGAGCCGCTCGCGGTTCCCTGGTAGACGGCGCCGGTAAAGCCGAGCTTGATGGCAACGCTTTCCGGCACACCCACGCCACCCGCCACCGGCGAAGACGCCGATGGAGAAAAGGTCGTTTGGGCCGTTGGCGCGAATACCGCGCTGTCTCCCGTAAACTGACCGCTTGGCTCCGCCAGTATTTTCGTTACGGCACCAGTTGACAAATCAACCTGATTGTATTGCGTCACGCCACCCGTGATACCGCGGACATAGGCGATGCCGTTGGCCGGGTCGAGCGAGAAGAAGGCGACCGAGGAGCCTGCGACGTTACTGGCAACCAGCGTGGCAGAACTGAGCGTGCTAGAAGTATTTGCCGGGATCTTGTAGAGATTGAGGCTTTGCACGAAATAGACGTCGCCATCGGCGGGGTTATAGGCCACACCAAGGCCCATAATGCCGCTGGTATTCTGGAAAATCTTCGTCGTCGCGCCAGTCGTGAGATTAACCGAGAAGATGTCGCGATCCGCGGTCGTGCTGTCCAGCACAAAAGCGAGGTTATCCGTGGGGTCGATCGCCAGGCCGGTAGCCGATGACGAAACCGCCGAACTAGTCACGGTCGTCAGGTTGCTGCCATCGGTTTTCATGCTCATCAGGCGTGAGCCCGTGGAGGTCGTCCCCTCCATGAAATAGATCAGTCCGTTGACCGCATCGTAGGCGAACTGAACACCTATGGGGACACTCGTCCCATTATTGTTATCATAAGTCTGGCCAGTGAATATCTTGGTCGCGGCACCGGTCGTCAGGTTGACCGACCATATGGTGTTTCCGGTGGCGGAACCCTGGAATTGCCCGGTGTTGTCCAGCACGAACATCTTATTATCAGCGGCGTCGAGCACCATGCTCATGATAAGGTTCGTGAAGCCGCTCGCGATGGTGGTCGAACCGGTCCCATCCGTGTTCATCCGTACGATGGCGTCACCCGCGGATGTCGCCGTCGAGCTTCCATCGGACAAAGCGTAATAGATGTAGCCGGTGGCAAGCTCGCCCTGATAACTCGCCTCTGTCGCGGCGGTGAACGGGGCGGCAACCGACACCGGTCCGGTTTCGACATTCAAATCCCAACTGCCGCCACCCGCCGCCGACCCAACCAGATGCGACGCGGCCGCAACACTGGCGCCGCCTGTTCCGGCCGACAACTGGTCCAGGAACGCCACGCCGGCAGCATCCTGCGCGACATCGCACCCATAGATCTGGATGGCGCCGCCGGGGGCCAGCGCCCCGCCGATCGCGGCCAACTGGGTCTGGTATTGTCCCAGCGTCCCAACATCGAGCGTCGCGCTGCCCAGCGCCACAGCCCCATCCGAACCATGCGCGACGATATCGACCGCGGATAGATTGCTGATGCCGTGCTGTGTCAGGAACGCGGCCATCTGTGCGACCCCGTCCTGCCCGGGGTCAAGGACAACCGCGAGCACCCCCGGTGCGACCCCCGTCGCGAGTTGGCGGGCATCCGGCACATTGCCTTCGATGAACACGACCTGCTGGACCAACGGAAAGGCAGAGGCTTCCGGGGCGGCAACGGCGAGTGCGTTACTCACATCCAGGGGGAATACGCCAAGGGCGGCCAGGTTGGCGGCATCGAAGTCCCATGCCGACGTGGCAGAGCCGCCTTGCGAATTGAGCGGGTCACCTGCGCGGCGGTTGGTCCTGGCGTCCATCAATTCGTTTCCTTTGATAATTGTTACACCTGACGGCAAGGCCGGTTGTCAGAGATCCTGCCTCGCATAACCGAACGCCTACCGCAACGTTGTTCAGACGACGATATACACTTTACCATATACAGAATTATTTCAAGTGCATCGAATCTGGATTTATACCAAACTGGGGAAAGATTGACGAACGACCGTTCCCCGCCCGTCATGGCTCGGCGCAATTCTCGTCATGGACCGGCGTAACTCTCGTCATCGCCCGGCACCAGTCCGGACCACCTGATCCAGTCCCATGCCGTGGACTGCGCCGGGCCATGACGAGAGTTATGCCGGTCCTTGACAATTGCTACGCCGCGCCATAACGAGAGTGATGCCGGGCCATGACGGATCGGGAATGCCCATGAGCTAATGTTTCCGCCGCTCGGGATCACAAAAGCTGGCTCCACGAGCCGAGGCGGATGGAACCGCCTCCATACCCTTGTCTATACGACCCTCATCATCGAGGATCGGTAATCAAAACGTCGGAGCTTACGATGTTTTGAAACGGCGTTGCTGACATTATCGTGGCGTGCACCATCGACGCATTCGCGGATGCAGGGCACACGATCGGGGTATATAGACGTTGGTCACGACCATCGTCCATTATTCAGGTGTTCGCCCCCAGGCAAACCGACGGGCGGAACCCGTCCAAACACCTCAGATTGGTCGACTGGATCCCCGGTCAGAGGATCCAGTCGAAGAGCCTTATTTTAGCGCTTCAAAACCTCGACCATCGTACTGCCGAGCGCCGCGGGGCTGTCAGCAACATGAATACCCGCGCTGCGCATCGCGTCCATCTTCGCGGCCGCGGTATCCTTGCCGCCGCTGATGACCGCCCCCGCATGCCCCATGCGCCGGCCAGGAGGCGCCGCCGCACCAGCGATGAAGCCCACGGTCGGCTTCTTCACCTTGTTCTTCGCCAGGAATTCGGCCGCGTCGATCTCGCTCTGACCACCGATCTCGCCGATCATGATGATCTGTTTCGTCTCCGGATCGGCCAGGAACATTTCGAGCACTTCGATGAAGTCGGTGCCCTTCACCGGGTCGCCGCCAATGCCGACGCAGCTTGTCTGCCCCAAGCCCGTCGCCGTGGTCTGCGCCACCGCCTCATAGGTCAGCGTGCCCGAGCGCGACACGATTCCCACAGTGCCACGCTTGTGGATATGACCGGGCATGATGCCGATCTTGCACTCGTCCGGCGTGATCACACCCGGGCAGTTCGGCCCGATCAACCGCGACTTCGATCCGCTCAGCGCGCGCTTCACCCGCACCATGTCCAGCACCGGAATACCCTCGGTGATGCAGATGATCAGCGGAAATTCGGCGTCGATCGCCTCCAGGATCGCATCGGCGGCGAACGGCGGCGGCACGTAGATCACGCTGGCATCCGCGCCGGTCTTCTCCCGGCATTCCCACACCGTGTCGAATACCGGCAGGTTCAGGTGGGTCGTCCCACCCTTCCCCGGCGTCACGCCACCAACCATCTTGGTCCCGTACGCGATCGCCTGTTCCGAGTGATACGTGCCCTGCGCGCCGGTAAAGCCCTGGCAGATGACCTTTGTATTGGCATTCACAAGAACGGCCATCTATGCAGCCTCCCGCACGGCTTTGACGATTTTCTCGGCGGCATCCGCCAGGTTGTCGGCGGCGACGATCGGAAGGTTCGACTTGGCGAGGATTTCCTTGCCCAGATCGACGTTGGTGCCGGCCAGCCGGACAACCAGCGGGACAGAAAGCTGCACCTCCCGCGCGGCGGAAACCACACCGTCGGCGATGATGTCGCAGCGCATGATGCCGCCGAAGATATTGACCAGGATGCCTTCGACGTTCGGGTCCGACAGGATGATCTTGAACGCCGCGGTGACCCGTTCCTTGGTCGCGCTGCCGCCCACATCCAGGAAGTTGGCCGGCGACATGCCGTACAACTTGATGATGTCCATCGTCGCCATCGCCAGGCCGGCGCCGTTCACCATGCAGCCGATATTGCCGTCCAGCGCCACGTAGTTCAGCTCGAACTTGGCGGCTTCCAGCTCCTTCGGGTCTTCTTCCGCCTCATCGCGCAGCTTCTCCAGCTCCGGATGACGGAACAGCGCGTTGTCGTCGAAGCTGACCTTGGCATCCAGCGCGATGATCTCGCCGCCGCCGGTCACCACCAGCGGATTGATCTCGACGATCGCGCAGTCCAGCGCGATGAACGCCGCATACATGCCGTTGATGAATTTGCTGAATGCCGAGACCTGCTTGCCGCTGAGCCCCAGGCCCGCCGCGAGCCGACGCCCGTGGAAGCCGGAGATGCCGGAGGCCGGATCGACGCCCACCCGCAGGATCTTCTCCGGATGGTTGGCCGCGACCTCCTCGATCTCCATCCCGCCTTCGGTGGAGGCGACGATGGTGACCCGCCCGCTGATCCGATCGACCAGCAGCGACAGGTACAATTCACGGGCGATGTCGCACCCGGCCTCGACATAGACCCGCCGCACCGGGCGACCGGCCGGGCCGGTCTGCTTGGTGATCAGCGTATGGCCGATCATCGCCTCGGCCGCGGCGCGGACCTCGGCCGGGGAGCGTGCGAGTCGCACGCCGCCCTTGCCGTTCGGATCGTCCGCGAAGTGACCGGCACCGCGGCCACCCGCATGGATCTGCGACTTCACCACATACACCGGGCCGGGAAGCTTGGCGGCTGCCGCCTCTGCTTCTTCCGGCGTCCAGGCAACATGGCCATCCAGAACCGTGACGCCGTAGCGTTTCAGCAGTTCCTTGCCCTGATACTCATGGATATTCATGCCGGGTCCCTTAGCCGATCAGCTTGCGGGAAGCCTCGATCAGTTCCTTCACCGCCCCGCAGGACTTGTCGAAGGCCGCCTTTTCGGTCGGATTCAGCTCGATTTCGACGATCTTTTCCACGCCACCGGCACCGATGACGACCGGGACGCCGACATACATGTCGTTGATGCCGTACTGGCCGGTCAGGTAGGCGGCGCAAGGCAGGACGCGCTTCTTGTCCTTCAGGTAAGCCTCGGCCATCGCGATCGCGGAGGCCGCCGGTGCGTAGAAGGCGCTGCCGCGTTCCAGCAGCTTGACGATCTCGCCGCCGCCATTCGCGGTGCGCTCGACGATCGCGTCGATCTTCGCCTGCGTGCTCCAGCCCATTTTGATCAGGTCGGGCACCGGGATGCCTGCGACGGTGGAGTAACGGGTCAGCGGCACCATGGTGTCGCCATGGCCGCCCAGCACGAAGGCGGTCACGTCCTTTACCGACACGCCAAATTCCTGCGCCAGGAACAACTGGAAACGAGAGCTGTCGAGCACGCCGGCCATGCCGACGACCTTGTTGGCCGGGAGGCCGGACTTCTCCTTCATCACCCATACCATCGCATCAAGCGGGTTGGTGATGCAGATGACGAATGCATTCGGGCAGTTGGTCTTGATGCCCTCGGCGACCTGGGCGATGACGCCGGCGTTCTTGCCGATCAGGTCGTCGCGCGACATACCAGGGGTGCGCGGGAAGCCGGCGGTAACGATCACCACGTCGGCGTCCTTGATCGCGGCGTAGTCGGATCCGCCGGACATGGCGGAGTCGAATCCCTCGACCGGGCCCGACTGCATGATGTCCAGGGCCTTGCCGGCCGCGACGCCGCCGAACACGTCGAACAGCACGACGTCGCCAAGCTCCTTCAGGCCGATCAGGTGGGCGAGTGTGCCGCCGATGTTACCGGCGCCGATCAGGGCGATCTTGTTGCGGGCCATAGGGAAATCCTTCCGAGGGCGCAGTAGCGGCGCCGGGTGGTATGAAACGGGCCTGCCGAGACGCCACCCGAGACTGGGGCCGGGAAATTGGGGGCCCGGAAGGTCGAGCGCTTGCTAGCCTATCACGCCGAACGCGGCAAGACGGTGCGGTGCAGCAAGGGCGGAACCCCGCCCACGCCCCGCCAAGGGCCGGCGCTCCTGCCCCTCAACGTCATGGCGATGTCGAATGGCCATGCGGCGCTTGGCACGGTTATTTCCTCGAAGCCTAACTGCGCTTCACACCCCAAAAGACCGGAAACCCGTCCAGCATCCCCTCCAAGGTGTCGCGCCATGCGGTGGGCTGGAACCATTGGCCAATCGGGATGTGCGGGACATCAATCCACCATTGCCGCTGGATGTCCTGGGCGATTCGTTTCTGTGTGGGCAGATCGTCGGCGTCCAGCCACTGCCCGCGCAACGCCTCGATCGTCGGGCTGCTCGCCCAGCCGAACCAGCCGGTTTCGCCGCTGGTGCGGAACGCGTGACCGGATGGCACCTGCAGGTCGAGCCCCGATAGAGTGGTGAACAGCCCGCTCCATCCGCCCTTGTCGATTGGTCCCCTGTTCTCCCGCCGAGCGATGGCGGTGCCCCAATCCATCGCCTGGTAGTCCACCGTCATGCCGGCGTTGCGCATCGCATCCACACCGACATCGCCCATTGCCTTGCGGTACGGCGTGTCGGTCGCGACCATCATCGCGACGGTCTGACCTGCATAACCCGCCTCCTTCATGGCCGCCTTGGCCCGCGCCAGATCGCGCGGGGAGGTCAGGACCTCCATACCCACATCGTTTGCCAGCTCGGTGCCGGGACAGAACACCCCCACGCCGGTCCGCCACATCTTCGGATCGGTCCCGGCGATCGCGGTCACGAAATCCTCCTGGCTGAACGCCCCCAGCAGCGCCCGGCGAACGCCCGGATTGTCGAAGGGCGGCTGCAGGCAGTTCATTTTCAGGAAGCCGATAACGCCGGTCGGGTCCTTGACCGCGACCTGGATATGGCCGGCCCGCAGCAGCGCCGGACGCAGGTCGTCGGTCGGGATTTCCCACCAATCCATCTCGCCGGCCTGCATGGCACCGGCGGCAGTGCCCTCGTCCGGGATGGTGATCCACTCGACCCGGTCGAACGACACGACTTTCGGCCCCGCCGTCCAACCCGGCGTGCCATCCGGCCGAGGGACATAGCGGTCGAACCGTTCATAGACCGCCCGGGAACCCGACACCCGTTCATCCGCCTTGAACCGGAACGGTCCGCTGCCGACCAGTTCGCCAAGTTGCTTGAAAGGATCGAACGACGCCAGCCGCTCCGGCATCATCGCGCACATCGGCGTAGAGGTCTTGCCCAGCGCATATGGCAGTCGGGGAAACGGCTTCTTCAACCGGAACCGGATCGTACGGTCATCCGGCGCGGACAACTCGTCCGTGGTCTTCATCAGCACGCCGCCAAGAGCGTCCCGCGCCGCCCAGCGCCGGATCGAGGCGACACAGTCTCGCGCCAGGACTTTCTCACCGTCGTGGAACACCAGCCCGTCGCGAAGGACCACTTCCCAGCGCTTGCCATCGTCCTCGATCCGCACGGCGCCGACCATCTGCGGCTGGATGCGATACTGCGCGTCCATGCCGAACAGGGTGTCGAAGACCATGTAGCCGTGATTGCGCGTGTTGTAGGCGGTCGTCCAAACCGGATCGATGACGGTCAGGTCGGATTGCGGGATGAATTTCAATACGCGGCCGGACGCAGCCCTGGCGAGCGACGGCAAGGCCATCGCGGCAGTGGACGCGCCAAGAAATTGGCGACGTGTGGTCGTCATCGTTTTCCTCCCGCGGCCCGTTGGAGCAGGCCGGTCTATTTAGCCGGTTGCACCCGCCCGCCGTCACCGATCTCGTCGGGCAGATTGATCGCCACATTCTGACCGACCCTCGCTCCTTCGGCCAGCATGGCATGAATGCCATCAGTGGACGCCACGGTCACCGGACGCAGGTGCACCGTCTGGTCGCTATCAAGATCCGCGATCATCGTGCGGGTGCCACGCACAATCAGCCCGGCCACCGGCACCTCCGGATAGCTGCGAACCGGTATATGCAGAGTCACATACGCGAAGCTGCCCGGCACCAGGAAGTGGTCCGCGTTATCGACGTCCAGTTCCACGAACAACGTGCGGGTGCGCGGGTCCAGTTCGTTCGACGTGCGCGCGATACGGGCCTTCACCTTGCGGGTGGAATTCGCACCGTCGGCCACATCGGCCAGATCGCCGACATGCACGAACGGCACGTCGCGCTGTTCCACAAACACATCGACCCGCAGCCGGGTTTCGTCCGAGATCGTCAGCACCGGCTGGTTGCTGGTCTTGTTCGTCGTTGAATTCTGCACCAGGGCGCCGACATCGACGAAGCGTGCCGTCACCACGCCGTCGAACGGGGCGCGAATCTGCTCATACGATTTCAGCGTGGCGTTCTGCGTGACCGCGGCTTGCGCCATGGTGTAGGCGGTTTCCGCGGCGTCCGCCGCCTGCAGCGAGGTCCAGCCGTGGGCCACCAGATCCTTCGCCCTGTCCCAGTTGCGCTTCTTGTTTTCCAGGTCGCGCAGCGCGGACTCGTATTGCTGGTCGGTCTCCACCGACGACACCGTTGCCAGCAGGTCACCGGCTTTCACGCGATCGCCGCGATCCGCCGCGATAGCCGTCACGTAACCGCTGACTTTGCTGTACAGCGTCGCCGTCTGATACGGCCGCGTATCGCCAAGAAGCTGGATCAGCCGCTCCTTTGGTCCTTCCGTCACCTGCACCACCTGGACCACAGGCCCGCGTGAGACGCCCTCGGCCAGCGCCTGACGTGATGCCGACAATGCGGCGTCCTTGTCGTACCACATGCGCCAGGCGCCCAGCGCGGCGCCGCCAATCACCAGCACGCCAGCCAGAAGCAGCAGGACTGAGCCGAAACGACCACGTCTAGCCATGCGGGGTTTCTCCGGTGTCGGCCGCCTCGGCGGCGAAGCGCGCATCGAGTGTGTGCAGGGTGGGCGGCTTGCGCCGCAGTAACGTATAGAAGATCGGCACGATGAACAGTGTGGCGAAAGTCGCCACGATCAGCCCGCCGATGACCGCGCGACCCAGCGGCGCGTTCTGCTCGCCCGCGTCGCCAAGGCCGAGCGCCATGGGCAGCATGCCGATGATCATCGCAAGGGCGGTCATGAGGACCGGACGCAACCGGATCGTGCAGGCACCGATCGCCGCCTCGGTCACGGATTGATCACCGCGCGCACGCAGGTCATTCGCGAAGCTCACCACCAGGATGGAGTTCGACACCGAGATGCCAATCGTCATGATCGAACCCATCAGCGATTCGACGTTGATCGTCGTGCCGCTGACCGCCAGCATCCAGATGATCCCCATCAGACCGCCCGGCACCGCCATCATGATGATGAACGGATCGACCCACGACTGGAACAGGATGACCAGCAGCGCATAGACCAGGATCACCGCCAGGATCATGCCCAGCCCAAGGCTGCGGAACGAGGCCTGCATCACCTCGTTCTGCCCGCGGATGTCGATATGCGTCGTGATCGGCAGCCCCTTGCTGATGTCGTTGATCGCCGCCTGGATGTCGGCGGCGGTGGCCCCCAGGTCGCGCCCATCGATATTGGCGGCGATGTCGAGCTCGCGCTGCACCGTGTAGTGGTTCACCGATTCCAGACTGGAGCGCGGATAGACCGTTGCGACGTCGCCCAGCCGCATCACCGGCGCGGATGGCAGCCCCGCCGGGTCCGCCGCGGTCAACGGACCGGGTGCGCTCACCGGCGTACTGAGCAGGTCATCCAACGTCTTGATCTGGGATAGCGGCGTCTGCACCGCCACCGAGTAGTTCACATTGTTCTGCGGGTTCAGGAAGAAATTCGGCGAAACGAGGACGGACGAGGACAGCGACGTCAGCATATTGCTGGCCACGTCGCGCTGCGAAACCCGCAGCTTGGCGGCCCGCATCCGATCGACGTCGATCTGCAGCCCCGGATAGTTCAGCACCTGCACGATGTGCGGGTCGGCCACGCCCGGAATGGTCTTCATCCGCTGCACAAGCTGCTGCGCCAGGCCATATGACCGGTCGAAGTTCACATCCTGGATCTGCACGTCGATCGGCGCCGGCAGCCCGAAGTTCAGCACCTGACTAACGATATCCGCGGTCTGGAAGTAGAACACGCTGCCCGGAAACTGATCCGGCAACCTCCTGCGGATCGCGCGGATATAGTCGATCGTCGGATGATGGCCGCTTTTCAGCGAGATCAGTATTTCCGCATCCATCGCCCCGACATTATCGCTCGGGACGAATGCCAGGTTAAACGATGATGGCACGCCGACGGTGTCGTTGATGGTGTCGAGTTCGTCCGCCGGAATGATCCGCCGGACGGCGTCCTCTACCTGCAAGACCTGCTGCTCGGTTTCCTCGATGCGCGTTCCGGGCGGCGCCCGATAGTGCAGCTTGATCAGCCCGACATCGGCGCTCGGGAAGAAATCGAGCCCGATCGTGCCGGCCACCGCACCCGTCACAACCAAGAGGACGCCGAAACAGGCCAGCACCAGACCGCGGTTTCGCAGCGTGCCCTCCAGCATCCACCAGTAGCCGCGGCGAAACCGCTCAAACCCGCGATCGAACAGCCCAAAGAAGCCCTTGGGCGGACCATGATGAGTTTTGTCCGAGGCTAGCAGCAGCCGGGCAAAACTCGGCACCACGGTGAAGCTCAGCGCGTAGGACGCGAGCATGCAGAACACCACCGTGGCGGCCAGCGGAATGAACAGATAGCGCGCCACGCCGAACAGCATGACGACCGGGAAGAACACGATACAGATCGCCAGCGTGGCGACGGTCAGCGGCTGGATGACCTCACCGGCGCCGTCAAGAATCGCCACCGTCAGCTTCTTGCCGAGCATGAGGTTGCGGTGGATGTTCTCGATCGTGACCGTGGCATTGTCGACCAGCAGGCCAATCGCCAGCGCAAGGCCGCCCAGGGTCATCAGGTTGATACTGTTGCCGGTCAGGAACAACCCGATGATCCCGGCGAATACCGACAATGGGATCGAGGCGGAGACGATGACCGTATTTCGCCAGCTTCCCAGGAAGACCAGGATCAGCACCGAGACGAGAATGGACGAGATGATCGCCTCGTGGACCACGTTCTCCACCGCGGCCCGGACGAAGACCGACTGGTCGAAGTCCAACTTCAGCTCCAGCCCGTTGGGTGCGGCCGCCTGCACTTCCGGCAGTGCCGCACGGGTCGCATCCACCACCGCGAGCGTCGAGGCGTCGGCGTGCTTCAAGATCGCCAGATAAACCGCGCGCTTGCCGTTGACGTGCACGATGTTGGCCTGATTGGCGAAGCTGTCGCTGACATGGCCGACATCGCCGATGGTAACGGGCCGCCCGTCGAACACGCCGATGGGCAGGTCGTTGAAGCGCTCCACCGCCGAGGGGCTGGAGTTGAGCTGGACGTTGTATTCGCGCTCCCCGATCCGGGCGGTGCCGGCGGGCACGATGACGTTCGACGCCTGCAACGCGTTCACAACGTCGGTCAGCGAGAAGCCCTTCGCCGACAGCAGGCCCGGATCGACATCGACATTGATCTGCCGCTGCTTGCCGCCGAACGGTCCGGGTGTGGACAGGCCGGGAATGGTGAACAGCTTCACCCGGATGAAATTCAGGCTGTAGTCGTAGATCTGCTGCTCGGTCAGCGTCTTCGACGACATCGTCAGCTGCACGACCGGCACGTTGGAAGCGTTGAACTGGATCACCGCCGGTGGCTGCATGCCTGGGGGTGCGCTGCGGAGGATCGAGTTGTTCACCGACGAAATCTGCGCGATGGCGCCGCCGATTTCCGTTCCCGGCTGGAAATAGACCTTCAGGATGCCGGTGCCCGGGATCGATTGCGACTCGATGCGGGAGATGCCGTTGACGGTGGTGGAGTAAGCGCGCTCACTGATGAAGACGACGCGCCGCTCCATGTCTTCGGTGGTCAGGCCGGGATAGTTCCAGACGACCAGGACGACCGGGATGTCGATGACGGGAAAGATATCGACGATCATCCGCGTAACCGACAGCGCGCCGAGAAGAACGACGAGCAACGCGGCGATCGCAGACGTGTAAGGCCGGCGCAGGGCTAGGCGCACCAGACCGATCATTCGTAATCCCCCCGCTGGACAGCCGCATCAGCGTCCCGTGGGGAACAGTATCGCCGTGAGACAAGCCGTTGCCAAGCGCCACAGCAAATTTCATTTTGATGTCGGTCGCGTGGCGGGGCCGCCCGAGCGCTCCCTCAATGACAAGTCCATCGAGCGGCATCCCTTCCCTTAGGGCCTGCTAGACCGTGTCCTCATGGCAGGACATGCCTCCACGGTCGATCGTCTGGCTCTTTCCTCGTGTCATGACCGGGCCTGGCCCGGTCACCCATGACTTGAATGCATCAAGCTCTGCAAGTCGTGGATGGCCGGCCTGCGCCGGCCATGACACATCGGACATCGCCGCTCACGTCAGATGCGTCAGGCCCAGCCAGTCCTCGCTCTGCATCTCGTCCAGCCGGGACGCGGTGCGTTCGAACATCTTCGCGTTCTCGCCCCGCTGATACAGCTTGTCCGGGGCCGCATCGGCCGATGCGATCAGCTTGACCCGCTGATCATACAGCGTGTCCACCAGCACGATGAACCGCCGCGCCTGGTCGTAATTGTCCGGTGACAGGCGCGGGATGCCGTCCAGCACCAGCGTGTGGAAATTCGTTGCGATCGCCAGGTAGTCGCCGGCACCAAGCGCGGTGTTGCAAAGCGTGTCGAAATCGAAGCGGGCCACACCGTCGGCGGCCTGGGGGACGACCAGCTCACGTCCCATCACCGTCAGGGTCACCGGCCGGATCGCCGAACCGCCGGTCAGCCGCAGGAACGCCTTGTCCAGTTCGCGGCGGGACATCTCATCCGCTGGCACCAGCCAGGTGCGCAGGCCGCGCATCCGCTCCCGCCGGTAATCGCGGCCGCCATTCATCACCAGCAATTCCAGCCGCTGCTTGATCAGCGCGATGAACGGCAGAAACGCATCGCGGCCAGGCTGGCCCTTGAACAGGTCGTCCGGCGCTGTGTTCGAGGTTGTCACGACCACCACACCGCGGTCGAACAGCGCCTGGAACAGCCGCCCCAGGATCATCGCGTCGGCGATATCGTTGACCTGGAATTCGTCGAAGCACAGCAACGCCGCGTCCGTGGCGATCCGGTCCGCCAGCGGCGGGATCGGGTCGGTGCCGCCGGGGTGGGCTTTTTTCCACCCATGGATTCGCGCATGCACTGTCTGCATGAACCGGTGAAAGTGGATACGCTGCTTACGGGCCACATCGGCCGTATCGAAGAACAAGTCCATCAGCATGGACTTTCCGCGCCCGACTTCACCCACCAGATACAGGCCGGTCGGCATGTATTCCTCGGCATGACGTCGGCGCATCAAACGTGACAGAAAACCGCCACCCGTCGCCGGAGCCGGACTGGGGTCATAGCCGCGCAGCCGCTCCCACAAATCCTGGAGACGTTCGGCAGCCATCGCCTGCGCCGGATCGGGCGCCAGCGAGCCGTTGGCGACCATCGCGCGGTAGGCCGGCAAGGGACCGGCCTCCTGATTCAAGAGGGAAGAGGTGAGATTATCCATGGCGGGCACGGGTGCAGATAGCGTGTCCCGCCGCGAACGCCTAGACTCTTCAGTCCCATGACGATCTCATCCCTGCCCCCCATCCTGGACAACACGATCGGCCTTGTAAAACAGGCCGGTTCCTGGCTCGCCGCCGAGTTCAGCCGGGCGGACGGACCGCGCTCCAGCGACCACGACACCTCGCCGATCGACCACGAGATCGAACTGTTCCTGCGGGAACGCCTGACCGCGCTGCTGCCGGCGCGCTTCGTCGGCGAGGAGGCCGGCGTGCTGGCAGCCGAGGCAAACGGCTATTGCTGGGTCGTCGATCCCCACGACGGCACCCGCGCTTTCCTGGAGGGACGCCGCGGCAGCGCCGTCTCGGTCGCGTTGCTGCGCCACGGCACGCCGGTGCTGGGTGTGGTCTATGCCCCCACGAGCCCCGACCGCGGGCCCGACCTGATCGCATGGGCCGAAGGCGGCGAAATCACCCGCAACGGCAGCCCAGTAACGATCGACTTGAGCCGCCGACGCCTGACCGCGACCGACGTGGTCTTTCTCAACCACGGCGCCGGTCAGCGGCCAATCTGGAACAGCACCGCCTGCGCGCCGGCGCGGTTCATGCCGCTGCCGTCCATCGCCTATCGCCTGGCACGGGTCGCGGTGGGGGATGGCATCGCCACCGTCACGCTACGCCCGGTCAACGCTCACGACATCGCCGCCGGTCATGCGCTGCTGACCGCGGCTGGCGGCGTGCTGGTCGCCGAGGACGGCGTGCCGGTGACGTACGGGGAGGATGGCGACAGCCGTCCCTTCGCCTGCTTTGGCGGCGCCCCGGATGCGGTCGCTGCCCTGCGTGCCCGCACCTGGCGCGGCAGCACCGAAACCCGGCGCGAGCCGAAGGTCACGCTGACCTGGCCTCGTGCGGCCGAGGACCAGCGCTTCGACCGCGCGCTAGGCTGCATGCTCGGTCTCGTGATCGGCGACAGCCTGGGGTCGCAGGTTGAATTCCAGGATGCCGCGGCGATCAGCGCCGCCTACCCGGACGGCGTGCGTGATCTGGCGAACAGTCCCGTGTGGCAGACGCTGGCGGGCCAGCCGACCGATGATTCGGAACTCGGGCTGACGCTCGCGCGCAGCCTGGTGCGAACAGGCCGCTACGATCCCGAGGACGCGGCGGCCGCCTACGGACGCTGGTACGCCAGCGCGCCATTCGACTGCGGACATTCCACGGCCCTGGCGTTCCGCCCGGCAGCATCGGCGCTCATGGACAAGGCCGAGGCCGCCAGGAACAACGCCGACCGCAACAGTCAAAGCAACGGCTCGCTGATGCGCATCGCGCCGATCGGCGTCTGGGCGGCCGATCCGGATGAGGCCGCACGGACCGCGAGCGAGGACTCCGGGCTGTCCCATCCGCATCCGGTGTGCCGGACCGCATGCGCGGCCTTCGCCGCCGCGATCTCGGTCGCCCTGCTGGGGGCCGATCGGCGCGGGATGATGGAGACCGCGCTGCGTGTCGGCGCCGGCGATGCCGTGGTCGCCCACGCCCTGCGGCAGGCTGCCGCCGGCGTGCCCCCAGACGATTTCCAACGCCATATGGGCTGGGTGGTGATCGCGCTGCAGAACGCCTTCTACCACCTGGCAGCCGGCGCGCCGGTGGAACGCGCCCTGATCGAAACCGTCAGCCGTGGCGGGGATACAGACACCAATGCCGCCATCGCCGGCGCCTTGCTGGGCGCGGCAGACGGACGCGCGTCGCTGCCAATCCGCTGGGTGATGCCGGTGCTGACCTGCCGGCCCGATCCCGGGCTGCACCCCGCGCGCCCCAGACCCGACGAGTACTGGCCCGACGACCTTCTCGACCTGACCGAGGCTTTGCTGCTAAGCCGCGCGTCGTCATGATCGAACTCGATTACGCCAGGCTGACCGCCACACCGGTCGCGACCGATCCCTTCCCGCATGTCGTCGTCCCGGCGTTCGTGCCGCCGGCGAGCCTGGACGCCGTGCTGGCCGACCTGCCGCCGCTCGGCAAACGCGGCTCCTTCCCGGTTGACGCCGTCAAGCTCGGCCGCAACGCGGCGGCGCTGATGGAGGCGATGGAAGGCCCCTTGCTGCGCGCCGCGATCGAGCGTCTGTTCGATCTCGACCTGCACGATTCGCCCACCATGGTGACGTTGCGCGGCTGGACCAGCGACCGGGACGGCCGCATCCACTGCGACTCGCTGGCCAAGCGGGTGACGGTGCTGCTTTACCTGAATCGGGAAACCGACGCCTGGAGCCGCCAGGAGGGCTGCCTTCGCCTGCTGCGCGGGCCGAACGACCTGGAGGATTTCGCCGTCGAGGTCCCGCCGGTGAACGGCACGCTGCTGATCTTCCCGAACGGCCCGACCACCTGGCATGGCCACCGGCAGTTCGTCGGGCAGCGCTACAGCGTGCAGCTCAATTACATGACGACGGACGACAAGGCGCGCAGCGAACTGCGCCGGCACCGGATTTCCGCCTTCGTGAAGCGGCTGACCCGCGCCGCCTGAGACGCAAGGCGCGCGGCCTGCCAGAGCATGATCGCGCTGAGCGGAACGTTCAAAGCATGTGAGTCATGCGATCAAACAAAGAGATAGACTATGTCCAGGCTGTACAGTCAGCCTGGAAATGGTTTAGGCTCGCCGCATGGCCTTCGATCCTGACCTGATCCGCCGGCTGCGGGGTCGAGCGGAATTGCTGACGCCCGAGGAAATGGGGCGCGCGGATCGTGCGGCCACCGTGCTGGGCGCCCCTGGGCCGGGGTTGATGGAGGCCGCGGGCCGGGCCGTCGCGCGCGCCGTGATGCGGCACATCGGACGCTGCCGGGTGCTGGTCCTCGCCGGGCCGGGGAATAACGGCGGCGACGGTTACGTGGCGGCGCGCCTGCTGCGGCAGGAGGGTTGGCCGGTGGGCGTGGCCGCACTCGTGCCGCCGCGCGAGGGGGCGGATGCGGCCGGCGCGGCACAATTATGGCGTGGGCCGATGGTGCCATTCGACCCGGCCGAGGCGGCACGCGCGGATGTGGTGATCGACGCGGTGTTCGGTGCCGGCCTCACCCGCCCCGTCACCGGCCTGGTCGCCGATACGCTCCAGGCAGCGCGGCGGGTGGTGGCGGTCGATGTGCCGTCGGGGCTGGACGGCGGAACCGGC
>JARLIN010000364.1 GCA_031291715.1 Rhodopila sp. | reverse complement strand
TGCATTATTGTCCGCCTCGCGATTTTGGTACCGCTGGTATTCACCGGCGGCCTAGGATCGTGCACCCGTAGCAAGACCCAAAAGCCGCCCCATCCAGGCGGCTTTCGTTTTTCTACCCCCTCGTTGCGAAATCCGCCGAAGATGGAATGGCCCTCGGTCCCAAACCAAGGAGCTTCCCATGCAACGCACCAGTTTCGATTTCGACGTCATCTCCGGCCCAGCCGAACCCCGTTTGACTCCCAAGCCCACGCCTAAGCCCGATGCCACGAAGGACGAACCGCGACGGCAGAACGAATCAGGAAAATGACCGCTTGATTGCCGCGCCGCCCGGGATAGGCTACTCACCAGTAGCCTCACCGGGATGGGAAACGCGCCATGAAGCTGATGTGGTTTCATCTGATGCCGTACACGGAGCTGCCGGATGACTTCAAACAGAAGCATCCGTCCGTCTGGGTCGATATCCATTCGTCGCTGTTTGACCCGAAGCGCGCGCATCTGATGTACAACGACTTCATGGATGAGCTCGAATACGCCGCCGATTGCGGCTACGACGCGATCTGCGTGAACGAGCATCACTCCAACGGCTATGGCCTGATGCCGTCGCCCAACCTGATCGCCTCGTCATTGGCCCGCCGCACCACGGACGCGACGATCTGCGTCATGGGCAATTCACTTGCCCTGTACAATCCGCCGACGCGCGTCGCGGAAGAGTTCTCCATGATCGACGTGATCTCCGGTGGCCGGCTGATCGCCGGATTCCCGGTCGGCACGCCGATGGATGATTGTTTCGCCTATGGGCAGAACCCCAGCCAGTTGCGCGACCGCTATCTGGAAGCGCATGACCTGGTCATGAAGGCGTGGCAGGAGAAAGACACCTTCGCCTTCAACGGCCGCTACAACCAGCAGCGCTACGTGAATATCTGGCCGCGTCCGGTCCAGCAGCCGCATCCGCCGGTCTGGATTCCGGGCGGCGGCTCGATCGAAACGTGGCAGTGGTGCGCCCAAATGGACTATGTCTATTGCTACCTGTCCTATTACGGACACAAGGTCGGCAAGGCGACGATGGACGGGTTCTGGGCGGAAATGGACCGCCTCGGCAAGGACCGCAACCCGTACCGCGCCGGCTTCGCGCAGACCGTCTGCGTTGCCGAAACTCGCGATCAGGCGTTGGACATGTACCGGGACGCCGCCGAGTACTTCTTCGGCCGCTGCCTGCACATCGACCCGCGCTTCGCTGCCCCGCCGGGATACTCCACCGAAGCAACGATGCGCTTTGGCCTGACCAGCCAGGTCAGTGCCGCCGCGGCCAAGTCCGTCGCGCGTCCGACCGAGATGAAGGATCTCGTCGATGCCGGGTATATCGTCATCGGCACACCCAGCCAGGTAACGGAACAGATCGTCGAGCTGGCCGAGAACCTGAACGTCGGCAACCTGATGCTGCTGATGCAGTTTGGTAACATGAACAAGGACCTGACCCGGTACAACACCAGGCTGTTCGCCGAAAAGGTCATGCCCACCCTGAAGAAATTCTATTCGGAGTGGGAGCATCGGTGGTGGCCGAAGCCGATGGACACAAAGCTGCGCGCGGACATCCCGGCCTACACCCCCGCGATGCGTGCGGCGGAATAGGGCGGAAGTCATTCCTGTTGCATTATGGTCCGGTCACGTTGACACTGACTTTTCGCTGGTATTCCCTCCACGTCATGCCCGGACTTGATCCGGGCACCCGTTGCACCTCGGTAAATGGTTGTTTATCAATGAGTTGATCCGGCACGGGGCCGGATCAAGTCCGGCCAGGACGACCATGGGACAGCGGCCGGTGTGTTGGTCTTTGCGCGGGCTGGTATTATGGTCCGCTCACGCGCCCATAGGCGCTGATTCAGTGTTCTAAGCGACTGGGTTACCCTACTTTGTCAAGACCGGGCGAGGCCCGGCCATGACACAAAAGTAAAGCTCCGTGCCCGTTCTCTTAAGTCAGCGCCTATGCCCTGCCATAACGCAAAAGGAGCGGTGCATATTCCTCCTGCCTACGTCCGCGCTCATGAACCTCGCGCCCCTACCGTCCCTCGCGCCGCCAGGCCAGCACCAGCAACCCGATCATCAACGGCAGCGAAATCCATCCTGGCAGCAGCTCCAGCGCCGCCACACCGGTCACCACATGATCATGCCGCCGCTGCAACCCGATCCAGGCGCTGCCCGACGCCGCCCGATCTTCTTCGGTCCGGCGCAACTCAGGCACCTCGGCCCCGGCCAGCCAATGCACCCCGCCGCCTGACGCCCGCGCCAATGGTCCGGCCACGCTCGCCGTCGCGCGCAGGTCGGCCATTTCCGGTGGGTTGGCCGCCCCCGCGGCGGCATAAGCCGACCTCTGACCCTGCGTTACCTGCCAGACGCCAGGGACCGGCGCCGAACGCATCGCCGTCGCGCGTCCAGGCAAATCCTCATGCAGCGTCACAGTCTCTTTCTTGCCGTCCGGATCGGTCACCACCACGTCCGCCGGCGGCCCCGGATCGGTGGAGCGGCTTTCGATCCGCAACCGCCCGTCGGTCACCCGGGCGGTCAGCGCGTTCTCCTCCAGGTCCGGCTCCTGCATGAGCCAATGTGCGATCCGCCGCAGCAGTTCGGCCTGAGGTCCGCCACCTTCATGCCCGCGCGACCACAGCCAGATCTGGTCCGACAGCAGCAGCGCCGTGCGGCCCTGATCGACCCGGTCCAGCGCCAGCAGCGGCTGTCCGTCCGGCGTGCGCAGCAGCACTTCGCCGCTCACCGAACCCGGATCGATCCGCCGGTACCACGGTCCCCAATCCGGCCCTTTCGCGTCTTCACCGGCCGGATTGGCACCCGGAAGTCCCTCGGTGACCGGATGGCGCTGGCCCAGATCCGTGACCCACGGCCGGAACGGGCCGTCCACCACGGCGTTGGTCCGCGCCGGCCCGCCGGGCAGGACCGTCCCAAGCGGTGTGGAAGCCAGGCTGGTGGCGCCGGAGAACTCGGGGCCGACGCTCATCAGCAGGGCGCCGCCCTGGCGCACCCGGTTGGCGATGTTCGCCAGATACGGCAGCGGCAGCAGGCCGCGGTTCTGGAAGCGGTCGAGAATGATCAGGTCGAACTCGCCGATCTTATCGACGAACAACTCCCGCACCGGGAAGGCGATCAACGCCAGCTCATTGAGCGGCGTGCGGTCGTCCTTCTCCGGCGGGCGCAGAATGGTGAAATGCACCAGATCCACGGACGGATCGGCCTTCAGCAGCCGCCGCCAGGTGCGCTCGCCCTGGTGCGGCTCGCCCGAGATCAGCAGCACGCGCAGGCGGTCGCGCACGCCGTTGATCTCCACCACGGCGCGGTTGTTCAACTGGGACACTTCCCCGGCCAGCGGGCTCGCGGACATCTCGATCACCGTGGGGCCGGCGCGGGTGATCGGCACCTCGATCCGTTGTTCCACGCCGACCGGGACGCTTTCGACTCGAAATGGCTGCCCATCGCGGCGGACGGTCAGGGTGGCGGGACCGCTGCGGCCGATCACGCCCAGGTCGTCGATCGCAACACGCAGGGTGACGGATTTGCCGACGATGCCGTAGCCGGGCGCCTCGATGACACGCAGGCGGCGGTCGGTTTCCTCGCCCTTGGCGGTCAGCAGCAGGTTCAGCGGCGCGCCACCGGGGGGCGCCCCCGGCACATCATGCAACTGCCCGTCCGTGATCGCGATCGTGCCGGCCAACCGGGACCGCGGGATGTCGGCGAGCGCCTTGTCCACCTCGGCGAACAACTGGGTGCCAGCATTGCCGGATTCCGGCACGGTGATGGTGCGCAGTTCCAGATCGGACAGATGACTTGCCTGCGCCTCAATCGACTGGCGGGCAGCGTCCGCCAGGCGCGCACGGTCGCCGACCTGCATGGAAGCCGATTGATCCACCACCAGCAGTCCGATATCGCGCAACGACTGCCGGGTTTCCTGGACCAGCCGGGGCCCGGTCAGCCACAGCAGCAGCACGGCGAAGGCGGCGAGGCGCAACAGGGTGCCCCGGCCACGCCGCCAGACGCCCAGCGCCACGATGGCCAGAGACAGCACGCCGAGAACGGCCAGTATCCAGACCGGCAGCAGCGGATCGAAGCGGACAGCGGCGATGACCTGTTCCGGGCGCATCATTGCCCCAGCCGCTGCAGGATGGCCGGCACGTGGACCTGATCGCCTTTGTAGTTTCCGGTCAGCGCGTACATCACCAGGTTGACGCCAAAGCGATACGCCAGGGTCCGCTGGCGCTGGCCGCCCGGGATCACCGCGTACGGGTTGCCGCCGTCCGCGCTCATCGCCCAGGCGGCGGCCCAGTCGTTGCCGCCGATGATCACCGGACTGACGCTGTCATTGGTGCGGTCCTGGTCGCGCTGCACCCAAACCGTGTCGCCGGTGAAGCGCCCTGGAAAATCCGACAGCAGATAGAACGATCGCGACAGGACATGCTCTCCGGTCAGCGGCGCCAGCGGCGGCACGATCAGGCTGCGGGCGACGCGGCGCAGCGCCTCCTCGGTGCCGGGGGCGAAGCCGGCGCCCGAACCGGAATCGCGCGTGTCGATCACAATGATGCCGCCGCGGCTCATGTAGTCGTTCAACGCGGCGGCCTGCGCGCTGGTCAATTCCGGCGTGTCGGCGGTGATCGGCCAATACAGCAGCGGATAAAGGCTCAGGTCGGTCTGGCCGGGCTGGACGGCGTCCGGCTCGAACAACGAAGCGGCGGTGCGGCGGTTCACGTATTCCGACAGGCCCTCCAACCCGGCCTTGGCGATGCCGTCCACCTGGGAGTCACCCGACAGAATGTAGCCGAGCCGCGTGTCGATGGCGGGGTTGGGGCTGCTGTCGAGGGCGTGGGCCGCCGGAATCATCAACAGCAGCAAACCGGCGGCGGTGGCGGACACCCGCGCCCGCAGCAGCCCGCGCAACGCCAGTGAGATCAGCATATCGATGCACAGCAGCAGCACCGCCAACCCCAGCAAGGGCGGTCCAAGCGCGCGTTCTCTCACCGCACCCCGCATCGTTTCGAGCGTCGCACCGGCGATCGGTGGCGCTGCCTCGGGCGGCGCGATGCTTGTCCCCAGATTAAGGACCTGCCGGCCGCTTTCCGGGCCATACAGGCCGGGCGGATGGCGCGGGGACACCGGTGTGGACCCGAACTTGTCCGCCTGCAGACCGATCGCCGCCGGCGGCGGCTGCGACAGCAGGCCAAACCCGTCCAGCGTCTCGGCCGGCGCCAGGATGGCGGTGCCCTGGGGCGTCGCCACGCCGACGGAAAGCTGCACCAGCCGGCGCAGCATTTCCACGAAAAGGCCGGACAGCGGCAGGTTGGACCAGTCGGCATTGGCGGTGACGTGGAACAGC
Organism: Rhodopila sp.; assembly: GCA_031291715.1. GTDB lineage: Bacteria > Pseudomonadota > Alphaproteobacteria > Acetobacterales > Acetobacteraceae > Rhodopila. The sequence continues at coordinate 530 of JARLIN010000364.1, read as the reverse complement.
ACGACCCGGCCAGCCCCTTCCGCCGTTTCGGTCACCAGCGGCGTACCATCTTCCAGCGCCGCCCAGGTTCGTCCCGCCAGATCGGCGCTGGGCTCGGCGAGCACCTGACGGTTGACCTTCACCTCATCCGTCACCGGCAGCCCGGCGAAGGGCGAATTCGGCGGAAACGCCGCGAGGCCGGCCGGCTTACTCCAGGACAGCGCCCCGCCCAGTTGCCGGTCGCCGGCGAGCAGCCGCACCGGCAACAGCGTATCGGTGTCGTTCGCCGCCGCCTCGGCGGTGCGCGGGCCGGCGAAACGGATCAGCAGGCCGCCTTTCCGCACCCAGGCCTCCAGCGCGTCCCGCTCCGCTCCCTCCGGCACCGGCCGGTCCGCCAGGACCAGCACCGAGATGTCGCGTTTCAGCAAGGTCGCGGCGTTGCCCTCTCGCAATTCGGTAAATGGTCCCAGCGCGCGCTTCAGGAAGTAGATCGAGCCGGTAAACGGCGTATCGGCGGTCGCGAGATCGCCTGACAGCAGCCCCACCGGCCG
>JARLIN010000039.1 GCA_031291715.1 Rhodopila sp. | reverse complement strand
GTCATCGGCATCCTACTTGCCCGCTTCATCTCTGGCGTGCTGACCGATCTCGGCGGCTGGCGCTCGGTCTACCTGACGTCAGCCGTTCTGACTTTGCTCCTGGCCGGCCTTCTGCTGAGGATTCTTCCGCCTCATGAGAAGGCAAGGGAGGCGCCGTCCTACCCAAGACTGGTAGGTTCAGTGTTCGCGCTCTTTCGCGAGGAGCCGATTCTCCGCGTCCGCGCTGTCCTTGCGCTTCTGATCTTTGCCACCTTCAACGAGCTATGGGCGCCCATGGTGCTGCCGCTCAGCGCGCCGCCGTTCTCGCTGTCGCATACCGAGGTCGGATTGTTCGGACTTGCTGGCGTAGCCGGCGCGTTTGGCGCCGGGCGGGCAGGCCGCTTGGCCGACCAGGGCCTGGGTCAGTGGACAACGGGTGTGTCACTCACCCTCCTGCTAGCAGCCTGGATTCCGATTGCTTTCATCGGCTTCTCGTTGTGGGCGTTGATCCTTGGGGTGATCATGCTCGATTTGGCAATTCAGGCAGTCCACGTCACCAATCAGAGCATGATCTTCGCCGTGCGACCGGAGCCGCGCAGTCGGCTGGTCGGCGGCTACATGGTCTTCTATTCCATAGGCAGCGCCATTGGGGCGATTGCCTCGACCACGGTCTATGCTCATGCCGGCTGGCTCGGCGTTTGCGCGCTCGGGGCCGCGACGAGTGCCACGGCTCTTATGTTCTGGGCCGCGACGCGGCGCATTACCGACAGCGCACAGATACCACCGGCCCAAGGTTAACCCGACATCGCAACGGTCAGGCCGGAGGAAACAGCGAATAGATATTCGCGCCGCCGTCATAACGCGGTCGCACCGGAGTGGCCCCAGCCAGGGTGGTGACGATGTCAGAACGCACCGTCGGCGACTGCCGGTAATATTGATGCGAACGGTCCGGTGCCTGGAGAATGCTGTTGATATAGTCGTCTACCCCCGTGCAATCGACGAACTCATAAACGTTTCGGGAGAAGAAGCCTGTATCCGCCGCGTTCGGCGGCCCGTCATAGCCAAGCCGGAAATCCTGATTGACGATATGGCTGAGAGCCATCGCGATATCGTCGTTGTTGAAATAGACTGTGATCTCCCGTCCCAGCCGCCAGAGATTGGTGAGGCGCCCGCCATTCGGCGTGCTGAAACTGGTCGCGGTTTCATCCGCCGCGGCCAGTATGACCTCGTCGAACAGTGGTGTCGCGGGTGCCGCGCCGCTCGTGAACAGCGCCTCGACCGCGCCGCCCAACATGTAGTTGCCCATGCTGTGGCAAAGCAGGTTCAGGCGGCGGTTACCGAGACGCTGGCGGAGTGCCTGGATCTGCTGGAGAAACAAACAAAAATGCGCGGCTGAGGCGCGCGCCTCGCTCTGGTCGTGGCGGTAATCGGTGTAGTCGCCCACGATGTTGGCGATCGTGTACGACCTGGCTGGCCAGGTGAACGCGATAACGTCCAAAACGGTGTCAACGCCCGGAACGGCAGCCGCACCCAGCCATTCCTTGTTATAGGCGGCACGTTTGATCGCATCCTGGAAACCGTTGGCGCAGCCGTGCACGAACACAAGAACGTCGTTCTGGGATTCGAGCACCGGCCTGAGATCCGCATCCGCGAAAATGCCCGGGTTCGGGTTGGAGATTTGCGTGATCGTGCCTGAATCGGCTTGTGTCGTGATGATGCCGGCGACCGCCGCGGTGGCATAGAGCAAGCCCCCCGGACCGGGTTGAGCCGTGGTATCGCCAAAATCGGCCACGCCGGCGGCAGTATCGGGCAGACGCTGACGGTTGGTCGCGAACAGAATATTCGTCATCCGACGATACTCCCGATGCTTCAGCCGAACGCGGGAACACTTTGTTTTCTATACTTCAAGACAGCTCCGAGTGGAATGGTTGAACCCGTGCGCCCCGTCACGGCACCGGCTTGCCCCCCGCGCCGCTTCCCCCCAATCTGCCTCCACCAATGGGGGGAACGCATGCGCATCGAGATCATCTGCACCGGCGATGAGGTGCTGACCGGCAAGATCACCAACACTAACTTCTCCTACATGGCGCAAAAGCTGGAGGACGTCGGCCTTTCGGTCCACTGGGGCACGACCGTCGGCGACGACCGGGAATCCCTGCTCGCCGCCTTTCAGTTGGCCGCCACGCGCGCCGATGCCGTGATCGTCAATGGCGGCCTGGGCCCGACCGTGGATGACCTGTCGCAGGAGATCGCTGCCCAGGCCGCTGGAGTCGAGCTGGTCCTGCACGAGGAATGGCTGGCGAAGATGGAGAGTTTCTTCACCCGCCGGATGCGCACCATGCCACCGAACAACGTCAAGCAGGCCATGCTGCCGGCGACAGCGGAAATGATCGACAACCCGATCGGCACCGCCTGCGGCTTCGCCCTGAATATCGGCAAAGCGCGCTTCTTCTTCACCCCCGGCGTGCCGCGCGAACTCCGGCGGATGCTGGAGGAACAGGTAATCCCCCGCATCCTCGCCCGCTCCGGGGCGCCGGCATCCATCCATCTGAAGCGTTTCCACTCCTACGGCCTGGGCGAATCCCACGTGGACCAGTTGCTGACCGGGGTGGAGGCACTGGACCCGGACGGCGGCGTCAAGCTGGGTTTCCGCGCGCATTACCCGCAGCTTGAGACCAAGCTGACCGTGCGCGGCACCGACATGGACGATGTGCGCCGCAAGCTGGCGCCCGTCACGGCCGAGGTGAAGAAGCGCCTGGGCAACTTCATCTTCGCCGAGGATGACCAAACACTCGAAGGCGTCACCCTGGCGGCGCTGGCCGCGCAGCAGGCGACCCTCACGGTGGTGGAAACCTTCACCGCCGGCCAGATCGCCGCCCGTATCGCCCACCTGCCCGGCGCCGAGAAGGTCTTCCGTCACGGCACCGTGGCGCGCCATCTGGACAAGCTGTTCGGCGTCTCGCTTCCCCCCGAACTCGACCAGGACACCACCGAGGCCGTGGCGAAAGCCGCGCGCGAGCTTACCGGCGCCACCCATGCCCTGGCGGTCCTGATCGAACTGGATGAGGGCGCCGACCGGATCGACCTGGGCGGCACGATCTGGATAGGTATCGCCACCGCCGACCGGATCGAGTTCCGGCGTTCGCGCATTCTGGGCGGACGCGAATGGGTCCGATTGGGCGCGGTCGAATTGGGACTCGATTGCCTCCGCCGGTTCCTGCAAGGGCTTCCCGTGGTCGAGCGGATCGACTTCGAGAAGACCTGAACCCGCGCCTTTGAGGGCGAGAGGGCCACGACCTGAAGGATGGAACCGCGGATGAACGGGGATAAGAAAAATCGCTTTGCTTTCTTGCGCCTGACGTTCGCCCGAAGACCAGGTGGGTGGTGCATCGACACCGGCGGCGCAAGCTCGATCCGCGTTCATCCGCCTTCGTGCGCGGTTCCATTTTTGCTCCCGTCTGCCAACGCGCTTGAAGAGACACTATGACGCGACGCGAAATCGACTCCCCCTACGCCTGGTTCCGCCTGGCGGTCTCGGTCCTGCTCTCCGCCATCGGCGGCGTCGGCATGTGGTCCGTCGTCGTCGCGCTGCCCGCGGTCCAGGCCGAGTTCGGGGCCGAGCGGGGCGCGGCGTCCCTGCCCTTCACCCTCACCATGATCGGCTTCGGCGTCGGCGGCGTGCTGATGGGCCGGCTGGCGGACCGGAAAGGTATCATCCTGCCGGTGCTGATCGGCGCGGCCTCGCTTGGTGCCGGGTTCGTCCTGGCCTCGCTTTCCACGGGGCTGGTTTCGTTCGCCGGGGCCTACCTGCTGATCGGCACGTTCGGGACCGCCGCGACCTTCGTGCCGCTGATGGCCGACATCTCATTCTGGTTCGAAAAGCGGCGCGGGATCGCGGTCGCGCTATGTGCGTCCGGCAACTACCTGTCCGGTGCGGTCTGGCCGACGCTGATCGAGTCGATGATCCGCGCCCATGGCTGGCGCACCGCGCATCTTGTCGTCGGCGTGTTCTGCCTGGTGGTGATGCCGCCGCTGGCGATGCTGCTCCGCAGCCGCCCCCCGGTCCGTGCGGCCGGTACCCATGCGCCAGCCGCGTTCCGCCGCAAGATCGAGCTATCACCACGCGCGCTGCAAACCCTACTGGCGGTCGCCGGCCTCGCCTGCTGTGTCGCGATGTCGATGCCCCAGGTCCACATCGTCGCCTATTGCGGAGACCTGGGCTACGGGCCAGCCCGAGGCGCGCAGATGCTCTCGCTGATGCTAGGCTTCGGCATCGTCAGCCGGATCGGCTCGGGCTTTCTCGCCGATCGGCTGGGCGGCCTGGCCACCCTGCTGATCGGGTCGGCAGCGCAGATGGTGGCGCTGACCCTGTACCTGATGATGGATGGGCTGACGTCGCTGTATGTGATCTCGGCCCTGTTCGGCCTGTTCCAGGGCGGCCTGGTGCCCAGTTACGCGATCATCGTGCGAGAAAGCTTTCCGGCCAGGGAGGCCGGCGGACGAGTGGGTGTCATCCTGATGATGACCCTGATGGGCATGGCGCTGGGCGGCTGGATGTCCGGGGTGATTTACGACATGACCGGGTCCTACCGCGCCGCCTTTGCCAATGGGGTTGCCTGGAACGGACTTAACCTGCTCATCGCTGTCTTCCTCTTCTTCCGCTCTCCGCTTACCGCGCCCCGGTCGGCCACAGCACCACACGCAGGGTCTGCAGCAGGATGACGAAGTCGAACAGAATGGAGAAGTTCTTCACATAATACAGATCGTAGCTAAGCTTCGACCGCGCGTCGTCGATCGAGGCGCCGTAAGGGTAGTTGATCTGCGCCCAGCCGGTCAGGCCGGCTTTCACCATGTGCCGCTCATTGTACAGCGGGATCTTCTCGGCCAGTTCCTTGACGAACATCGGCCGTTCAGGCCGCGGGCCGACGAAAGACATCTCGCCGCGCAGGATGTTCACCAGTTGCGGCAACTCATCAATGCGGGCGCGCCGCAGGAAGCTTCCGACCCTGGTGATCCGGTTGTCCTTTTCCGCCGCCCACACAGCGCCCTGCGCCTCGGCGTTCACCCGCATCGTGCGCAGTTTCAGGATCGAGAAGACCCTGCCGTCCCGGGTCACCCGCTCCTGCCGGTATAACACCGGGCCACGGCCTTCCCACCGGATCGCGAGCATCCCGAACAGGATCAACGGCGCGGTGAGCACCAATACAACCGAGCTGACGACCAGGTCGAACCCCCGCTTCAGAAAGCGGTCCAGGGCGCCAAAGGTGAAACCATCCGTATAGACCAGCCAGCCCAGTTCCATGCGCTTGAGGTCGATGCGCCGGATCTCCCGCTCCACGAAACTCAAGTACTGGATAACCGGGAAGCCAGCCTTTTTGCACTCCAGCAGACGGTGCAGGTTCATGCCACGGCGTTCGTCCGGGGCGACGACGATCAGGTCGGCGTCCACCTGCCGCGCGGCGGCGGCGACGTCGAAGTCCGGCGGGCTCAGGATCCGGTCGGGCCGTTCGGCCAGCAGGCGCGGATCGACTTCCTCCTGCGACGGGTCACACACCAGGGTCACGTCGTCATGCAGGCTGCTGCCCTCGTGGCCCAGCATATGCAGCAGATCCCACGCCCGATGCCCGGCGCCGACGATCAGCAGACGGCGGCGCAACACGCGACGCCGCACCAGGACATCGATGACGAGGCGGGCCAGGAACGCGCACAACGTGAACACGACAACGGCGAGGCCGAACAGCATGGCCTGGTCGCGGCCGCCCGGCATCACGGCCGACCGTATCAACAGGGGTTGAACCAGGGAAACGAGGATCGCCAGGGCGGCGCCCATGCCAACAACCAGCGGCACACGGGTCAAGGATCGGCCGGCTTCCAGGATCGCCTCGCGCCGGTACATCCCCATCGCGAACAACAACAGAAGGTCGAAGAGTGGATAGTCGATCCCACGTGCATCGCCGGGCAAAAAGAACAAAGACAGGGCATCCGGCCGCGAAACCCATAAGACCAGGGGCCAGAAAGCCAGGATGAGCACGGCATCCAGCGTGAACAGCACCGTCCCGGTGGTGGTCTTCGAGAATCTGAGCATTTAGGTCCCGGTCCGGAGTCGGCTGATACGCTGTTCCGTTGGGAGCGTTCTACAACTGGAACGGGACCGTTGGTAACAGAATACTCTATGGACCCTACTCCATGGAACCGCGTCGAAGCCACAACGGATGCGGATGGCGGCAGCGTGCGTTCATGGGACGCTCGGCACTCTGAATGTTCCTGGCAATCGATCGCCTTCGGCCATTATCACGCTCGGCAGGAGGATCACCGGGATCGCGAAGGCTTTACCTCCAAGGATATGATATTTGACGATTTTCAACGAAACAGGACGCCATCGACGCAAGTCGTGATTGGACCTCCTGCCACGACGATTGTTAATTTCATTGTCGTTTAGCGCTCTTGTCCCACAGTCCGACCGCCGACTCGCAAAAAAGGGCCGAGCATTGTGTTGATGCGTCTTGATGCGGGGATGGTTGAACGGTTTCGCGCGGATGGATTTCTCGCGTTCGATACCGGAATCCCACCAAACGAGATCGAGGCGCTGCGAGAGACGCTGGCGGGCCTCCACAGCGCGAATGTCGGGTTCGAGGAAGGCGCGCTGTTCGACGCCATGGGTGTCGATGATGGGACCACTCCGGCGCGGTTTCCGCAGATCCTTCACCCCAGGTCGTTCGCACCTGAGCTGATCGGCTCCAGCTACTACCGTGTCGCGCGCGACATCGCGGAGCAGCTTCTTGGCAGCGAGCTGCGGTTCAAGGCCGATATCTCGCTGATGAAACCGGCTCGCATCGGAGAAACGACACCCTGGCACCAGGATGAGGCATTCCACGACCCGGACTTCGATTACGACGAGGTCAGTTTCTGGCTGGCGCTGCAGCCGGTGGATGAGACCAATAGTTGTATGGCCTATATCCCCCGGTCGCATAAGGGGCCTGTCCTGCCGCACGGTTTTCCGGGGGACGATGCCCGCATTCATGCGCTGGAGTGTGTCGGCGGGTTCGATGCGCGGCAGGCTGTCTTGTGCCCGCTTCCGGCGGGCGGGTGCGTGATCCACAATCAGCGCACCCTGCATGGGGCGGGGCCGAACCTGTCGGACCGGGACCGGCTGGCGTATGTGCTGATCTTTGACCGGGTGCCGACGCCTGCCCCGTTGGCTCGGCATTTCCCCTGGCGAACGGAGCATCGGACGGCTCGGGAGCGGCGGGAATTGGAATGGCGCCGGCATGGCGGGCTGCTGGTGCATTTGTGGCGGCAGCGGACCCGGGTGCGGCTGACCAGCGTGCGGACGCTGCTGTTCGACATGCGGCGGGCGGCGCGGGCCGTGCGGCGGATGGTCCTGGAGGGATAAACCCCTCGACGGCGGCGCCTTGGCGGACCATGTGTATGGCGTCGAGGAGTTCGCCTTATGTCCCAGACCCTTCTTCGCCCGCCACCCGCGTTGTTCATGCCGCAGAAGCAGCCGGCCAAGCCGATGACGCGGCGGCTCCAGGTCGTTTCGGAGTACGAACCCGCCGGTGACCAGCCGACCGCTATCGCCGAGCTTGTTCTGGGGGTCGAAGCCGCCGAACGCGACCAGGTGCTGCTCGGCGTCACCGGGTCGGGGAAAACCTTCACCATGGCCAAGGTGATCGAGGCGGTGCAGAAGCCAACGCTGATCCTGGCGCCCAACAAGACGCTCGCCGCCCAGCTTTATGGGGAGATGAAAAGCTTCTTCCCGGACAACGCGGTCGAGTATTTCGTCAGCTACTACGACTACTTCCAGCCGGAAGCCTATGTTCCGCGCACCGACACCTACATTGAAAAAGACGCGCAGATCAACGAGCAGATCGACCGGATGCGCCACGCCGCCACGCAGGCCCTGCTTGAACGCAACGACGTCGTCGTGGTCGCCTCGGTCTCCTGCATCTATGGTATCGGCTCGGTTGAGACGTACTCCAAAATGGTGGCGAAGCTGGAGGTCGGCGGCCGGATCGATCGCGACAAGCTGGCCAAGGCGCTGGTCGACCTGCAATATCGCCGCAACGACACCGCCTTCGCGCGCGGGTCGTTCCGGCTGCGCGGTGAGATCGTCGATATCTTCCCCAGCCATTACGAGGACCGGGCCTGGCGCATCACCCTGTTTGGCGACGAGATCGAATCGGTGCACGAATTCGATCCGCTGACCGGTGAGAAGACCGCTGACCTGAAAGAGGTCACGGTCTATGCGAACAGCCACTATGTGACGCCTCGGCCGACGCTGACCCAGGCGATCCACGACATCAAGATCGAACTGAAGGAACGCCTGGCGGAGCTGAACGAACAGGGCAAGCTGCTGGAGGCGCAACGGCTGGAACAGCGCACCATCTTCGATATCGAAATGATGGAAACGACCGGGTCGTGCAAGGGGATCGAGAATTATTCCCGGTATTTGACCGGGCGAGAACCCGGCGACCCGCCGCCGACGCTGTTCGAGTACATGCCGGAGAACGCTTTTCTGATCGTGGACGAAAGCCACGTCACGGTGCCGCAGATCGGCGGCATGTTCAGAGGTGACTTCAACCGCAAGACCGTCCTGTCGGAATTCGGTTTCCGCCTGCCGTCCTGCGTCGATAACCGGCCGTTGAAGTTCGAGGAATGGGAACGTTTCCGTCCGATGTCGGTATTCGTTTCGGCCACGCCCGGCCCGTGGGAGATGGAGCGCACGGGCGGCGTCTTCGCCGAACAGGTGATCCGCCCCACCGGCCTTATCGACCCGGTCACCGAGGTCCGCCCCGTCGAGCATCAGGTCGATGATCTCCTTCATGAATGCAAAGCGGTCGCGTCTGCTGGCGGTCGAGTCCTGGTCACGACTTTGACGAAGCGGATGGCCGAGGATCTGACCGACTATCTGACCGAACACGGGGTGAAGGTCCGTTACCTGCACTCGGACATCGACACGCTGGAGCGGATCGAGATCATCCGCGACCTGCGGTTGGGTGTGTTCGATGTGCTGGTCGGCATCAATCTGTTGCGGGAGGGTCTCGATATCCCGGAATGTGCGCTGGTCGCGATTCTGGATGCCGACAAGGAAGGATTCCTGCGCTCGCAGACGTCTCTGATCCAGACGATCGGCCGGGCGGCGCGGAATGTGGATGGACGCGTGGTGCTGTACGCGGACGTCATGACCCGTTCGCTACGCACGGCGATCGAGGAGACGGAACGGCGCCGGAACAAGCAACGAAGCTGGAATGAGGCGAATGGGATCACACCCGTCTCGATCCGCAGGCACATCGGCAAGGTACTGGAGAGCGTGTTCGAGCAGGACTACGTCACCGTCGCACCGATCAGGGACTCGGATACGAAGGAGTTCGTCGGGAAGGATTTGAGGGCGGCGATCGCCGATCTGGAGAAGCGGATGCGCGCGGCGGCGGCGGATCTGGAGTTCGAACAGGCGGCCAGACTGCGCGACGAGATCAAGCGGTTGGAGGCGCTGGACCTTGGCCTGCCGCCCCCGCCGGTGGCCAGTGCGTTGTTGCGGCCGAAACGGGATCGGACGCCGGAGCCGATGGGGCCGGGTGGCGGTGGTTACGATCCTTCGAAGCGCCGGGGACGTGGGGGGATGCGACGGAAGGGGCCGTAAAGCCCCACCGTCATGGCCCGGTTTTCAGATCGTGTTCGGCGGCATGATCGCGGCCAGGTCGCTGGGCCTGAGACGCGGCGGGCCGTTGCCGGACAGCAGATCGCTCGCGGCGCTGCTCAGCATGGCGGCCCGCATGGTCGCGATCTTCCGTTCCGCGGGAGGAAGATGGGGGAGGCTGGCGGTGAATTCCTGCGCCACGTCGGCCATCGCGCCCGCCCACATCGCCTGGCGCTGCCGCTCGGCCACCGCGGCGGGAGCGGCGGACGCCGGGGCCTCGACAGGGGCCGGGGTTGGGATGGGATCTGGTTCCGGGACCCGTTGCGCGGCCTGCAGGTGGGCCTGGGTGTCCGCGGCACGTTTCTGCGCCGCGGCCACGTTGGCGATCACCTCGGCTTCGTCGAAGTCCTCATCGGGTTCGGCGGCGTGTTCGGCATAGTCCATCGTCTCAGCGTGATTCGGCGCGGCGGTGGCGGGGCTGGTTTCCTTTAACGCGCGGCGGTTCTGTTCGGCGGAGCGGTTCAGGGCGACGGCATTGCCGCGCAGACGAAGGAGCATGGAGAGGGAGATGTTGTCGGCCATCGACAGGCTGAGGGAACCCAACGCCGTGAGGCCACATGCGATGATCTGCGCGATCACGATCAGGTCGGCGTGGTTGCGGGCACGGTAGGCGTTCACCGTCTCGAGCGCAGCCATGCGGGCGAACTGGATGTCGCCGCCGCTGGCGGTCAGGAACATCGGCGCGAGGAGAGTGACGATGAGGTGAAGCAGGATGTCGGAGGGGGAGATGGAGAGGCTCGAAGCGGTCGTTGCTTCGGTGAAGGACGTTGTTTCGGTCATGCCGCCCGCTCCGGATGCGATGGAGCGGCCTTCTACTTTAGATTGAGGAATATGTCAAGAAATATTTCCTAATTATATACTTGATAAAGCAGATTCGTCGCACTTTCCGCGCGGCTCCGCTGGCCGGTGGGCCGCCTGAAGGCGACGGACAAGAACTCCGACGATCCGCCGTCCGATCAGCCATCTCTTTTTTAGGCTTCGGGGTGGTCAGCAGACGATGCGCGACTTCGCGCACTCGGCGCTCGGCCTCGTCCTGGGTGGGTTCGTGTTCCATGCTGCCAATCCTGGCACAAAGGAGGGGGGGTTGGGATGGACTCACTCTCCTCGTTCCGCGATCATGATGGGTGGATTTTAGAATTGGGGCGAACGCTGCGATCATCCCTCCGGGGCAAACCGGCGAGGAGGTCGCCCTGGAAGGGACGTTAGACAGTGACCGCAGCCAAAAGCAGCACATTTCGACTAATGAGCGCGCGTCACGCGCAGGCTCTTGGCTACCTTGTCGCCTACTGGTCAGAGATGGATGCCACTCTGAGTTTCTTTATATCTTTGTTGGTTGGCCTGCGCGGGGACGCGTCGTTTGTCACCACGGCGGAACTTTCGTCGCTTCAACGATTTGCCATGGTCCGCGCCCTGCTTTTCGAAACCCGTGAGCAGTCGTGGGTAGATCGATGGGAGGGCTTGGCCTCTCGCTTTGAGGAGTTGAGGACCGCCAGAAATAACGCCGTACACGCTGTCTGGCTTTTTGACCGGGGCAGGTATCAAGCGTTGCGCATAACCGCAAAAGGCAGAGTTTCAAAGCGTTCGCTTGAAATTCCGACCGCGCAACTTAACCAGATCGTCGAAGCGATCATCGGTCTTTACCGTGAGATAGACCATTTCTCCATCGAAGTCGGAACAAAGGCGTCTAGAATTCTTAGGAATCCCCCCACAAGGCCACCTCTAATTCCCAATCAAGGGCGCGGCGCTCAGTCTCTAATTCAAGCTCGAGAAGCAAAGAAGGCTCGCAAGCAGGCAAGCCGAGAGCACCCAACGAATCGCCCGAAGAAGCCACCTTCTGATGCTTGATTCTTGGCCCCAAGCCGTTACGCGACACCGTTTTCAGGCCCTCGGCCGAGTTGACGGTGACGTCGCCACGGGCATATTCCTTGGAGCCGTGGCTGACCGTCTCATGGCTGGCAAACTGCTTTCCGACTGACGGAATTGCCCTGAGGCTTTGAAGGCCGGGGTTCGTGCGGGTGGGCCGAAAGCGTTGCATGACAGATTTCGCTGATTGGGCGCAGATAGTTCCCGGGCCTGAGCGTCGGCTTATGGTGGGTGGATTGCGGACCTTCAATCCTCACACACGAATGTTGTAGGCGTAGACAATGTGTTTGCTCCGCACGACGTCACAGTAACGGTTGGACCGCGAGACAGCGCCGTTTCGCCAGGCGCTGCTGAGATGTTCCCGACTGCCGACGCGGAAGTTGGCATTGCGGCCAACCTCCGTTCATTCCTTGCCGCCCTCGAACCAGCGGACCTTGCGTCCTGGCCTCCGCGATCTTGTCCGCCGACTGCCGGAGGTCGCGCGGCGATGTCCGATTTCAGGGCCTGCCGGTACGACCGTGTCGGAGGGTGTCAGGCGAGCGCGCGACCGTCGAGCATCTCGCGAATGCCCTCGGCGAGTGCTTCGCGGTTGAATGGCTTGTGCAGTATGACGGCGTCGCGGCCAAGTGTGCCATTCTCAGTCCATGCCATGCCGGCATAACCCGTCGTGTAGAGAACCTTCAGCGCCGGCCGCAGGCGCTTCACCATCTCTGCGAGTTTTCTGCCATTCATGCCCGGCAGCCCGACATCGATGAACATGAGGTCGACGTCGCTGCGGGCGTCGATCACCGAGAGCGCGGCCACAGCGTCCTCGGCCTCAAGCACGCCGTAGCCGAGACCCTCGAGCGTCCTGGCGATATAATCGCGGACTGCCGGATCGTCCTCCACCACCAGGATCTGTTCACCCGCGCGGGCGCGCGGCACCTCGCCGCGATGGACCGGCGCCTCCACTTCCTCGCGCTTCCGCTGGCGCGGCAGATAGATCCGCACCGTCGTCCCGGTTCCGGGTTCGCTGTAGATCGTCACATGGCCGCCGGACTGTTTGACGAAACCGTAAACCTGCGCGAGGCCGAGACCGGAGCCCTTGCCTATCTCCTTGGTCGTGAAGAAAGGCTCGAACACCTTTTCTAAATCGGACTTCGGAATGCCGGACCCGGTGTCGCTCACCGACAGCGTCACATACTCACCGGGCGCCATGCCTTCATAGCGCGCCGCCTCGCGGTCACTGAAAACCATGTTCGCCGTTTGGATGGTCAGTTTTCCGCCATGCGGCATGGCATCGCGCGCGTTCAGTGCGAGATTAAGGAGCGCCGCCTCCAGCTGATTGCGGTCGGCGAAGCAGCGCCCGAGCTTGCCGGCCAGTCTGGTCTCGATGTCGATGGCCTCACCCAAGGTTCGGCCTAGAATCTCCGTTGTGTTAACCACCATCTGGTTGGCGTCGATCAGCTCTGGCGACAGCGTCTGGCGGCGGCCGAAGGCCAGCAGCCGCTGGACGAGGTCGGCGGCATGCTCCGCGCTGCGCTGGGCGGCGAGCGCGAGCTGGCGCAGCCGCTCCTGGTCCTGCAAACCGCGGGACAGAATATCCAGGCTCCCGATGATCACGGTCAGAATATTGTTAAAGTCATGGGCGATCCCGCCGGTGAGCTGGCCCACCACCTCCATTCTCTGTGCCTGTCGCAGGGCGGCCTCGGCCTGCTCGCGCTGGGCGGTCTCGTGTTGCAGCGCATCATAGAGCTTCCGAAGCCGTTCCTCGCTGTCCCGCAGACTCTGTGCCTCCCGGGCGGCCGAGGCGGCGAGGTGACGGTCGACCACCGAGCTTACCTCCGCAGAGAACAGGATGAGGAACGTCACGACCGCGACGGCGATCGCCAGGTTCATCTCGGGCAGCGACGGGGTCCCTGTCGCCGCCGCCATCTCTTCGTGCATCGTGAAAGTAGTGGCCGCCATTCCCGTGTAGTGCATTCCAGCGATTGCGATCCCCATGGCCACCGCCCCGGCGACCCGCTGGGCGACGCTCATCGAGGCAAGAGAGAGCCGGAGGGCGACTACGGATGCGCCGGCCGCGATCAGGAACGACACCGCTACCAGCAGCGGATCGTAATCGAGCTTCGCCTGCATACGCATTGCAGCCATCCCGATATAATGCATCGAGCAGATGCCGGCCCCCATCACGAGACCCCCGATCGCGATGCCTCGCCATCCCACCCCGCCGCGCGACACCGCAAAGAATCCCAGGCCTGTTACTGCAACGGCAATGACGAGCGAAAGCGTAGTAAGTCCGACATCATACGTCACCGCCATCGGCATGACGAAGGCGAGCATCGCCACGAAATGCATCGACCAGATGCCGCCCCCCATGGTCACAGCGGCCAGGATCAGCCAAGCCAGGCGTGTCCAGCCCCGCGGCACGTGGATCCGACCTGCCAGATCGAGCGCGGTATAGGATGCGGCGGTCGCGATGACGACCGAGAGTACCACGAGCGGAAGATCAAAACTCCCCGACATAGCCATGGCGTCACCTTGCGATCCTCTTTGTCGCCTAACTTCCGTCTGCCCATCGAAGACCGGCAGCTAGCGGATAAAATCAAACGCAAGGGCCCGGCCCGCATGGCGGATTTCGGCCGCCCCAAAAGGAGAAAAAGAAGAAAAAGACCCGGTACAGACTATGAGATTCACTCTAGGGTATCATCGACCACAAGGACAGCGAAAATGTCGGCTCGCAACAGACCGAGCCGCGAAGGCAAAGCTCTCGCAATGGGCTCTCTCGTGCTGCTTATTTCCATCGCCTGCCCGTTCTATGGCGTGATCCCGTGACGGGTGAAAAAGGGTGTGATGTGAAGGTCCGCTAAGGGGTCGGATACGGTCTTACGTTTAGCGACGCGCAATGATGTCAGCGCTGACGCCAGATCAAGCCCGGTTTTCGAAGCAGTGAGGCAGATGGTTCCTGGGCCAGAACGTCTGCGGCTACAGCTGCGAAAAGCGTCACGCGGAAATGGACCTTTATCGCATCCACTGAGCCGAGAATCTGCTCAACTGTTGTTCGGCTGACAGCATTGATCGGGTGCGTGTGGACATGCGGACGCAGACATGTCCATGTCCAATCCTTGCCCGTCCGTGCGTCCACCAGAAGGTCCTGCTGGTCGTAGTAGAAATTCGGCGGAAAGTGCCCTGGGTCATCCTTACGCGACGGGGTTTCGAAGGGCCCCAGATGGCTCCCGTAATACTTCTGACCCTGCATCAGGACGACGCGGTTCAACTTTGCCCCGGCCTCGATCAGCCCTGCCGTCGCCTTGCCAAGAAAGGCGGTGTTGGCTTCCGTTTCCGTCTGCCATCCGTTCTCATGGACGTAACCGGCATAGAGCACATCGGTGATGTCGGATCGCATCCGGATCGCCCCGATGGCGACGTTGCGGTCACGAAGGTCAACGGCTGGCCATTCTCTCCGGCAACCCCATCAGGTTTGCGGCGGCAGACACCGATCGTCTTCCACCGTTAAGACTCTCGGCATGATCGGTGAAGTATCGCCCGATCATGCCAGTAGCCGATCATGCCAGTCGCACCATTATAAGGACGGTCGGATTTTGCATTGATGTTCCATCCTTCCCCCTTTGGCGCAAACCGTGAGCTGAAGCCTGCTGTTCAAGCCTTCCGGCTCACGGTCCATGCTTGGCGCCGGGTTCCCGCTACCGGATCGTTACGCCACTATCGACCGGGAAAATCTGGCCCGTGGTGATCGCGGATTGGTCCGATGCGAGATAGACGGCCATATTGGCGATGTGGATCGGCAGCCCCAAACCAAGGAGGTGGGACGCCGCCAGCTCCTCCGTCGCCTTGCTGCTGCCGTCCAGCATTTTCTTCACGCGGTCGGACAGCGTAACGGACGGCGCGATGGCGTTCACGCGGATCCTTGCGGGCGCGTATTCGACCGCCATGGAGCGCGTCAGCGCGGAAACGCCGCCCTTGGAGGCCGTGTAACAGTCCCGGCCCGGCATCCCCATCAACGCCACGACCGAGGACATGTTGATAATCGACCCGCCACCCGCCTTGATGATGTGGGGAATGGCGAGCTTCGAGCACAGGAAGGTGCCAAAGAGATCCAGCTTTATGGCGCGCCAGAACTCTTCCTCAGGTGCCTCGGTCACCGGTCCGTCGTTCGGCGTCGCGCCGCCTGCATTGTTGTGGAGGACGTCCAATTTGCCGTAGCGCGCGACAGTCTCTGCCAAGGCCCGTTCGACGCTCGCCCGATCGGTCACGTCGCAGTGGACGAAGAACGCATCCCCTCCTTTCTCGCGGGCTGCGGCGACCGTCTCCTCTCCCAGCCCGGCATTGATTTCGGCGACGGCCACCCGGGCCCCTTCCTGTACGAAGCGCTCGGTCGTGGCGCGGCCGATCCCGCCGCCTCCTCCTGTGATGAACGCAACCTTACCTTCCATGCAACCCATGGCATTTTCCCTTCTTGTCCAATTTTACGGTGTCGTTCCGTGCGGCTCGCGGTGCGGTCTGCCGCGCGGTCTCGCGATCAGGTTCGCGCCAGGGCGCAGCCGCCTTCCGATAAGGGCCGGAACACCTGCTCGCCCGGCGTTGATTGCAGGACTTTGTAGTAATCCCATGGCCCGCGGGATTCGCTGGGTGCCTTCACCTCGAACAGATAGGCCGGATGCAGCTTTCGCCCATCCACCCGGATCTGACCGGCACCAAAGCAGTCGTCGTCTGTCGGCATCGCCTTCATGCGGTCAACCGCCGCGGCGCCCGAGGCCTTTGCCGCGGCCACACCCATGTCCCGGACCGCCTTGAGATAGTGGATCACCGAGGCGTAGCAGCCCGCATGCACCATGGTCGGCGCCTGCACGCTGAAGTTCCGCTTGATCCGGTCGGTAAAGGCGCGCGTTCGGGTATTCAAGTCCCAGTAAAACGTTTCGGAGCAAGTGAGCCCCTGTGCAATTTCGAGGCCGAGGCTGTGCACGTCGGTGATGAACATGACCAGCGCGGCGATCCGCTTGCCGCCCTGCGTAACCCCGAATTCGGCGGCCTGCTTCAGCAGATTGACGAGATCGTTGCCGCCAGCAGCCAGGCCAATCACCTTCGCCCCACTGGCCTGTGCGCGCAGGAGATAACTCGAGAAGTCGGTTGTACCGGGAAACGGGAACCGCCCCGACCCCAGCACCTTGCCACCGGCGTTGAGCACAACGCGCGAAGTCTCCGCCTCCTGCGAATGGCCAAAGGCGTAATCCGCCACGAGGAAGAACCAACTGTCCCCACCGGTGCGAACCATCGCGCTGCCAGTCGACTTGGCCAGCATATAGGTGTCGTACGTCCAGTGCACCGTGTTCGGGCTGCACTGGCTGCCGGTCAAATCGACGATCGAAGGCCCCGAAGCGAGAAAGACTTTGTTCTTCTCGCGGGCAACTCCGGCGACCGCGAGGCCGGCGGAACTGCTGGGCACGTCCACGATCACATCCACATCGCCGTCGAGCCATTCGCGTGCGATATTCGAGGCTATATCAGGCTTGTTCTGATGATCGGCGGAGATTACCTCCACACGGAAGCCGAGGTCGGTGAACTCCTGCACCGCCTGCTGGACGCCGGCAACCGAGCCGCGCCCGGCGAGGTCACTGTACGGACCCGAAAGATCGGTCAGGACGCCGAACTTGATGGCGTTCGACTTTTCGGCCCGGGCGGCATAAGGGCGACCTGCGGTCGCCACGCCCAGCACTGGGCCGGCCTGGAGAAGAAAGCGGCGGTTCAATTTCATGGTGTCCTCCTAACCACCGGACCACGCATTATTCGCGCTTAGTCCGGACATCATGGTTCTGGGTTGGACGCGTGGCTGTGCCGGGCAGAGCGACGCAAAGCATGTCGCCGGCAACAGATCACGCGGGCGGGCCCGGCTGCCTTCTCTCGGCAGCCGCCCCGTTATTCGTCGGCCTGGTGAATTTCGACGACGTTGCCGTCCGGGTCGTAGAAGAAGATCTGATACCAGCCGTTCATCGCCCACGTGCCGTAGTCTGAATAGGGCACGCCCTTTTCGTCGAGACGCTTCTTCACCGCCGCGATGTCGTCGGTGCGGAAAGCGATGTGGCCGCGATGGAGCGGGTTGACGGTGTTGCCAGTGCGAAATCCAACACCAAGGTCCTGCGCGGCCAGATGGAACTGGATGTTGCCGTCGGACACGAACGCCACGTTGCCCGCATAACCCTGCGCTGTGACGCGGGCTCCGCTCAGTGTCGGCTCCGGCTCCAGGTCGAGGACGGTCCGATAGAACTCGTCCATCGCGGGAACGTCCTTCGAGCACAGGTTCAGGTGATGAAGCTTGATTTTCATGCGTTTTCTCCGTTCGTCCCAATTGCCGCCTGGGCTTGGCTGGGCGCCTTGCCATGAGCACATCCATGTGTATTCGTCATATAAAGGGATATGTCAATAACTCTCATAATATGAGACTATGGCACTAGTCTCTTTCCGATAAAGCGGGCAGAACCGCGGTCTCAGGCCGCATTGCCGGACGGTGCCATCGCTCAACCGGCAGGGAGCGGCGCTGAAGACCAACGGCATCACGCTGACGTGACGTCGAAACTTCGTCCCCGGGCAGATTCTTTATGGCAGCTGACAACTTGTCCGATTTTTCGAGGCCTGAGGCCGTCAGCACATCGAACCGCGTGCTTGGCGTTATCGACCTCTTCACCGAAGAAGAGCCCATTTGGACCACCGACCGGATCATTGAGCGACTGCAGGCTTCAAGGGCAACGGTCTATCGATACCTGCAGGCTTTGACGGCAGCAGGCTTCCTCTCGCAGCTTGCGCGCGGCGCCTATGCTCTTGGGCCCCGTATCATCGAGCTGGACCGGCAGATCCGGATCGCGGATCCGTTGTTGCGTGTGGCGCCCGCCGTGATGGCCGCACAACGCGACAAAGTTGCCGGCACCCAGTTGCTGTGCCGGTATTACGGGCTGCGGGTCTTCAGCATCTTCGAGGATCGCTCGGACCCGCGTATCGAAACCAGCTTCGACCGCGGCCGGCCGTTCTCCCTGTTCCGCAGTTCCGCCTCGCGCATCATCCTCGCCAACTTGCCGGCGCCGCATTTGCGGCGTCTGTTCCTCAATCACGCAGGGGAAATTGCCGCTGCCGGCCTCGGCACCACATGGCCCGTATTTCGCGACACGCTGAAGGCGATCCGGAAGCGAGGCGTGGCTGTGGCGAGTGACATCGATACCGCGCTGATCGGGATGGCGGCGCCGATATTTGCCGCGCCTGAGATCATCACGGGCAGTCTGGTATTCGTCCGCCTCCGGGCTGAAGTAACGGAGCGCGACATCGATTCATTATCTGGACTCGTAATCGATTCTGCGAAGCTGATCTCTGGAAGGCTGGAGGAAGCGAGCGCGTAGAGCACATCGCGGGAGAGCAGTATCCGGTATGGGGCGGAGGCGGCCCCACGGCGGGCGCGCGATGGTGCAGTTCAGCACACGATCATTGAGACGAGCCGTGCGGGCCAGGCGGCGACGAATCGCCAAAACAACGAGTGGTTCTCGGCCGGACCGGTTGGTGGCGGTGAAATTCCGCGAGAAAACCGATTGCGAAATCATCGCCGACTTGCGCTGTCGGCTCCATTTTTTCTGATGGTTCCCAGCCGCATCAGGCTCATCCGCCCGGCGTGTCAAACGACAGCCCGACCGTCTGCGTCCGAAGGGTGGCGACCTGCCGCCGCAGCGCATCCGCCTCTACATGGCGGTAGGCGAGCGCGGCCGCCTCCGCGAGCCGGGCGAGCATCGCCTGCTCGTCGCGCGACAGGTCGGCGCCGGTCGCGTGCGGGCCATAAAGGGCAAGGGCATGACAGGTCAGGCGGTCGCGTACCGGGACCGCGACCGTCGGTGAGGCCAACCCCATGGGCAGGCCAAGCCGCAGGGCGTCAGCCGGATGGATCGGAAAGGGCAGACCGCTCCGAGCCATAGAAATTGACGTGTCGTCCGGGTCCAGACGCTCGGCGTTGCCGTCCCCCCATCCGATCGCTTCGGCGCGACGCCGGAATGCTACTCCATCGCAACGAAACACCGCCGCCGAAGCGAGATCCAGCGTGCGCGTCGGGGCCACGGTCAGTGTCCTGTCCACGGCATCGATGCTGGTCGCGTGCAGGACGTCCTCGGTGGCCGCTCGCAGCGCCGCCAATTCACGCCGGAACGCCCGGTGGAACACTCGGTCGGCGAGTTCGACGCCAAGTTCATGAATACGTCCGATCAGGAAGATGAGCACCGAGCCGAGAACAACGAAGCTCCAGGGCGGCAGATCCAGCCACTCATCCAGATGCTCGATCTGCTGGTGCAGGAACAATGCGGGCACGCTGAGCATCAGGCCGAAGACGCTGATCCGCCGCAGCGGGATCGACACGCTGACCACATGGGGCCGCCGCACCGCCTCGAACACGAACCAGCCGAACAGGCCATGGAGACCATAGAGCGCGGCGACCAACTCGGGCGGAACCGAGGTCACGCCGGGAACAAGGCGCCACAGCGTCGTGGACTGCAGGATCGCGGCGACGATAAAGGCCGGCAGGCCAATCACACAGCCCCAGATCACCCAGCGCAGCCGCTGGTATTCCTGCGGCGGCTGGCCGCGCCGGCGGCGCAGCAGAATTAAAATCGCCGCCGCATCGACCGCGAACCCGGCGAGGAACGTCGCCCGCGATACGGTCTCGCTGGGTTGCCCGAAAGCACTCCCGTAACTCAGCAGTTGCAGCCCGATGAACAGCAGTGCCACCAGCGGCAGCGCGAACTGCCAACCGCGCCAGGCCGGAAAGGTCCGGTCCGATGGCACGCGCAGCACGAACAGCAGGAATCCGGCATAGCCAAGGCCCTGCAGCACCGCCCCCGCCGCCTCCTGCGCCAGCAACAAATGCGGCCGTTCCTGCAGGAAGGTATAAAAGACGAAATTCTGCCCGGAGTTGAACCAGACGGCATAAAGGAAAAAGCCCCAGGTCATCCCGCCCGGACGGGTCCAGACCAGCCACGCAGCGGCCAGGATGAACAGTGTCGCGATGACCTCGTCGAACAGCAGGACGCCCCGCTCGAGCCACGTCGTCTGGATTGGCTTCGCCGCCACGTCCACGACGCGCGCGGCCCCTCCTGCAGCCGGGACGATCTGCAATCGAAGCACGCGTCCCGGCCTGACAAGCTGCGCGCCGCCCAGGCCGCCCAGAACCGCAAGCAGGTCGATGCACCGCTGGTTCTCCGGGTTGCCGCAATGCATCGCGGGCAGGTCCAGCCGATCGCCGACCCGCAGTCCTGCCTGAGATGCCGGCGAGTCCGCCTCCTGCGGGAAGGGGCCGGTTACGTCGTAGATCAACCCATCATTGTCTGCCGCGAAGCCGGTGGAGGCGAGTGGTTGGATGACCCGATGGAAATCGGGGACAATCATCAGCAAGGCCCAGAAGGTGACGGCCGCCAGTACGATCCGTCCGATAAGGACCCGGCCTTTCTGCAACTGGTTGCGCCTCCTCACCCTGTCGCGTGGTTCGCCGGCACATCGATGGCCGGCTTTGGGTCAGGTGCCCCCGGACCCGGTGTCAACGCGAGCAGCGTAGCGACGAAGCGATCGCCTTGTCCGAGCACATGATCATGAGGATGGCGTCGTTGCTACGCTTCCCCCAATGACGATCCTGTCCGTTTCATCGGGTTGGAATCACACAGGGAACCGTTCGCGGTAAGCATGTGGCGGCACCGCCAGCACGCGCAGGAAACTCCGCCGCATCGTTTCCTCCGACCCGAACCCGCAGTCCCGGGCGATACGCTTCACCGGCAGGCTCGTCTCCCCCAGCGCCTGACGCGCGGCCTCGACCCGGACGCGTTCCACCGCGCGGGCCGGAGTCGCCCCCGTCACCTGCCGATAGTGCCGCAGGAAGCTACGCTCGCTCATGCCCGCCTGCTCTGCCAGGGCGGGCACCGTCAGGTTGCCGCGCAAGTTGCGCCGCATCCAACCGTGCAGGCTGTCGAATGTCCCGTCCGAGCCAGACAGCGCGAGGCCGGCACTGAACTGCGCCTGCCCACCGGGCCGTTTGGCGAACACAACCAACTGACGGGCGACCGCGTTGGCCACGGCGCGGCCATGATCAGCCTCCAGCAACGCCAGCGCCATATCGATCCCCGCGGTCACGCCGGCCGAGGTCCAGACATTGCCGTCATTGACGTAGATCGGGTCTTTTTCCACCCGCACCGCCGGAAACGCCGCGGCCAGTTCGGCGCAACGCGACCAGTGGGTGGTGGCGCGGTGCCCGTCCAACAATCCAGTCGAGGCCAGCAGGAATGCGCCTGTGCACACAGATGTAATGCGCCGGGCACTGGCGGCTCGCCGCGTGACCCAGTCCACCAGCCCCGGGTCCGTCCGCGCGACATGAACGCCCACGCCGCCGGCGACGATCAAGGTGTCGAGCGGTTGATCGGGCGGTGGCAGCGGTTCCGCCAGCAGCGCCAGCCCGGCGGAGGAAACGATCGGCCCCGGCACGGCCGAAACCACCTTCAGGGCATAGGGCGGCGGTTGGCCGGCGTCCTCGGCCAGGCGGTTGGCGCTGGCGAGCACCTGCAACGGACCGGTCACGTCCAGAAGCTGCACATCCGGGAAGGCGAGGAACTCGACCCGGCGGGCATTTGGCGGAATTTGTGGGTCTATTGGCATTTCCGCCAGACAATGCCATGCCAGAAAGCGCGCGTCCAGAAACAGGAGACACAGGATGACCCAATACCGCATCGGCCTGCTGGCCTTCCCGGCGATGACCCAGCTCGACCTGACCGGCCCGTTGCAGGTGTTCGCCAGCCTGCCTGGCGCCGAGGTTCATGTGCTGTGGAAGACGCTCGATCCGATCCAGACGCAGGGTGGCCTGCGGCTGCTGCCCGACTCCACGCTGGCGGACTGCCCGAAGCTGGACGTGATCTGCGTGCCGGGCGGCGCCGGTGTGCTGGACCTGATGGACGATCCCGAGGTTCTGGCGTTCCTCCGCACCCAGGCGGCCAAGGCGACGTTCGTCGGCTCGATCTGCACCGGATCGCTGGTGCTGGGCGCGGCCGGGCTGCTGCGCGGCAAGAAAGCAACGACGCACTGGGCCTGGACGGACCTTCTGGTTCCGTTCGGGGCGATCCCGACCAAGGGCCGGGTGGTGCGCGACGGCAAGTTCATGAGCGGCGGCGGCGTCACCGCCGGGATCGATTTCGCCCTCACCATGGTCGCGGAGCTGGCGGGCCGCGAGGTGGCGGAAAGCATCCAGCTCGGCATCGAATACGCCCCAGCCCCGCCGTTCGACGCCGGCAGCCCCGACACGGCCCGCCCCGAGCTGGTGACTGCCGTCCGGGCCCGGATGGCCGGATTGCGGGCTGAACGGGAAGCGCGGGTGGCGAAGGCGGCGGCTGTGGCCTAGCTCGTTCGCCGTGTACGCAGGGCGGCGGCGAGGGTGCCGTCGTCCAGCACGTCCAGCGCGCCACCCATTGGGACCCCCTGCCCCACGCGGGTGATGGTAACACCGGTCGGGCGGAGCTGATCGGTCAGCCAATGCGCTGTGGCGGCACCATCGACCGTGGCGCCCAGCGCGAGGATCACCTCCTTCACGTCGCCCTCGGCGACACGGGTCAGCAGGGCGGGCATGTTCAGGTCCTCCGGCCCGATGCCGGACAGGGCGGAAAGGGTGCCGCCCAGGACGTGATACAGTCCGTGATGGACCCGCGCACGTTCCAACGCCCACAGGTCGCCGACACCTTCCACGACGCAGATGATGCTGCGGTCGCGGTGCTCGTCGGCGCAGATCGTGCAAGGGTCCTGGCTGTCGAGGTTGCCGCAATCGGCGCAGGGCCGGACGGCGCGGGCCGCCAGTTCCAGCGCGGCGGCGAGCGGCAGCATACGGGTTTCCGGCTGTTGCAGCATTTTCAACGCGGCGCGGCGGGCACTGCGCGGCCCCATGCCCGGCAGTTTGGAAAGCAGGCCAATCAGATGGTCGATTTCAGGGCCGCCCATGACGCTCCTACGTCGCAGCCGGACCAACGTCCTTCGCGTCAGGACCGGGTTTGGCCCGGTCATCCACAACTTTGCCTATCGCGGCACCATAAGTCGTGGGTGGCCGGGCCAAGCCCGGCCATGACACGGAGAGGAATGTCAAAACGGCAGTTTCAACCCGGCCGGAAGCTGCAACCCGCCGGTGACCTTCTGCATCTCCTCGGCCGAGGCAGCCTCGATCTTCGTCTTGGCATCGCGATGCGCGGCCAGGATCAGGTCTTCCAGCATCTCGACATCGGCCGGGTCGATGATCTTGGGATCGATCTTGATCTTACGCAGGTCGCTCTTGCCGTTCAGGGTCAGCTTCACCAGGCCGGCACCGGCCTCCCCGGTGATCTCCATGGCCTCCAGCTTGGTCTGCATTTCCTGCATCTTGGATTGCATCTGCTGCGCCTGCTTCATCAGGCCGGCCAGGTTTTTCATAGGTCGATCTCCATCGGCTCATCGTCGAAATATTCAGCGTCGGGCGGCGCGAAGTCCGGCATCTCCGGCACGTCCGGTACCGAGGCCGGCAACCCATAGGCATCCACCGTCTTATCATGCACCGTGTCGATGCGCGCCCCCGGGAACGCCGCCATGATGGCCCGCACCAGAGGGTGATCGGCCGCGGCAGTCTTCCGCGCGGTGTCCGCGGCGCTGCCCTGCTCCGCGATCGTGGGCTCACCGATGGCAGCGGACACGGCGATCGTCCAGCGCGTCCCGGTAATCTCGGACAGCAGCGCGGCCAGTTTCGACGACAGATCACGCGGCGCGTCCGGCTGCGGACGCAGTTCGATCACCGGCGGCGCAAAACGAACCAGATGGACGGAGTGCAGCAGATGCGCGTGCAGCATCGCCTCCTTCCGCTCCCCCACCAGCGCCACGACGTCACGGAACGTGCTCAGCCGGGGACCGGCCTGCACCGGTTCCGCCGCAATCATCGGCGCACCATTGGCGACCGCGCGCACACCACCGCCGCCACCACCACCGCCACCGCCATTGGGGGCGACGGGCGCGGAGCTGCCAGGACTTCCGCCCGCGGTCAGGCGGCGGATCAGGTCGCCCGGCGTCGGCGTGTCGGCCACGTGGCACAGCCGGATCAGCACCATCTCGGCCGCCGCACGCCTGTCGGGGGCGATTTCCACCTCGCCGACGCCCTTCAGCAGCATCTGCCACGCCCGCGCCAGCACCGGCACGGACAGCCGATCGGCCAGTTCGGCGCCCTTCGTGCGTTCGGCTTCCGGCAGGTCCTGGCTTTCGCGCAGGCTGGGGATGGATTTCAGGCGGGTCACCGTGTGCAGCAGATCCAGCAGGTCTTGCAGCAACGTGCCCAGATCGGCGCCCCGCTCATACGCCCGGTCGGTGATCGCGAGAGCGGCAGCAGGCTTGCCGCCCATCACCGCCTCCATCAGCTCGAACACCGCCGCGCGATCCGCCAGGCCCAGCATATCGACGACCTGAGCGCCCGTGATGGTGCCCTCGGCCTGGGCGATCGCCTGGTCCAGCATCGACAGACCGTCACGGACCGAGCCATCGGCCGAACGGGCGATCTGCTCCAGCGCCGCGGCTTCGATCGTCACCCCTTCTTTATCGGCGATACGGCCAAAATGTTCCGACAGCTCCGCGATTCGCACGCGCCGCAGGTCGAAGCGCTGGCAGCGCGACAGCACAGTGATCGGCACTTTCCGGATCTCGGTCGTGGCAAACACGAACTTCACGTGCGGCGGCGGTTCCTCCAGCGTCTTCAGCAGCGCGTTGAACGCGTTGCGACTCAGCATATGGACCTCGTCGATGACGAAGACCTTGGTGCGAGCCTGCATGGGACGGAAGCGGGTGGCCTCGATGACCTCGCGCATGTCGTCCACGCCGGTGCGGCTGGCGGCGTCCATCTCGATCACGTCGGGATGCCGATCGGCTAGGATACCGATGCAGTTGGCGCACACGCCACAGGGATCAGCCGTGGGTCCGCCCGTGCCGTCCGGGCCGACGCAGTTCAGCGCCCGGGCGATGATGCGCGCGGTGGTGGTCTTTCCCACACCGCGCACGCCGGTCAGCATGAAGGCATGGGCGACGCGACCGACGGCGAAGGCATTGCGCAACGTGCGCACCATCGCCTCCTGCCCGATCAGGTCATCGAATGTGGTCGGGCGATATTTCCGCGCCAGCACCCGATAGGGCGTCGCGTGCACCGGCTCCGGCAAGGCCACCGGCAGCTCATCGCCGAACAGACCCGGCCCGTCGGGCACAGGGGGTGTTTCGTCTTGTTCGGCGGGATCGTCCTGAAACAGGCCGGACATGTGGGGCGGTCACCTACTCGTCGGCGCGGGGCGGCCGCCATGTGCGGCGTAAAGAAAGAAGTGGGAGATCGACAAACGACCCGAGCGGTGACCCGTTGCGGCTGCTTCCTTCCGGACCTGACCGGGTTGGCGAGGCGCCCGTCCACCGCCGATCTCCCAGGAGATGCTTACCACGTATCAGGGGGGTGGGGGCAAGAGTGGCTCTGCATCAGCCGCGACTCCGAACGCGATGCAGGACTGCGCCATCGTCAGGGACCGCCCGAAGCTGGCTCCGGATCGCGCCTGTTCCGCCGTCATGGCTTTCCCCGTCATGGCCGGCCGTGTCTTTCTCCATGATGACCGGCGGCACCTTTTTTTCCGTCACGGCCGGCGCGCCTTCTTCCGTCATGGCCCTACCGCGTCTTTCCCCGTCATGGCTGGCCGTGTCTTTCCCCGTCATGGCTGGCCGTGTCTTTCCCCGTCATGGCTGGCCGTGTCTTTTTCCCCGTCATGGCTCGGCGCAGTCCGGGCCATCTGCCACGGCACCGTGCTGGTTCAGCTGGCCCGGACTGCGCCGGGCCATGACGAGGGATTGTGCTAATTCAGCTGGCCCGGATTACGCCGGGCCACGACGAGGGATTGCGGGAGAGCCGGTGCCGTGTTCGCTGGTGCCGTTTTCGCCGGCGCCGTTTTCGCTGGTGCCGTTTGGAGTCTACCGCTCCAGCAGCCGCTCCAGAATCCGCCCCTCGATCGCCGCCGCCGCCGGGTCGCCGCGCCGACGCGGACGCGGCAGGTCCACCGTCACGTCCATCGCCACCCTCCCCGCGTCCAGGAGCAGGATTCGGTCAGCCAGCGCCACCGCCTCGGTCACGTCGTGGGTGACCACGATCGCGGTGAAACCCTTGTCCAGCCAGACCTGTTCGATCAGCGTCTGCATCTCGATTCGGGTCAGCGCGTCCAGCGCCCCGAGCGGCTCGTCGAACGCCAGGATGCCGGGATGGCTGACCAACGCTCGCGCCAGGGCGACACGCTGCTTCTGGCCGCCGGACAGGATGGAGGGCCATTCCTTCTCTCGCCCTGACAGCCCGACCTGCTCGATCGCCTCAATGGCCTGACGCCGCCGATCATTGCCGTCGCGCGCATGGGTCAGTCCGACTTCGACATTCGCCGCCACCCGCTGCCAGGGCAGCAGCCGAGGCTCCTGGAACATCAACCGCACCCGCTCCCGCCAGCCGGTTTCCAGGCCGTCGATCTCGATCCGGCCACCGGTCGGCTGGTCCAGGCCGGCCAGCAAACGCAACAGCGTGCTCTTGCCGCAGCCGCTGCGGCCGACGATGGCCACGAACTGGCCGGCCGGGATCCCCAGATCGATCCCGTGCAGCACCTTCTGCTGACCGAAGGCCTTGGTGACCCCACGCAGGCTCACCGCCGCTCCCACGGAGCTGAACCGGACGTTGGTGTCCGGCGTATGGTCCAGGACGCTCACATTCATGGTTCAGACTTCCGCATAGACGGGGTTCCAGGCGAGGCAGGTCCGCTCCAGCAAGCGCGCGACGCTGTCGGCGATCTTTCCCAGCGCGGCGTAGATCAGGATCGAAACCACGACGACATCGACCATCATGAACTCGCGCGCGTTCATCGCCATGAAGCCGATGCCGGAGGAGGCCGAGATCGTCTCCGCCACGATCAGGGTCAGCCACATGATGCCCAGGCCGTAGCGCACACCGACGAAGATCGAGGGCAGCGCGCCGGGAAACACCACCCGCCAGAAGATAGCCCGCTCGGACATGCCATAGGCGCGGCCCATCTCCAGCAACTGGCGGTCCACGGACCGCACGCCATGCAGGGTGTTGACGTAGATCGGGAAGAACACGCCCAGCGCGACGAGGAACAGCTTGGCTTCCTCGCCGATGCCGAACCAAAGGATCACCAGCGGGATCAGCGCCAGATGCGGAATGTTTCGCACCATCTGCAGCGTGCTGTCGGTCAGTTTCTCGCTCAGCCTCGACAGGCCGTTCAGCATGCCGAGGGCGAAGCCAATCCCGCCACCGATGGCGAAGCCGGCGAAGGCCCGCCAGGTGCTGATTTCGATGTCGCGCCACAGTTCGCCGCTGCGGGTGACCCGCCAGAACGCTTCCGCCACCGCGGTTGGGGCCGGCATGACCTGGCCGGACAGCAACCCGAACTGGGACAAGGCCTGCCACACCAGCAGGATCCCAGCCGGGACAATCCAGGGAAGCACGCGCTTCATCGGATCGACGCCTTCAGCCATTCATCCGCGGCCGGCGGCCATGCAGTTTCAACCAGCAACCGTACAAACCACCGCTTCATTCGGCGGCGATCCGGGAGGGGGCCGCGCGAAAATCGCGCCCAGGCTCGAACGCGCGCTTGCCGATGCCGAGCACGGGGAACAACAGTTCGGCGACGCGGTAGGCTTCCTCCAGATGCGGATAGCCCGAGGCGATGATCGTCTGGAAGCCCAGCGCCTGGTACTCGCGCAACCGCTCGGCCACTGTTTCCGGGCTGCCGACCAGCGCGGTGCCAACGCCGTGCCGTACCAGGCCGACGCCGGCCCACAGGTTCGGACTGATCTCCAGCTTGTCGCGCCGGCCGCGATGCAGGTCCAACTGCCGAAGCTGCCCGACCGAGTCCGTATCCGCCCGCAGCCGCTCCTGCGCCGTGGCGATGGTCTCGTCGGACAGGTGGCTGATCAGCCGGTTGGCGGCCTCCCAGGCCTCGGCGTCGGTTTCGCGGACGATCAGGTGGACGCGCAGGCCATAGTTCAGGGTCCGGCCGCGCGCGGCAGCCCGTGCCCGCACCGTGTCCAGCTTCTGCTTCACCAAGGCCGGCGGCTCGCCCCAGGTCAGGTAGGTATCGACGTGATCCGCCGCGACCTCGATCCCAGCGGGCGAGGAACCACCGAACCACAGCGGCGGATAGGGCTTCTGGACGCTGTCGAAGAACCCAAGTTTGGCGTCCTTCGCGGTGAGGTGCTTGCCGGTGAAATCGACCTTTCCATCAGCCAGCAGGCGGCGCCAGATGTGCAGGAACTCATCGGTCAGGACGTAGCGCTCGTCGTGGTCCAGCAACAGCCCGTCGCCCGCGAGTTCCTTTGGCTGGCCACCGGTGACGATGTTCAACAGAAGGCGGCCGTTGCTGATCCGGTCCAGCGCGACGGACTGACGGGCAGCCAGCCCAGGCGTGATGAACCCCGGCCGCAGCGCCAGCAGGAACTTCAGCCGCTCCGTCTGCGGCGCCAAGGCGGAACCGACCATCCAGCCATCCAGGCAGTTGGTGCCGGTCGGCAGCAGTATCCCGCCGTAACCCAGCCGATCGGCGGCTTGGGCGATGTCGCGCAGATAGCCGATATCGGCGGGGCGGTGGCCCTTCTCGGTGCCGAGATAGGACCCGTCGCCACTGGTGGGAAGGAACCAGAAAAGGTTAAGTGGTTGATATGACATAATTGCGCTCCTCAGACGCCAGCGCGCCAGACGATGTCGGATACCTTGATGTCCACCGGCACCAGCCCCAGGGCGCGGAAGCGGTCGGCGATCTTTTGCTGGCCGCGGGTCAGTTCGTCGTTCATCGGCAGCACGTCGAACGGCGCCTTCACCAGGGCACGTGACCAGAGGTCCTCCGGCATGCCGGTCGCACCGGCCAGAAGAGCGGCGACTTCCGCGTGATGGCCACGCGCATATTCAGCCGTCGCGGTGAGGACTTCGAGCACCGTCGAGGTCAATGCCGCGTTCGCCCGCACAAACGGCCCGTTGCCCATGACGAAGGAAAACCGTTCGCCGAGTTCGTTGTTGGTCACGAGCGTGCGCACACCGGGCCGGCTCACGAACAGCGAAATGTACGGCTCCCAGATGCTCCACGCATCAACCGCACCACGCTCGAACGCGACGCCGGCGTCAGCCGGGCCGAGATAGACCGGCTGGATGTGGTCGTAGCGCAGGCCGGCTTTTTCCAGGACGAGCAGCGTGAATTCATGCGCCGAGGAGCCGCGGCCGAACGCCACTTTCTTCCCCTTCAGGTCGGCCAGCGTCTGGATCTTGGACCCGGCGCGCAGAAGGAGCGACTGGGAGGTCGCGCGACTCGCCCCGATATACAAAAGGTCGCTGTGTGCGGCCTGGGCGAACACCGGCGGCGTGTCGCCCACGAGGCCGATATCGATGCTCCCGACGCGCATCGCTTCGAGCATCGGCGGACCGAACTCGAATTCGATCCACACCACGCTGTAGCCCTTCGGCCCGAGAAGGGCTTCCAGCCGCTTGTTGGCTTTGGCAACCATCAAGACCGGGTCGCTCTTTTGAAAGCCAACCCGCAGCGTCTTGCCATCCGCCGCACGTGCCCGCCGGATCGCGGGCAACGCCGCCAGGGGAGCCGACAGCGTAGCGGCGAGCAAATGGCGCCTGTCGAGTTTCATGCGCGTATTCCTTCGTTACCAGTCAGCGTCGAGGCCCAGCAGGCCCAGGATCCGGCGGCGCAGGTCCGCCAGCCGGGGATCGCCACGATGGCGCGGGAACGGCAGGTCGATCGGGATGTCAGCCTTGATCGCGGCGGGCCGATCGCTCAGCACGATCACCCGGTTCGACATGAACAGAGCTTCCTCGACGTCGTGCGTCACGAGAAGCGCGGTGAAGCCGGTGCGCTGCCACAGCGATACCAGTTCCTGCTGCATGGTGATCCGCGTCATCGAGTCCAGTTTCCCGAGCGGCTCATCCAGCAGCAGCAGCTTCGGGTCGTTGACCAGCGCGCGCGCCAGGGAGACGCGCTGCGCCATGCCGCCCGAAAGCTGATGCGGATAAGCGGTGGCGAACTGGCTCAGGCCGACTAGGCGCAGCGCCTCATCCACGCGATGGCCCTGGCGGCGGAGCAGGCCGCGCGCTTCGAGCCCCAGCGAGACGTTGGCCTTGACCGTCCGCCACGGATACAGCGTCGGGTCCTGGAACATCACCACGCGTGAGGGATCGGGTCCGGTAATCCGCGCACCGTCCGCCTGGATGGTGCCGACGGTGGGTGTCTCCAACCCAGCCACCATGCGCAACAAGGTGGACTTGCCGCAGCCGGAGGGACCGAGCAGGGAAACCAGCTCACCGGGTTCGATCCGCAGCGAGACGCGGTTGAGGACCGGAAGCGTCTTGCCGTCCAGGTCGAAGCGATGGCTGACGTCATTGACGTCCACGCTGGCGCCGACGGCCGTCTGTTGCGCGACGATGTTGCTTACCATTGGACCAACCCCTTCTGCCAGGCGAGCAGCCGATCACGCAGGCGGAACAGCAGGGTGATCAGCCCGGTGCACATCAGCGCCATCACCAGCAGCGCGGCATACATGTTGGCGTAGGCCGCCCAGCCCTGCGCCCATTGCAGGTACCAGCCGAGGCCGGACTTCACGCCCATCATCTCGGCCACGACCAGAACGGAGAACGATGCGCCCAGGCCCATGAACAGACCGACGAAGACCGACGGCATCGCGGCGGGGATGGCGACCTTCAACACCAGGAAGCGCTGGCTGGCGCCCATCGTGCGGGCCACGTCGTAGAACGCCTTGTTGACTCCGGCGACACCGGACCAGGTCAGCACCGTCACCGGGAAGCCGGTGGCGAGCGCGATCAGGAACGTGCTGGCACTGTGGCTGGATGGAAAGGCAAAGAACGCGATCGGCAACCAGGCCGTGGCCGGCAGCGGACCAATCAGCCGCAGCACGGGATGCGCCCAGTAGCCGATGGCGCGCGACCAGCCGATGGCGACACCCAACGCGAAACCGGCCGCGGCGCCGATGACATAGCCCCCGGCCAGGAGACGGACGCTGTTCCAGACACTGTCGCCCAGCCGCGGATAGTCGTCGGTGAACACCTCCAGCAATGCCTGGGGGGAGGCGAAGAACGGGCGCGGCAGGATGGCGAACTTGGCCGTCACCAGTTCCCACGCGGTCAACGCCACCGCCAGCAGCAGCAGCCACGGTCCCGTACGGCGCAGCCTGGCCGGGATGGTGAAGCGGACCACACGCTCGCCAACCGAGAAGACCAGCAACAATCCGGCCAATCCGGCGGCGATGCGCGCGAGCAGGTCGGTTCGCTCGAAATCATCGATGTCGGGCAAGCCGCCGATCACCATCGCGGCCGCGAACCATGCGGCGGCGGCGGCAAGCCCAACGAACCAGAAGCGTGTCCGGCTTTCCGGGACCGGCGGAAAATCAACGAGGCTGCCCTCGGCATGTGTCAGGCTAGCTGAGGACATCGGCGTACACCTTCGCGGAAAAACGGTCTGGGTTGGTGCTGGGCTTCATGACCGAGATGGCCTTCAGCTCCTCGGTGTACAGGGCGATTTCCTGACGCAGATCAGCCCCGATGGGATGATGGCCGTGCGTGTGGCTGCGCAGTATGGCGGCAAGCTGTTCCGGTTTGGCGGACGGTGCATTGGGCGCGAAGATCGCCGCCGCCTCGTCCGGGTTGGCACTGACGAATTCCTGCGCCTCCCGGATCGCCTCGGTTATCGCCGTGGCGGTCGGCCTGTCGTCCCGGATCAGGCTCCCGCGCACGCCCAGCACGCAGCAGGCACGATGCGCATATTCGCCGTCCAGGTTGGTGGCGACCTCGGTCAGGCCGTCGCGATCACGGATCACCGAGGCGAGCGGATCGCCCAACGTGAAGGCCTGGATCTCGCCTTTCTGCAGGGCGACGGGCAGCAGATCCGGCGGGAACACGCGCCACTCCACGTCGGTCAGCGGATCGAAGCCCAGCTTGGCGAGGCGGATGGAGAAGAAGTTCTTGTCCGGCGCACCCAGGTCGGCGACGCCGATGGTCTTGCCTTTCAGATGCTCCAGCGTGGTGATGCCGCTTTGCTTCGCGGCCAGCAGCCGCATGCAGCCGCCATGAGTTGCGGTGGTGATCCGAACGTCGAAGCCCTGTTCCAGCGGCTTCAGCCAGCGCAGCGCCATGCCGACACCGGCATCGGCTTTGCCGGTGGCGATCGCTTCGAGCAACTGGTCGGTCGAACCGCCGAAATTGACCAGCTCGACGTCGAGGTTGCGCTTGGCGAACAGGCCCTTTTGCTGCGCCACCGTCACGCCGACTGTGCAGATCGAGTTGGCGTTCCAGGTCAGCTTCAAAGAGCGCCTGCCCTCGACCACCGTCACCGGTACCGCCGCCGCTGCTTTACAGATAGGCGGGGCCGTCAGGCTGTCGGGGACCGCGATGCGGTTGCCGGCGAACACGCGGGGACCGATCAGGCCCAGCGGCGCGGCGATGCCGGCGGCCCTAAGCAGGCCGCGGCGGGAGACGGAGTAGCCGGTCATGGTCGTTGCCTTTTTGATTAGTGCGCCCGCGATGGCGTGACGCGTCCGCCGAGGTAGATGCGCCGCGCGAGGCGTTGGACGTCGGCGAGGGATGGCCAGATCGATCCGTCCAGGTCGTCCAGTTTCATGTCGGTGGCGATGAAGCGGTAACCGCTATCCAGGCGCACGGCGGCGCCAACGAAGGCACCATCGATATCGATGACGTGGGACTGCAGCATGGGAAGGGTCCTTTCGGGACCGGAGGTCAGGGATGCGCGGGCGAACGGGGGGCTGAAACGAAGCGCCGACAACGCATCGGCAGGCCGCACATGCGCATCGCCACCGTGATCCGGCGGGCCGGGGACGGGGTAAGCGCGTGGTGGATCATCTGCCTTTTCTCCTGCCGAGGCCGGCAACGAACCGACCAACAGACGCAATAAGAGGATATTTTTCTGCGCAAGTGCAATACCGGACGACAAGAAAGATTTTCTTTCTATTATGGCGAGGAGAATGGGCAAAGATCCATCGTCCGCCGCACCGCAGCGAAAATCCGAATGCCCATCCGCTTGCCGAGTGCGCCGCACACTGCTCCTATCCGTTGAAACGAACACGGGAGCGGACACGGTGAATCAGCAAAGCGGGCACGTCGTGATCGCCGGCGCGGGCCATGCGGGTGGGTCCGCCGCGGCCATGTTGCGGCAATTCGGCTGGCAGGGCGCGATCACCCTGATCGGCGAGGAACCGATCCCTCCCTACCAGCGTCCGCCGCTGTCGAAGGCCTGGCTGAAGGGAGAGGCAACGGCGGAGAGCCTCGCGCTCAGGCCAGCCAGCTTTTACCCGAGCGCGACCATCGACCTGCGGCTGGGAGTCCGGGTGACCGGGATCGACCGCGCGGCCAAAACCGTGACGCTGTCCGCCGAGGGGGCGGAGGGCGGGACACTGCCCTACGACTACCTGATCCTCGCGCTGGGCGCCCGCGCCCGCCGGCTGCCTCTGCCCGGCACTGATCTGGGCGGCGTGCTGGAACTGAGATCCGTGGCCGACGCGGACCAGTTGAAGGCAGCGCTACACCCCGGCGCGAGGCTGGCGGTCATTGGCGGGGGCTATATTGGCCTGGAAGCCGCCGCCTCCGCCCGTGCGCTCGGCGCCGAAGTGACGGTCATCGAGCGCGAGAGCCGCGTCCTGGCGCGTGTCGCCTGCCCGATCCTGTCCGACTTCTTCCAGGCGTTCCATCGTGGCCAGGGCGTGACGATCGAGGTCGATGCGCAGGTCGCCGCACTGGAAGGTGTGGATGGACGGGTTACCGGCGTGCGGCTGGGTGACGGACGGCTGATCCCGTGCGATGTCGCGCTGGTCGGCGTCGGGGCGGTGGCGAACGACGAACTGGCGCGGGCAGCCGGACTGACTTGCCACAATGGCGTCGCGGTCGATCTGGCGGCGCGGACCGACGACCCGGCGATCTTCGCCATCGGCGACTGCACCAGCCGGCCGCTGCCGCTGTACGATCGGACTGGACGGCTTGAAAGCGTGCCGAACGCTCTGGAACAGGCCAAGCAGGCCGCATCGATGATCTGCGGCAAGCCGGCGCCGACTCCCGAGGTGCCGTGGTTCTGGTCCGACCAGTACGATTTGCGGTTGCAGATCGCCGGTATCCCGTTCGACACCACGGAAATCGCGGTGCGCGGCGACGTGGAGGCCGGCACGTTCGCGCTGTTCCATCTGACCGCCGACGGCACCGTGCAGGCGGTGGAGGCGGTCAACGCCTCCACCGAGTTCATGGGCGGACGGCGCATCATCGCCCGCCGCAAGCGCCTTACTCGCGCGCGTATCGAAGATGTGTCAGTGTCGATGCAGGAACTTGCGGCATGAAAAAGGCCGCGTACAAAGGGATGGTCAATGCCTAGAATAACGTACATCGAACACAACGGGACGGAACACGCGATCCAGGTCCCTGTTGGCAAATCTGTCATGCAGGGTGCGGTGGACAATAACGTCCCGGGCATCGATGCCGACTGCGGCGGCGAATGCGCCTGTGCGACATGCCACGTCTATGTCGATGCCGCCTGGCTGGACAAGGTCGGACTGCCGCCGGCCGGATCACAGGAAGCCAGCATGCTGAGCTTCGCCGCGGTCACTCAGCCCGACTCCCGCCTTTCCTGCCAGATCCCGGTCACCGATGCGCTGGATGGGCTAGTGGTGCGGATGCCAGAGGGGCAGCATTAGGGGCCAGCATTAAGGGACAGCATTAAGGGACAGCATTAACAGAAAATTCCCCGTCGGCCCTTGGCCGGTCCGGGCACGACGGGGGAAGAAAAATAAGGAGGCGCCAAGATGAACGCACCAGTCCATTTCGATTCGGTTTCGGATGCCTACAGCACGCCGCTCGATCAGATCGATGTGAGCGATCCCAGGATCTTCCAGGACGACATCTACCATCCTTACTTCGAACGTCTGCGCCGCGAAGATCCGGTACACTACCGCAAGGATGGCCTTTACGGTTCCTTCTGGTCGGTGACCAAATTCAAGGACATCATGGCGGTTGAAACCCACCCGGAGATCTACTCCTCCGAGGCAAGGCTGGGCGGCATCACCATTACCGACCGGCCGATGGAGTTCCGGCGATCCAGCTTCATCTCCATGGATCCGCCGCGACATGACGAGCAGCGCAAGGTCGTCAGCCCGATCGTCGCGCCCGCGTACCTGAACAACATGTCGGGCATCATCCGCGAGCGCGTGTGCAAGGTCCTGGACAGCTTGCCGCGCGGCGAGACTTTCGACTGGGTCCAGCGCGTGTCGATCGAACTCACGACTTTGATGCTCACCACCCTGTTCGACTTCCCGATCGAGGAACGCAGCAAGCTGACATTCTGGTCGGACTGCGCGACCGCCGACGTGAACGCCGGCGGAATCGTGAACTCGGAAGAAAAACGGCTGGAAATCCTCACCGAAGCACTGCGCACATTTACCGGCCTGTGGCATGAACGCGCCGCGCGCCCGGGGGGCTTCGACCTGATTTCCATGCTCGCCCACGGCGAAGCGACGAAGAACCTGGTCAACGACCCGCGCGAGTTCCTGGGCAACCTCACCCTGTTGATCGTCGGCGGCAACGACACCACGCGCAATTCCATGAGCGGCGGCCTGTGGGCCCTGTGCAAGCACCCGGGAGAATACCAGAAGCTGCGCGACAACCCCGCCCTGATCCCCAGCATGGTGCCGGAGATCATCCGCTGGCAGTCGCCCATCGTGCATATGCGGCGCACGGCGCTGGCGGACGCGGAGCTTGGCGGCAAGCAGATCCGCAAGGGCGATAAAGTCGTGATGTGGTACATCTCCGGCAATCGCGACGAGGATTCCATCGACAGCCCCAATGAATTCATCATCGATCGCGCGCGGCCGCGGCATCACCTGTCGTTCGGCTTCGGCGTGCACCGGTGCGTCGGCAACCGGCTGGCGGAGATGCAGCTCATCATATTGTGGGAAGAAATCATGAAGCGCTTTCCTGTGATCGAACTGATCGAGGAGCCGAAGCGTATTTACTCCAACTTCATTCACGGCATCACGGAAATGAAAGTACGTATCCCGGCATGAGCGAGCCACCTGCCAGTGGGACTATCAATGGGACTATCAACGAACCGCTAGGCAGCGACGTCCTTCCGGCGGGCGTACGCGCCCGCTTCGTGGACGGCGTGAACGGACTGCGCATTCATCTGCTGGAAGCCGGACAGCCGGAACATCCCTGCGTTCTGCTGCTGCACGGCTTCCCGGAGCTGGCCTATTCCTGGCGCAAGGTGATGCCAGCCCTGGCCGGCGCCGGCTACCACGTCATCGCGCCCGACCAGCGCGGCTATGGCCGCACGACCGGCTGGGACCCCGAATATGACGGCGACCTCGGGTCCTTTCGCCAGTTGAACCTTGTGCGCGACATGATCGGCCTTCTGGCGGCGCTCGGCCGCACATCCGTGGCGGCCGTGGTCGGTCACGACTTTGGTGCCTCCGTCGCCGCCTGGTGCGCGCTGCTGCGCCCGGACATCTTCCGCGCGGTCACGTTGATGAGCGCACCGTTTACCGGACCGCCGGGCCTGGCACCCGCCGCCGGCGCCGGCATCCATCAGGCACTCGCCGCTCTGGACCGGCCGCGCAAGCACTATCAGTGGTATTACGCGACGCGTGAGGCCAACGCCGACATGAGCCGTTGCCGGCAAGGTGTTCATGCCTTCCTGCGCGCTTACTATCATCACAAAAGCGCGGATTGGCCCGGAAACCGGCCATTTCCCCTGTCCGGGTGGACCGCGGCCGAACTGGCGCGAATGCCGACCTACTACATCATGGACCTGGACCGGGACATGGCCCAGACGGTTGCCCAGGAGATGCCGGCGGTGGCGGACATCGCCGCGTGCCGATGGCTGCCCGACCATGAACTGCGTGTTTACAGCCGTGAATACGAGCGGACCGGGTTCCAGGGTGGCCTGCAATGGTATCGCTGCCGCACGCAGGGCATCGGCAACGCGGAACTTCAGGTTTTCAGCGGCCGGAGCATCGATGTTCCCTCGATGTTCGTCGCCGGAAGGTCTGACTGGGGCATCTACCAGAGCCCGGGCGCCATCGAGCGCATGCAGACCAACGTATGCACGCAAATGCGGGGTTGCCACATGCTCGACGGTGCCGGGCATTGGGTGCAGCAGGAAAAGCCGGACGACGTCATCTCCTTATTGCTGCCGTTTTTGGATGGCTGATTACTGTTCGACCAAGGAAAATGACCGAATCACCACAGACTGGGATGGTGGAACTGAACGGGTGACGCACTAATTGCGGGCAAAGCCGCATCGTTCTACTTTCAGACGAATATTGCGCATATGCATTGCAATCAGCAAACATGCAAGATCATATGCGAGAGAGCGCGAATATGGTCCCGATCAGGAATAAATAGGCTATCTCGTAAGATTTCGGCCATCAACTGGCCACATTGCGACGAAATTTCCTGCTGATCCAGTCATGTGGTTAACTTTATTTTGAAACGTTTCACGTGATCGCGGTACACGCAGAGTTTGGTTTCGTACACCGTTCAGGCCGGGCTACCGTTCCCATGTTCGGTCGGTGACTCGATCCAATCGGATCCTGAAGTGCGTTGTTAGACGAAGGTCAGGCGACATCCATTGCGTGACACGCTCGTTGGTATCGGCCCCGACAACCGGTGGTGGGGCGGCATATCCATGGCGGGTCGCCGAAGGGTGCCAGCCTTCCATCAGGGACAGGAACAGACGGATGCCAGGAATGGCTGAACCGGATATAGCCATCGACATCGTCCCAACGGCTTCCGGCATGTCGGGGGTTCAGGACAACCGGATCCATCTCTTCGCACCACGCCCCCGGCTGGCGATCCGTATCGCGAGCCTGATTGGGCTGGACGCCGCTGTGACCGCCTTTTCCGCCATTTTCTGCTACGCGCTGTTCAATCCGATACGGGAAGTGACGTCATCCCCGGTCGTCATCCCGATGGCCTGCCTGACGGTCTGCCTGAGCCTGAGCTTCTGCGAACGCGGCCTGTATGCTCCGCCGGAGATCGTGAGCCGTGAACTGCCCTGGCGCAAAATCACGCTGGGATGGCTGCAAGCGGTCGCGATCGGCACGCTGTTGACCTTCTGCCTGGTCACGGTGGCGGGCCTTGAACGTCTGTCACCCGGGTTCGAGCGCATGGGCGCGACATTGCGCGGCGTATGGCTGCCAACGTTTCTGTGCCTCGGCTTCGGCGCCCTGACCGGGGCGCGCCTGCTGCGCCAGCGCCTTCACGCGGGGCCGGCGCCGCTCAACAGAACCGTTATTATCGGCGAGCAGGGGTCGATCCACGATCTCCTGCTTCGGATCCGCACGGGCGTACGCCGTACCTTCGACGTGATCGGCGTGGTGGAGCACGCGGCGGACGGTCCTAACGCCCGGGCCCGGGGCAGTTTTCAGGGCCTGCCGCAGTTCGGCGATATCGACGCGCTGGAACGGATGATCCGGCAGGACGCCGTGGATACCGTGCTGGTGGCGCTACCCTGGTCGGCGGGCGATCAGATGCAGCTGATCATCCAGCGCATCTCCATGGCGCCGGTGGACGTCTACATCTATCCGGGGATGAACGGGCTGAATCTTCCGCTGCGGCGCGCGGACCGGGCCTTCGACCTGCCGCTGCTGATGGCATGCACACGCCCGATCGATGGCTGGGGCGCTTTCATCAAGCGGGCGGAAGACATCGTCCTGTCCATCGGGCTGCTCGCTTTCATTTCGCCCGTGATGCTCACCATCGCCGCGGCGATAAAGCTTACTTCGAAAGGCCCGGTTTTCTTCCGCCAGCGCCGGCTGGGATATAATAACCGCGTGATCGAGATCTTGAAGTTTCGCTCGATGTACACCCACCTCTCGGATGCCGATGCAAGCCAGCAGGCGACCCGCGATGACAAGCGGATGACACCGGTTGGGGCATGGCTGCGCAAGGCAAGTCTGGATGAACTGCCGCAGCTTCTGAACGTCCTGAAGGGCGACATGTCGCTGGTTGGGCCTCGTCCGCACGCGCTCGCAACCACGGCCGGGGGGCTGGCCCTGGAAGAGGCGGTTCCAATCTATTCCTCACGCCACCGTGTCAAACCCGGAATCACCGGTTGGGCGCAGGTAAATGGATACCGCGGGCCCTTGGACAGCGTAGAAAAAATCGTCCACCGGGTGAACCACGATCTTTATTACATCGAAAACTGGTCCCTCGCACTCGACCTCAAGATTTTGTGGCGGACGGCGAGGCTGGTTTTCGCCGATGACAATGCGTTTTGATGCCACGGGCTATGTGAAGGCCCCTACCCTGCGGTCTTGAGTACAGGCGCGGTCATTTCGATTGAAGCCCGGATCCCGATTTGGAGAAGCCCACGTGAACAGGCTATCGAACCCCGAACTGACTATTCTCCGCAAGTCGGCTCCGGTTGCCAACCAGTCCGAAGAGCACGCCGTAGCGCCTGTTCGAATCGGTATCGGCGCCATATCGCGCCACCATCCGTCATTCGTCCAGCTCTACTTCGCGATCGAGGCTCGCCGCACCAGCGCGATGCCGCTGGTGGTGCAATTCATCTCGCCGACGCCGTGTGCCGGAGCCAGCACCGTGGCGTCCGGCTACGCCCGCGTAGCGGCCGACGATTGCGCGCAGCCGGTGCTCTATATCGATTGCAACGGCTCGCCGGCGAAGCCACGCGGCCGGACGGCCGATGCGCAGACCCCGACCTTGTTCGAGACGTTGCGCCGCGGGCTTCCGCTCTCCGACGCGCTCATCCCCGCGCGCGATGCCAAAAACCTGGTCTGGGCCCGTCTGGGACCGGGCGAGCGGCCGCTCCTGGCCCTGGGTGGCGACCGCCTGCAATCGATGCTCGACATGCTGCGAGCCAACCATCCGGTGGTCGTTCTCGACACTCCATCGACCGAGGCGCCTGAAGCCGCCGCCGTTTCGCGCTACTGCGATGGGTCCGTTCTGGTGATCGCCGCCGGCCGCACCAAGCAATGGGAAATCGAGAACGCAAAGGCCCTGCTGGAGCGTTTGGGCGGCCAGACCGTTGGCGCCGTCCTCAACCGAGAGCGGAACCTGCTGCCGCGCTGGTTGAGCCGGCACTGACATGAAGAGCGCGACCGGCATGTCGGCGTCATGGGCGGACGCGAGTCCCTGGCCGCCGATCCGCAAGTCACCGGCCGTCGTCGTGCTGGCAGGGATCGACAGCTCCGAGATCGTCGATGCGGCGCTTGCGGACACGGCACTGACCGAGGCCGCGATGCCGCGGTTCGAGCCGGCCTGCACCCCGCCCTGCGATGCCCTGCTCTGGCGCCTGGAGACCGCCTCGGGCGAAAGCCTCAACCGGCCAGGGTTGCTCGACCGGCACTGGCACCGGCGCCCGTACGCGATGACGCTTCGGCTGGTGGAGTATCAGGCCGGGTCGGCGGTGCCGGAAATCCTGGATGAGGGTACCATTGGCACACGTGGTCCGCGCACCGCTTTCATGGCTGCGGCCGACCGCTTGGCCATGAGATTCGTCCGAGACGCCGCGCTGGGCCGCGGCCGTGGCCCGGCTGGCATGTTGCCCGCCGCTGCCGCCAGTGGCCTGCCCGGTTGGCTGGATGCCATGCAGGCGAAATGGCATGCTCGCCTGACGGCCGAGTGGTGGAGCATAGGCAACACCACCGTCGCGCTGGACCACGTGCTGTCCGGCAACGGGTTGGGCGACATCACCTGGTATCGCACGAAAGCCGGCCACCGTTACCTGGCAGATCCGTTCCCATGGCCCGGCACAAACCGCATCCTGTGCGAAGAGATGCCGTTGCGCGATGGGGTCGGCCGTATCGTCGCGGTTGCCGAGGCTGACGGCACCCTGACGCCGCCCACCGTCCTGTTGGACGATGGGCACCACCACTCCTACCCTTGCACCTTTCGGGACGGCCAAACCGTATATTGCGTACCAGAATCGACGCTGCGCGGCACGACGCGCATCTACCGGCTGAACGATGATGGACGGCTGATCCCGGTCTGCGATCCTGCGCCTCATTTCAGGCTCGCGGATCCCACATTGTTCGGGTGGGACGGCCGCTACTGGCTTGCCTGCACCGATCTGGACCTTGGCGGACACGACAACCTGTGCCTGCTGCACGCGCCGGCGCCAACCGGCCCGTGGACGACACATGCGCGTTGGCCGGTGAAAATCGACGTGCGCGGCGCCCGTCCCGCGGGAATGCTGTTCAGCGCCGGCGACCGGTTGTTTCGCCCCGGGCAGGATTGCTCGTCCACCTATGGGGCGGCGGTGGCGATCCATGAAATCCTTGTGTTGAATGAAACCGACTTCGCCGAATCGCTGGTGACCGTCCTGCGCCCGGACCAAACCGGACCGTTCCCGCATGGCCTTCATACGCTGGTCCATGATGGCGAACGGTTCTGGGTGGATGGCAAGCGCTTCGTGCTCGATCTTGGCCTGTTCCGGCAGAAAATTCTTGGCCGCGCGTCCCACATCTTTTCCAAAGCGGGGGTGGGATGAGTATGTCCGGATCCGTGGCCGTCGCCACCAAAAGACTGACCGAGGTTTCGTCGTCCGCTCGCGCCACCGGTGCGGCGCGCCCGATGTCGGTAGCGATCTATCTGCATGATCTCGCCGGAGGTGGGGTGGAGCGGCAGAGCCTGATCATCGCCGAGGAATTCCGCCGGCACGGCGTGGACGTTACCCTGGTTTTGCACCGCTTGCGCGGGCAGTTGCTGGACCAGGTGCCGGTGGGCTTGCGCGTCGTCGATCTAAACACTTCGCGCACTTTGCTCGACATTCCCCGGCTTGTGCATTTTCTGCGGACTGAAAAGCCCGACATCCTGCTGTCCAACCTGGATCTGAACAATGTCGCCGCCTTGCTGGCGAAGGGCCTCGGTTTCAGCCGCACCAAGGTGGTGATCTGCCAGCACAACCCGATATCCTCCAGTTTCACTGCGTGTGAGAACTGGCTGTATCGCTATGTCGGCCTTTCCTATCGGGTGTTGTCGCCATTGATCAGCCGGGCGGTGGCCGTTTCAGGGGGGGTGGCGGAGGAATTGGGCGGGGTGGCGGGTCTGCCGAAAGACCGCATCCTGACAATCAACAATCCGGTTGTCGGACCCGATTTTCAAGCACGCAGCAACGAAAACGCCGACCATCCCTGGTTCCATGAGCCGCACCGGCCGGTGTTCGTAACCGCGGGCCGCCTCGTTACGCAGAAGGATCATGAAACCATGATCCGGGCGCTGTCCATTCACCGGCAGCGGTTCGACAGCCGGCTGATCGTTCTGGGCACCGGTCCCTTGCATGACGCGCTTCGGGATCTGGTGGTTCGCCTGGATTTGGCGGCTTCGGTGGATTTTCTGGGGTTCCGCAGCAATGCCCTGCCGTTCTTCCGTCAGGCCGATGCATTCCTGCTGAGCTCCCGCTGCGAGGGATTTGGCAACGTGATCGTCGAAGCCCTGGGATGCGGCACCCCGGTGATCTCCGCACGGTGCGAGCATGGACCCGCGGAGATATTGGATAACGGCCGGTATGGCGTCCTGGTGAAGCAGCAGGATCCGAAGGCTTTAGCGGAGGCGATGGACCAGGTCGCGACACTGCGTGAGCGTTTCCCCGCGGAGCTGCTGCGTCGACGTGCGGCGGAGTTCAGCTATTCGGCCTGCGCGTCGCGCTATATGGCCGTGTTCAAGGCATTGGCGCCGAACCGGGCGTGGGCGGCGTGAGCATGCGCGCGACACATCCGTTCCGCTTTACTATCCGTCCACGAAGTCTCCGGAGTCGGTCCGGCGTGTCTTTTCGACGCATGGCGCTGACCGGCCTTTGCCGGACACCCAAACGACTGGGGCGCTGCCCCTTCCCAGTGAGCCTGGCAGGATTGAAATCATGAACGAAACCCTCGCCCTTCCGCCGCGCCTGGTGATGCGCGACCTGTTGCTGACGGCGGTCACACAAAAGGCACGTGTGTTTCTGATCTTCTTCTGCATCATGGCATTGACTATTGTGGTCGCGGTGCAGGTACAGCCTGACTACAAGGCCAAGTCCAGCCTGCTGGTCCTGCTGGGAACCGAGCATGCGTTCCGCCCTGCCGCCGGCCAGCAGTTCATGAACAGCGGTAGCGTCGACGCGGAACAGGTCCTTCGAACCGAGGCCAGCATCCTTGGCAGCGACGACCTGCACCGCACGGTGATCCGCGAAGTCGGCATCGAGAAGATGTACCCGAAGCTGTTCAAAAAACCCGGCCCTGTCGAGCAATGGTACATCAACACGCGACGGTTCGTCACTGACACGCTAGGCCTGACCGAACCGGCGACGGGTGCCGCTGACGCCGTCGATCCAATGGTCCGCGCCATTGATGCCTTCACGCACAATCTGACAATCACCGTGGATAAGAAATCCAGCGTCATC
Source organism: Rhodopila sp. (assembly GCA_031291715.1). Taxonomy (GTDB): domain Bacteria; phylum Pseudomonadota; class Alphaproteobacteria; order Acetobacterales; family Acetobacteraceae; genus Rhodopila. The sequence goes on along the minus strand of JARLIN010000039.1, from coordinate 13,489 downwards.
GGACTTGACTTCACCAACCCGGACAAAACGGTGGCGGCGGACGCGCTGCGGATTCTGGAAGCGCAATATTTTGTTCTGAGGTCGAAGCTATATGGCGATGTGCAGGCACCGATCGTGCAGATGCAGCAGGATGCCGTGGGCAAACAGCTCGCCGACGCGGACTCGGCTTTGCAGATGTTCAAGAAAGAGCACGACATCAGCAACTTCTCGGAACGGCGGGCGGTCCTGTTGAAGCAGCAGGGTGATCTGGAAACGGCGCTGACGAAATCCGAGAGCACCATCGCGGAGCAGACCGCACGCCTGACGCAGTTGAACCAGCAGCTTGGCTCGGTGACGGGAGCCAAGAAGGGTAACCCGAACGCGGCGGCCGCTTTGCAAGGGATGGTGCACGCCTATCAGCAGCGGCAGGAAGATGCGCAGACCCACTACCGCGGCTCCCCCGCGGTCGATGAGGCCCGGCGGCAGATGCTCGAGCGCGAAACGGACATCGCGCGGATGCAGGCAACGCAGGCCTACGGCGTTCAGACCGACCGTAACAAAACCGAGGCCGATCTGCGTTCCAGCCTGGCCGGCCATGACGCGATCGCCGCCCAGCTCACGGCGCTGAACACGCAGGTCCGCGACCTGGATGCGGAGGAACTGCAATTGCACCAACTGGAACGCAGCCGCGCGGTCCTGGAGGACAATTACAAAGCCGTTTCGAAAATCCTGGATGAGCGGCAGGTGGTGGAAACCGTCGAAGCCAACCGCCAGTCATCTGTTCGGGTGATCGAGCCGCCGGGCGTGCCCGCACTGCCGCAGCCCATACGGCGATTGATTCTCCTGGCCGGGCTCGTGGTCAGCACGCTGCTGTCGATCGGCTCGATCCTCATCTCTCACTTCTTCCGTGCGATCTACCTGCGTCCGGAGGCGTTGGAGATGGATACCGGCCTGACCGTACTGGCTTCGGTACCGGAGATGCGGACGATCGGAGGGCCGTCGGGCTCGGTGCTGGTCGTTCCGGGGTGAGTGCGGCCCGGATGGACCAGTACCGGCCACAGGGTTTGCTGGGCGCCCAGGCCCTGCGCGGTACGAGGCGTCCGATTGCCACGTCATCAGCACCTGGATAGGTCATGGCCGACTCGATGGATTTTTCGCGGAAGCCGGTACTCGTTCTCGGAGCATCGGGCTTCATCGGCTCACAGCTTGTCGTCGCGCTGTCGGGGAGCCGGACATATCGCGCGGTGGCGGCGTCCCGACGTGGTGCGGGTGCCGCACTCGATGCGACCAATGCGGCGGATGTGCGCGCCGCGCTGCGCGACGTTGACTGCGTGGCCAACTGTATCGACGGCTATGGCATGGTACGGTCGACCGGGGTGTTGTGCGAGGCCGCGCGCGCCTTGCCTCCCCGCAGAATCGTCCATCTGAGCAGCATGGCGGTTTACGGAGCGGCGACCGGAACGGTGCGGGAGGATCAGGCGCCGGTTTCGCCGATCGGCGACTACGGCCAGGCGAAGATCGCCTGCGAACGTGCCGTCCGGAAATATGTCGATGATGGCGGCGATGCCGTCATTCTACGGCCCGGCTGTGTGTTCGGGCCAGGCAGTGTGCAATGGACGACCCGGCTGGCACGCTTGCTGGAAGCGCGGCGCATCGGCGATCTAGGAAGTGCCGGCGACGGTCGCTGCAATCTCGCGTTCATAGACGATGTCGTGACGGGGATCATTTCGGCCCTCGATGCATCCGGCATATCCGGCAGGACATTCAACATTTGCAGTTCCGCCGAACTGACCTGGAACGAATTTCTGGTCGCGTTCGCCAAGGCACTCGATGCGATCCCTGTCCGGCGCGTCGCGCCACGGATGCTTGCGATCGAAACAAGGTTCTTGGCACCGCTTCGCCGCATCGCGGCCATGGCTGTAAGCTCGCCGGCGACCGAGGCGATCACGCCCTCGCTCGCCGCGCTGTGGCACCAGGACATCCGCATCGACTGTTCGGCCGCGATTTCGGCGCTCGGCCTGCCCCGGACGCCACCCGACCGGATGATCGCGGCGGCGGTTCGTTGGCTCAAATCAGCACCGGTATCCACGCGTCGCGGCTGGATGGAGCCCGCCCATTCATGAGCGATCCCCGGACAGTTTTCCCCGCGCGCCCGCATGGGCCGGTCGTCTTCGGTCTCTCCGCCAACGGTGCGGCGCCGAAGGCCAACGACGGGAATATGACTCCGTCTATCTGGCCACCGGTCCGGGAAGGCAGCCGATGATCCAGGACGCCGACGAGATCGTTCGGGATGCTGCCGTTCACGCCAACATCTGTATTGTTGGCGGCGGCCCCGCGGGCATCACGCTGGCGATGACGCTGGCGAAGACGGGCAAGAGCGTCCTGCTGATCGAATCCGGCGGCCTGGCACCGAGCAATGAGGCTCAGGCGCTGAATGCCGGAGAGGTTGTGGACGAGACGCTGCACAGCCCCGCTGACAAATACCGGCCACGTTGTTTGGGTGGCGCTACGTCGATCTGGGGCGGTCGCTGTGTGCCATTCGACCCCATCGATTTCGAGCAGCGGCCCTGGATCGACCATTCCGGCTGGCCAATCGGCTACGATGACGTCGAGCGCTACTATCCGGCTGCGAACGCTCTCTGCGAAGCCGGGGAATATGAATACGATGCGCGTGTGGCGACACCGGGCGGCATGCGGCCTGTGTTGCGCGGGTTCACCCCTCGCCATTTCGATGTCAACGGTATCGAGCGCTTCAGCTGTCCCACGGATTTCGGCCGACGGTACCAAACCAGGCTGCGTGCGGCGGCGAACGTGCGGGTTCTGCTGCGGGCGACCGCGACGCGCCTGCGGGCTTCGCGCGACGGCAGCCGGATCGACGGTCTGGATGTCCGCAACAGCAGGGATGTCGGGTTTTCAGTCACGGCGGAGCAGTTTGTCCTCGCGATGGGCGGGATAGAGACTCCGCGGCTGATGCTGACATCGGACGATGTTCATGCGGGCGGCATTGGCAACGCGAACGACCTCGTGGGTCGTTTCTACATGTGCCATATCGCCGGAACCATCGGTACTCTCCGGGTGAACGGACCGAGCGATTCGATTTGGCATGGGTACGATGTGGCGGCGGATGGGACGTATTGCCGCCGGCGGTTCTCGCTGCGGCCAGACGTCCAGGCTGGGTTCGGCCTGGGCAACGCGGTGTTTCGCCTGCACCATCCCCGCATCGCCGATCCGGGGCACCGCACCGGGCCGCTGTCGGCGATCTACCTCGCGCAGCGTTTCATCAGTTACGAATATGCCAAACGGCTGGTGAGTCATACGCCTCCGACCGCCGGAACATGGCTGCGACACGGGCTGAATGCTGCCACCGATCCATTCTCTACCATTCGCTTCCTTGTCCATTGGCTGCGGTACAGGACCTTGGCGGAGCGGAAATTCCCGTCGGTGATCATTCGCCCCCGGGCCAACCTGTTCAGCCTGGACTTCAACGCGGAGCAGGTTCCAAACCCGGACAGTCGGATCGGCCTGGCGGGAACGAGAGATCGTTTCGGCAACCGCCGGGTCCGCATCGATTGGCGCTACGCGGCACAGGACGTGGAGACGGTCGCCCGGTCCTTCGACCTGCTGCGCGACGATCTGGCGGAGCAGGCGATCGGGCGGCTAACGCTGGCGCCGGACGAAGCCGATATCGAAGCGGTCGTGCGGCGTGATGGGGCCTATGGTGGGCACCATATAGGGACAGCTCGCATGGGTGCCAGCGCCGCCTCGGGCGTTGTTGACCGTGACTGCAAGGTTTTCGGCGTGAACAATCTGTATGTGGCGGGAAGCGCGATGTTTCCTACATCAAGCCAGGCCAATCCGACGTTGACGATCGTCGCCACCGCGTTGCGTCTGGCAGACCACCTGGGCGGTGTCGCGACACGCGCTCCGTGCGTCGGAGCGGCGGAACAACCAGAGCCGGCGACGGTGTTATGAGCACTATCCACCATCTGGAGGAGATCGCGTGGGATCACCTGACGGGCGCGAACGGCGTCACGATCCTGCTGCTATGGGCTACGGTTCTGTTCGCTGGCGTCGTCACCTATATCCGCGCAAATCCGGGCATCTGGTCGCTTCGTGATTTCATCCGGCACTGCCTTCCAGCCGCGATCTTCCACCACCCGTCGGCCCGCGCGGATTTTCTGTTCTGGCTGTCCCGGCGGATCTTCATGCCGCTTCTGGTCGTGCCACTGGCGATCTCCACCGTCGCGGCAGGGCATTTCGCTTATTGGGTCCTGACCAGTATCCTTGGACCACCCAGTCATCCGGTTACCCCGGCCGGCCCTATAACCCTGGTCGCCTTCACGGTCACGATGCTGATCGCCTATGACTTGTCGTATTATCTTTATCACCGCATGCAGCATCGGATCCCGATCCTGTGGGAGCTGCATAAGGTTCATCATTCCGCTCAGGTTATGGTCGGGGTGACGAAGGATCGGGTGCATCCGATCGATGAGATCATGAATCGCTGGTGGGACGGCGTGATCCCGGGCCTGTGCTACGGCATATGGCTGTTCTTCGCGCTGGACCCCGTCGAGCTGACCGTTTTCGGTATCAACGTCTATGCTCTGCGCAACACGATCCTGATGATGGACTTCGTCCGCCACACCCATTTGAAACTATCTTATGGCCGGCATTTGAACGCGATTTTCCTTAGTCCGCACTATCACCAGCTTCACCACAGCATCGCCGCGAAGCACTGGGACAGGAATTTCGGGTTGAGCCTTAGTATCTGGGACCGCATGTTCGGAACCCTGGTCGTGCCCGAGCCGGACGAGGACTTCGTCTTCGGGCTGACCGAAAACGAGCATGATGAATACCAGTCCCTGTATAAACTTCACGTCGTCCCATTGAAAAAGATCGCCACCCGGCTTGGCTTGTCCCGTCCGCGCCACAACGTGGTACGATCGGATCACCATGCCGGAGAAGCGGTTTGACATTCAGAATCGAGGTCGTAACGGAGCCGGGGCGGTTCGAGGAGATCTGCCAGGCATGGCGGCAGCTTTGGGAGCGATCGGGCGCCCATATTTTCCAGAGCCATGACTGGATCACCGGCTGGAGCACCGGCATCCGCGATCGCAGGGACGTCAAACTTCGGGTCGCTCTGGCATGGGATGGCGACCGGCTTGCAGCGGCGATGCCATGCGCCGTGCATCGCCGCGCCGGCCTGCGGGTCCTCACATGGGCCGCCCAGCTTTTCAGCGACTACTGCGACGGCCTGATCGATCCGGGCTATCGTCGTGCCGGCGTGCTGACTTTGCTTTGGAACGAGCTGCGCCGTTCAGGTGGCTTTGACCTGATCAGCCTGCAACAAGTGAGACCGGATGCCCAATGCCGGGATTTTCTGGACCAGCTTGCACAGGGCGGCAGCGGTCTTCAGTCGGCGGACCGCGAAGAACGGTGCATGCGCATCGAAAACTGCTGGCCTGATGGCGACGCCTTCTTCCGGTCGCTTAACAAAAAGGGGCGCAACAACTATACCCGCGGGAAGCGAATCCTGGCGGAGCTGGGCGGCGAGGTTCGATTCCGGATCATCGACGCGACCGAGCCGGTTGGACCCGTGGTCGATGAGATCCTTCGCCTGAAGGAGGCCTGGCTACGGGCCACCAACCCGACTTCGCCGCTGCTCGGTGCCGATGGGTTCGTCTTGCGTGCGATCCTCGATAAAGCGTGGCAATCCGGCCTGGCGAAGATCTTTTTGTTGGAATGCGGAGACGGGATCGCCGCGGCGTCGATCAACTTCGTCTATGCCAACCGCATGGAAGCCTACCTCACCTCGTATGACGCCAGGTTCGAACGCGCATCGCCAGGAACGATCCTGATCGTGGAATACGCGCGCTGGTCCTTCGACCGCGGGTTGAAGTATGTCGATTTCCTCCGCGGCGACGAGGCGTTCAAGTTCCGGATGGCGAACGCCGAGACAGTGCTCAGCAGTTTCGCCGGCGCCCGCACTCTGATGGGCCATGTAGCCGTGTCCGGGCACCGGTGGCTCACACGGCGCCGTCAGCGTCAGGAGATGCCGGACAGATCCGGCAAGGATGAGTTGGAGACGGTTGACTGAGCGCCACCAGCACGCTCAGCCAACGCGATCCGATCAGGCCGCCGCGAATTTTGGCTTCACGGTGGCGCTCCGCCGAGAGGCGGTTCGTGCGAGGAACGAAGACAGACGCCGGGATGCAAAGCCAGCGCCATACGCGAAACGAAGCAGCGGTCCAAAGTTGTTCGCCGCCGTCACACCGAGCATAAACAATCCCGGCACGGACGTTTCGAAATGCGGAGAAAGCACGGGCGTGTGGTCCGCGCAGTCCATCTTCTCCATGATACCCGGACTGATGAAGCGCAACCGGCGGATATCGACCCTGAAGCCGGTGGCCGAGATCACGTGGTCCGCCTCGATGGTCTTTTCCGTACAGTCGTCGATCCGGAAGCTGACGGACGCAACGTCGCCGCGTATCGACGTTCTGGCGACGCGCGCGCCCAGGATCACGTTCACGTTGCGCTCGACTTCTTCGCGGCAGGTCCAGCCTGGCGCGGGACCAAGATGCTTGCGGACCACCATGTGCCGGAAATCGCGGGGCATCTGGTAGAACAACATTGGGGCAGCGACGCAGGCGGTGGATCGCCAGCCAGTACCAAGACCCGTTTCCGGCGCCATTATTTTTTCCAGCAAGCTTCGCGCCTGGGGCGGACCGCAGAAGGAAATCCGATTCCTGCGCGCGGCAACCGTTGCATGCCCGCCTTTTTGACTGATCAGCGCGGCCAGCTCGACACCCGAGGCACCGCCACCGATCACGAGTACTTGTTTGCCGACGAACCGGTCCAGGAAATGGTGCTCGATACTATGAGAACAGAGAGGCCCCTTGATGGCCTCCAGTTCCTCCGGCGTGTAGTGAAAGCTGCCGATCCCTGCTGCGACGACCACGCGCTGTGCCGTGACAATTTCGTCGTCGTCGAGGCGAAGCACGAATGCGTTACTATCGCGGTCCAGTCCCGTCACCCAACGCGCGTCCAGCATCGGCACGAACCGCTTCTGGAACGCGGCACCATACGCGCAGAAGGTTTCCAGCGGCACAGGAAGCCCGGCGTCCTTGTACGGGAGACCATGCTCGGCACAGTAATCCTTCAAAGTAAACGCGCCGTCCGGATGCCAGAGGTTGGATGCAAAGCCTTCGGATTTCAACACCATGCCTTCGGGCATGCTCGTGCGCCAGGTGTGCATCGGTTGACCGAAGACACGTACACTCAGGCCCGTGGCCGCGAGATGGGCAGCCAGCGAAAGCCCGTAAGGCCCGGCACCAATGATCGCGATATCTGTCGCACTGCTCATGTGTGTGTTGCCTCTGACCGTGACGTGAACGGACTCATCACAAGCACCTCATCGTTATGGTAAAAAGCTTTTCTTGCCGTTGCACCTATGGTCTTCTGACGCAAGGGCAACAGAAGCCCTGATCGCAGAACGGACCTCCACTTGTCCAGTAACTCACTCGTAAATGATGGCAAGAACATGGGTGCAGTGCCCGTGGAATTCGCCCCTGGCTTCAACCCCCGCTCTTTCATGGGCGGTGCGGTCCAGCCGGTCGCTGATATGGCGGCATCCGGCCATCTTCCGAACCGCGATCCGCATATCCTTCTGGCCACAGTGGGGCGGCTTCCGTCCACTGCCCGCCTGGCCATGGAACTGCATGCGGCCGGCGCCCGGGTCAGTCTGATCGCCCCCCGCAATCATCCGGCCAAGGTTCTTGATCTGATATCGAGCCGGATGACCTATCGTACGGGTGCGCCCCTGCGCAGCCTGGAAGCCGCGTTGCTGCGGGTGTGTCCGGATATGGTCATACCATGCGACGAGCGCACCGTACGCGACCTGCAGGCGATCTGCCGGCGGACACGGCACGAAGACATAAGGCTGCTGATTCAGCGGTCCACATCTCCCGCCGAGAGCTTTCCAACCATCGCGTCCCGCGCCGAACTGCTGTTACTCGCCCGGCGTCAGGGTGCTCGTGTTCCGGTGTCCACGCCGCTGGCAGATGCCAGGGCGCTTGAGCGGTGGATCGCGAAGAACCCAGCTCCTTTCGTTTTGAGATCAGATGGAAGCCGGGTGGAGCGTGGCATGCGCATCATATCGGATGCCCGCACCGCCGAGGATGCGTTCGTGAAGATGGCTCGCCGAACCGGCGGTCTGCTGGCGGGCCGGGGGGCATTGCTTCCAGGTAACAGTTTGGACATTCGGTCCTGGCTGAGCCGTGAGAGGCCGGCGATGTCCGTGGAGAACTATATGGACGGACGGACGGCCAATATCGGGGTCGCGTGCTGGCAAGGCGAAGTCCTGGCGGCGGTCTGTACGGAATCAGTAGCCACCCGGGCGGCCATGGGCTCCTCCACCGTCGCGCGCGTAATCCATAACCCAGGAATGATCGATACCGCCGGACGTATCGTGAAGGCCCTCAGTCTGTCAGGGCTGGTCTGCTTCGACTTCATGATAGAAGCCGCGACCGGGGCTGCCTGTCTGATCCAGATGAGTGCGCACAGCACTCCTGTCTGCGCCTTGCGCCTTGGACCCGGGCGCGACCTGACCGAGGCCCTGGTGGCCCGCCTGGCGGCAAGGCCGGCGAAGGGACGTCCGCCACGGACGGAACGTGATATCGTCGCCTTCTTCCCCGACGCCTGGCGCGAAGATCCGTCCAACCAGTTCCTGCGGGGCGGTTATCACGACGTGCCATGGGAACAGCCCGCCCTGCTCCGCATGCTGATGCAGCCGGAACGACCCGAGCGCTATTGGGTTTCACGTATGCTGCATCGGGTCTGGTTGGCGATCCGGCAAGAGCGCGGGCAAACAACCCGACGCGATCCGGCTGTTTATTAACGAATCAGTACGGACGGTTTTGCCCGGAATCCGCAATATCTGGTCGCGATTTGCGCTCAGAGGCCCCTGCGGGAAGCAGGTATCCGCCCCTCGCACTTGCTCAGATGGAGTCTTTTTTCATATTTACTACGGTGTTAACTGTTGGTGGAATACCCCGCATTTTCATCTGCTTCCCGATAACGAGGCAGTCATTTGATACTGCCGGCACGGAGGACCGCGGGCCGCCTTCACCGCACAGGCGAACGTCGCGATCGGTCGTGGCACAAGATCTTTGGCCCGCGCAACATTGGCCGCGATTTCACCGCAGTCCGTTCACGTCACCGCGATTCCGCTCATAAGCGACTGGCGCGGATGCCTATCTGTCCTCCAAACCGCAACCACACTCGTGGATCGCGACATGCGCCGACCACCGAATTTGAGTAGGGACACGACGGTGCCGGCAACCGCATCGCTGCCTGCCGATCCAGTTCCGCCGTCTAACTATCTCGACCTGTACGGCCTCTCGAAGCCTCCCTTCGGGGGGGCGCCGGACGGCGCCAGCTATATCCTGTTCGGCTCCCACAGACGCACGTTCGAGATCCTGATTGATCACATGGTGAATGGCAGCGGCATTGTGGTGCTTTATGGCGAGGAGGGAGTCGGAAAGACTGAGATGCTGCGCGCCGCGTGTGATGTGGCGGTCGACGCGGGGTCTCCGGTGATCAGAGTGTCCCGGCCGCCTAACGGACGCGTGGATCTGCCGCAGCTTGTTTCGGCGCTTCTGGGTCGGAGGGTCGCCGATGAGACGATCGACGATTCGATACGAGGTTTCCTGGCACCACCACGCAAGGCCTTGTTGGCCGATGATATCGACCTCATGCCGGCGGACTGTGTACGCGTGCTCGCACGTCTGGTGGAGCAGATGCCGACCGACCCTGGCGGCCCCGCCATCGTGCTGAGCAGCACGACGGACCTGGCTGCCGATCCCAACCGGCCGGACTTATCGCAGCTTGTTCGCCTCGCACGGAACACCATTCGGATATCGCGGCTCGGGCCGGCTGAAGCACGGCAATACATTGAACGATCGTTATGGGTCGCCGGCGGGACGACAAGGCGGCTGATCACCCCAGACGCCCTAAAGCTTCTGATCGCGCGCTCGGGTGGTGTGCTCGGCTCGATCAACCACTTGATGGAGGCCGCGTTCACCGCGGGATTCGCCCGCGGCGATTCGACGATCACCGCCAAGACTGTCGCCGCCACGACAGGGCCAACCACGTCACGGCCGCATCGGCGAACGACCAGCCACCAGGACGGCGTGGCGGCACGCGCCATGCAGATCGTCGCATTTGGGCTCCTCGTGGGGGGCGCCTCGATGTTTCTCTACAAGGCGCTAAACACTCCGTCCGATCGCCTGCCCCTCGCCCAGCACAAACCAGTCACCTCACCCATGTTGGCACCGTCGCCGCCGCCAGTGGCCTTGTCGGCATCCGAGCTGCCGCCGCCCGCCAAGCCAGCCGAAACCCTGTCAGCGGACGTCGTGGCGGCACTCATGAAACGCGGCGACCAGTCGCTTGGTCTTGGTGACACCGCGGCCGCCCGCCTGCTGTTCCGACGCGCTGCAGAGGCTGGAAATGCCGCGGCGGCGACGGCACTGGGAAGGACCTACGATCCGAACTACGTGTCAGCAGGAACCGCGCCGGGGGACAGGCCCGATCCCGCCCAAGCCGCGGAATGGTACAAAAAGGCGGTCACCCTGGGAGACCCCCGTGCGGCCGAACTGCTGAAGCGGCTGGGACGACCATAGTGTCCTGCCCCCGAGTTCGTCACATCATGCGGCGAGTTTCGGGGACAGGACACTGAAAATAAAGAGCGAGTGTCTCGCGTCCGAGGTCGATGCAACCTGAAGCGATCGCGCTCTAAGGATTCTTGAATTCGATAGCCTGCGCCCCCTGCCACAAGACCATCTTGCCCAACGCCACGAGGTTTTCATTGCCCTCGACGACGGTCAGGAAGTGGTTGCCGGCCAACTGACCCATTTTGCTGGCGAACTGGACGCCACCATAGGCCAGCAGAATCTCGGTTTCGGAAATCCCGCCCGGATACAGCAAAAAATGCCCCGGCGCGGGGTAGCTGGTATGGTTCTCGAACGGCAGACCCAGATCCAGGTCGCCGAGTGGAATCCAGCACCCCTCACCGCTCCAGCGGACATGGATGATTCGCTCCCGATACGGCAGCAGCGACCGGAATTTCGCGCATGTCTTCGGTGCGTTCTCGTCCTCGAACCGGGCCTTGAATGTGTAAGGGCCGGCGATGATGTCGATCAGGCTCATGGTATCCTCCCGCTCAGACCAGGAACGCGCTGGCGTCGAAGCCGAATGGGACGTTTCCGGTCGGTTTGATCAGGTCGTACGCCGCGCGCGCCAGGAACTGGCCGCTGCCAGGTTCGGCCTGAACAATACCATCCTTCATCACGACCTCGCCACGCCGAATGGTGGAAACCGGCCATCCGGTCACCTCTAATCCTTCATACGGCGTGTAGTCGATGATGTGCTGCAACAGGCTATTTGTTATTGTGACAGTCCGGTTCGGGTCCCATAGGACAAGGTCCGCATCGGCACCCGGCGCGATCGTGCCCTTGCGTGGATACAGCCCGAACAGGCGCGCCGGATTGGTCGCCACCAGCCGCACGAAAGCGCAAGGGTCGATACGGCCCTTCGACACGCCTTCGCTGAACAGGATCGGCAGGCGCGACCCAAGACCCGGAACGCCGTTGGGAATATCCCTGAATGGCGCATCAAGGCCGTGCACCCGCTTGCCCACCGGTGTGTCATAGCTCCAGCCGCTATGATCGGATGAGCACACGTCCAGCACACCGTCGCGGACCAGCTTCCACAGGCCCTCGCTGGCCGCGGCATCGCGCGGCGCAGGGCTGCACATGAACTTCGCGCCCTCGAACCCCGGACGGTCCATATCATCGGCTGACAGCACGAAATACTGCGGGCAGGTTTCGCCCCAGACCTTCAGGCCGCGCGCCTGAGCCCGCGCGATTTCTTCCGCGACTTCGGGGCAGGACACATGAAAAATCTGGATCGGCTGATCGACCATCTCGGCCAGCGCGATCGCCCGATGAGTCGCTTCCCGCTCGATCATGCTCGGCCGCGACCATGCATGATACTTCGGCGCCACCTTCCCATCCGCGAGCAGCGCGGCGGTACGCCAGCGGATCGCCTCATAGTTCTCGCAATGCACCGTCACCAGCGCGCCCGTTCGACGGGCCGCCGCCAGCACGCGCAGGAATTGCCGGTCATCCAGATGCAGCGGGTCATAGGTCAGGAACACCTTGAGGCTGCGTACGCCCGCTGCGACGACCCGCGGCACCTCATTGAAGATCACCTCGTCCGAGGCATCCGTGATGATCTGGTGGAAACTGTAATCCACCATCGCCTTGGCGGCACGCCGGCGATACTCCGCCAGCGGCGCCAGGATGCCATGTCCCTTGAACTGGGTGGAGAAGGTGATGACGCTCGTGGTTCCTCCCGCGAGGGCGGAGGTGCTGCCGGTGATGAAATTCTCCTCGTCCGCACCGCCACCTTGCTGCAACTGCTCGATGTGGCAGTGGGAATCGACACCGCCGGGCATCACCAGCAGCCCATGCGCATCGACCGTGCGCTGTCCGCGCAGGTTGAGCCCAACTGCGGCGATGCGGCCGTCCGCCACGCCGATATCAGCCACGAACATATCCGCCGGCGTGACGACCGTGCCGCCGGCGATCACCAGATCGTAGTCAGCCATGGCGAGCGTCCTTCATCCTGCGTGCGGTATTTTTGTCGCCGAACACGTGCCGCCATGTCCAGCCCCGAGATGCCGCCGCGTTCCATAGGGTGCGGTCATGGCGTCTCGATCATGCTGACATGTGCCGCGACGACCCGCCAGCCTTTCGGCGTGCGTGCCCAGGACTGCATCTGCCGCCCAACCTTCCCTTGTGCCGTTTCACGCTGGAACAAGGTGGAGGCGGTCGCGAAGTCGCGGCCAAACGTGGTGATCACGGTGCGCGAGATCGTCCGTGCCAGACCAACCGGGGAACGCGCCGCGCGGAAAGCGCCGATTTCGTCGTAGCCGTAGAGGTTCTCACCGATACCGTAACGGATGGTCAGCGGGCTGTCCCAGAACAGCGACTGCAACGCATCGACGTCGTTGCTGACAAGCGCGGCTTCGTACTTCGCGAAGGCCGCTTCGACCTCGGCCTTCACATCGGGTAGATTGATATCCATCACTCAGGGTTCCAGATTCGGTACAGGGGCGCGAACGGCACCTCTTGCTTCCAGCGCGCGTGCGATCCGCAAGGCAATGTCTTCACGCCAGGGCGCGGTGATAATCTGCACGCCGATTGGCAAGCCGCTCGCAGTGGGTACCGGAACCGCGACGACCGGCAGGCCAATGAAAGAAATCGGCTGTGTGTAAAGCCCGATATTCGGCCGTAACGGTATTTCCTGGCCATCGAGCACGAACGTCTTCTGGCCGATCAGCGGGGCGACACAAGGCGTGGCGGGGGCGAGGATGGCATCGACGTGCTCAAACAGATGCAGCACCTGCGCGCGATACCAGCGGCGGAATTTCTGCGCCTGCACGACCGCC
>JARLIN010000363.1 GCA_031291715.1 Rhodopila sp. | reverse complement strand
CGACCGGATCGGGCAGCGGATAGCTGAAATATTTGTACTCCCCCCTGCCGTAAGCGTGCTGCTCCATCACGACACGCTTCCGGAAGCGTTCATCCTGGTCATACAGGGCCGCCAATTCGCGGCAGGTTTCAGCCGGAAGCAAGGGCCGGGTCGCGTAGCCCTGGGCAGCCAGGTCGTCAGCCAGCGGCTCGGGAGGGATGTCGAATGTGCGCATCCCTCTATCATACCGGATTTCGGTGGTTCGGCATCCCGGTTCGTGCTGTGGAACCCGCAGCCGATCTGAGCGTTCTATTACCTCCCCGTTAAGCAGGAGGCTTGGATGAACGATCGCGTTGAAGGTGCAGCTCGTGAGTTTGGTGGCCGGGTCCAGGAGGCTGTCGGCAATGTGACCGGTGATGCGAAAACCCAGGCTCAGGGCATCTACAACCAGGCAGCGGGCCAGGCGCAGCAGGCGGCGGGCCAGTTGAGCGACGTCGTCAAGGCACAGCCCATCGTTGCGATGCTGGTCGCGCTGGGTATCGGTTACGTCCTCGGTCGCCTGACGGCCTGACCCACGACCGAAACGGAATCAGGGGGCAGCCGCCCCCTTTTTTTTATCCCCGTGCCATCCGAGGTTCCCATGCCGCCAGCGATCCCGAAGTCACGTCTCAGCGAAGGCTCTCCCTATCCGCTCGGCGCGAGCTGGGACGGTCTGGGCGTCAATTTCTCGCTATTCTCTGCCAACGCCACAAAGGTCGAACTGTGCCTGTTCGACGACGCAGGCGAAAAGGAACTCGAACGGATCGAGCTTCCGGAGTACACCAACGAGGTCTGGCACGGCTACCTGCCTGATGCGCGCTCCGGCACCAACTACGGCTACCGCGTGCACGGGCCGTATGAGCCGGAAGCCGGTCACCGGTTCAATCCGAACAAGCTCGTCCTCGACCCCTATGCCAAGGCGCATATCGGCTGGCTCAAATGGGACCCGGCCGTCTTCGGCTACACCCTGGGCGCCGACGACCTGACCTTCGATGAGCGCGACAGTGCGCGCTTCATGCCAAAATCCCGTGTGATCGATCCGGCCTTCACCTGGGGCCGGGAACGCGCCCCCTCGGTCCCGTGGGACCGCACCATCCTCTATGAGACCCATGTCCGCGGCTACACGAAGCTGCACCCGGCGGTACCCGAGCATCTGCGCGGGACCTTCGCCGGCCTCGGCCGCAAGGAAGTGGTGGACTACATCAAGACCCTGGGGGTCACTTCCGTCGAACTCCTGCCAATCCACGCCTTCGTCACCGACAGCCATTTGCTGGACAAGGGACTGACCAACTACTGGGGCTACAATTCGATCGGTTTCTTCGCGCCCGATCCACGCTATGCCGCCGTGCCGGACTTTGTGTTCGCGGAATTCAAGGAGATGGTCGCGCGCCTGCATGACGCCGGCCTGGAGGTCATTCTGGACGTGGTTTACAACCACACCGCCGAGGGCAACGAGAAGGGCCCGACGCTGTCATTCCGCGGTATCGACAATATGTCTTACTACCGGCTGATGCCGGATAATCCGCGCTACTACATAAACGACACCGGCACCGGAAACACGCTTAACATGAGTCACGCGCGTGTCGTACAAATGGTTACCGACAGCCTGCGTTACTGGGCGACCGAGATGCGCGTCGACGGATTCCGCTTCGATCTCGGCACGATCCTGGCGCGCGAGGAGCACGGCTTCAACGAAGCGCACGGCTTCTTGCAAAGCTGCCTGCAAGACCCCGCGCTTTCCACCACCAAGCTGATCGCCGAACCCTGGGATATCGGTCCCGGGGGATATCAGGTCGGCGGGTTCCCGCCGGGGTGGGCCGAATGGAACGACAAATTCCGCGATACAATCCGTGGCTTCTGGAAGGGTGATCCGGGGAAACAGGCAGCAATGGCGACCAGGCTATCAGC
Source organism: Rhodopila sp. (assembly GCA_031291715.1). Lineage (GTDB taxonomy): Bacteria > Pseudomonadota > Alphaproteobacteria > Acetobacterales > Acetobacteraceae > Rhodopila. The sequence goes on along the minus strand of JARLIN010000363.1, from coordinate 6,847 downwards.
ATCCGCCGATTGCTTTGCCCGGCGCGGCCGCAAATCCTGGGCGAGTGTCAACTTCGTCACCGCACACGATGGTTTCACATTGAACGATCTTGTGTCCTACAACGAGAAACACAACGAGGCGAACGGCGAGGATGGGCGCGATGGTCACTCGGACAATCAGTCCTGGAATTGCGGCGTGGAAGGACCGACCGACGATCCGGAGATCATCGCCCTGCGCGAACGTCAGAGGCGCAATCTGCTGGCCACCCTGCTGCTGGCGCAGGGCACGCCGATGATCCTCGCCGGCGACGAGTTCGGCCGCACGCAGGCGGGCAACAACAACGCCTATTGCCAGGATAACGCGATAAGCTGGGTGGACTGGAGTTTCGGCGAAAAGGAGGTGGAACTCGCCGAATTCGTGCGCAAGGTCATCATGCTGCGGCAATCTTTCCCGATCCTCCGCCGCGCCCGCTTCCTGACGGGAGAATACAACGCGGATCTCGATGTGCGCGATGTCCGATGGCTGGCTCCCTCCGGCCAGGATATCGAGGAGGCGCATTGGAACGACACCAACGCAAAGTGCTTCGGCATGCTGCTGGACGGGCGTGCGCAGGCAAGCGGAATCAAGCGCCCGGCCATGGACGCGACGGCGCTTCTGGTGCTGAACGCGCACCATGACGTGGTGAACTTCGCGCTGCCCGAGGTGGTCGGAGGCACCGCCTGGCGCTGCCTCCTGGATACCAACATTCCCGACCACACCCGGCATGAAGTATTTCAGACAGGTGAAACTTTTGAAATAACCGGCCGGTCGCTCGTGCTGTTCGTTCTGGAACCGGAAAGCAGACATTCGGTCGCACTTCGGCGGGCAATCGAGGGATTCCGTCAGATGGCCGAACGTCCGATCCCGATGGCGACGCCGGAAACCGGCCCGGAGGCGGAACGTGCTCTGTCAGATGCGCCCGGAATGACGCGGGCGTGATTCCCGGCACGCGATTAGCCGCGCTATGGTGCGACGCCGCCACAGGGAAACCGGCGGCCTTGCCTCGACGCTCTCTCATGGGCGCTGAAACCTGAACCCCTCGAGGCATTACATCCGTAATACGCCAATCTTCTCGTATCATATCAGGACTATATCATGCCAGAAACGACAAAGATCGCCGAGCCAGCCAGGAAGACCCAGGACAGCACTGCCAGGACCGGCCAGGCCACCGTCGATACGGCGACCAAGATAGCAAGGGAAACCATGGAGCAGAACGAAAAGATAGCGCAGTCCGCGGCGGATCAGGGCAAGGAGGCAGCCCACACGATGACCGAAACGATAGCGGAGGTCACCGATACCGCCACCACAGTGTCTTCGAAGGTCGCGGAGCAAAGCCGGGAGATGATGTTTATGGGTGTGCGAACCGCCGCCGACGTCAGCGGACGGGTCGCGGATATCGGCTTCGGCCGCGGCCATCATCTGCTGGCTTCGGCCATTCAGGCGATGGACATCTATCGAGACGCCTCTGAACGGTCGGCGGAACGTGTGCAGTCGCTGTTTTCCAGTTGTGTGACGCTTGGGCGCGGCTTGCAGGAAATCCAGCAGGCGTGGCTGGAGATGCTGGACCGTTCGATGGAGCACGCGGCGCACAAGCCGCAAGATTTGCTACGCTGCAAGACTATCGTCGAGATGGCCGAGGTGCAGCGCGACCTGTATGTCGATGCGATCAACCACGCGATCGAATCAAGCAGCCGGCTGCTGGACCTCGCCGGACGGACCGCACAGGATGCCGTGCGGCCGTTGCAGATACATCATCATTGATCCACATGCTCGCCCCGTCGGATCCGCCGGTTCCCCCCGGCGATCCGCCGGTGGCACCCGACCCGAACGAACCGACTCCGATCGAGGAGCCGCCGACTCCCATCCCCATCCCACCTGATCCGCCCTCCGAGCCGTTGCGGGCGTGACGCGCCTGGGCTAACGCCATCGCTTCACTACGGAATACCACGATGGTGCATGCCCTGCTCGACAGCGCCTTCGTGCGCACCCTGGCCAGCCTGGCGATTGCTTTCGTCCTCGGCACGCTGATCGGAGCCGAGCGGCAATGGCGGCAGCGGACGGCGGGTCTGCGAACCAACGTGCTGGTGGCCATCGGGGCCGCCGCGTTCACCGACCTCGGCACCCGCCTGCTGGGAGCGGACGGGGCGACCCGGATCATTTCTTATATCGTTTCCGGGATTGGCTTCCTGGGCGCCGGGGTGATCCTGAAAGAGGGCGCACAAATTCGCGGTCTGAACACCGCCGCGACGCTGTGGTGCTCCGCCGCCGTGGGGGCGTTCGCCGGTGCGGCGCTGTGGGCCGAAGCCGTTTCGGTGTCGTTCTTCGTAGTCGCCGGCAACACCCTGCTGCGGCCGCTGGTGAACTACATCAACCGCCTGCCGATCGATACGCAGACCACCGAGGCGCGATATCAGGTCCATGTCGTCGCTGACCATCGCAAGGTCTCGGCGGCCCGCGATCTGCTGGATGAAATTTTGGAGAAGGTCGGCTACCCGATCCGGGAAATCGAGACCCTGTCGGAAACCGAAACCCAGGTCGAGCTGGCGGCGATCCTGGTCCCAACTTCGGCGGACGCGACCGTGCTGGACCAGGTCGTTGCCCAGCTGGAAAAGTCGCCACCGGTTTACAGCGCCACGTGGACCGTCAGCACCACACCTTAGAGCGGGATCGACTGAGGTTGCAGCAACCTCAGAGGTGAATCATGCGCTCCCGACGCTCCGCCCGGCGGGATCATGGGCTAGTCCAGCTTCTTCAGCATCTGGACGATGCCGCCCATGCAGACATCGTCCCAGTCTTCCTCGTCATAGCCGACCGTTTGATAGAACCCCGCGGCCTCTGGCGTGGCGTATACCACCGCCTTGCTGCATCCCAAGGTCCGGGCGAATTGCTCCGCCCGCTGCAGCATCACGCGTCCGTGCCCGCCACCCTGCCAGGCGGGATCGATCGCCACCAGCCGCAGCGCGGCGGCGGCGTTCCGCAAGTCGTCCACCTGGATCGCGCCGATCGGCTGATCTTCCAGGAACAGCAGCAAGGGATGACACGCGGCGCTCATCGGTTCGTCTGGCCGAGGCAAGTGGAACACTTTGCGGCGTATGCCGTGATACGCCTGCCAATCTCTATCGCAACCTGGTGAATCCAGGCGGTAAGAGCCTTCGCCCCGTGGCTGATCGGTTGGCATTCTGCCTTTCCCGGTTCTCCCCATGCCCGTCATGACGACGGGCATTTACTTAAAATAGGGAAGCTGCCGCAGAAAAGCGAGCCATTATCCACGTTGGTCCTGGCGCCGGGCCGCTGGTTCTGGAACTGTATCGCATCACCGGTATGGAGCAGGGTCGCATGGCGATCGTCATCACTGTCGCGCAACAGAAGGGCGGCACCGGCAAGACGACCCTGGCGGCGAATCTGGCCGCCGCCTTGGCGCCGTTACGCAAGGTTGCCCTGCTGGATATCGACCCGCAGCACAGCCTGGCCCGCTGGAACGAACTCCGCCCCCAGACAGCCGCGAAGCTGACGTTCTCGGACGTCTCGGGCTGGCGGGTGACCGGGGAGTTGGAGCGGCTGACGGCCGCGCACGACGTCGTGGTGATCGACAGTCCGCCGCAGATCGACACAGACGCCCGCCTTGCCATCCGCGGCGCCAGTTTGGTGCTGATCCCGGTGCAGCCCAGCCCACCGGATATCTGGGCGGCCGAGGGCACACTGAGGCTGGCCGCCGCCGAAAAGCGGAAAGCCGCCCTGGTGCTGAATCGCGTGCCGTTTTCGGGCAAGTTGCGGGAAACGATGACCGCGCAGCTCCAGCAGTCCGGCAAGCCGTTACTGACGGCGACGATCGGCAACCGTACCGGCTTTGCGTCCGCCTTCGCCGAGGGCTTGGCGGTGACCGAAGCCGCCCCTCGATCAATTGCGGCAAATGAGCTACGCGCCCTGCTGAGCGAATTGCTGGAGATGATCGGATGACGGTTTACGCGGGCCTGAAAGCACTGCACTTGCTGTGCGCGGTACTATGGGTGGGCGGCATGTTCTTCGCGTATGTCGTGCTGCGGCCCAGCCTCGCGGCGATCGAGGCGCCGCAGCGCATGCTGTTGCACACGCAGGTCTTTCGGAAATTCTTCCTGGTGATCTGGCATGCAATGCCGGTGATCCTCCTGACCGGCTTCGCGATGCTCGGCTTCATCGGCGGCATGGCCAATGCGCCCTGGCAAATCCACGCGATGCTCGGGCTGGGGCTGGTGATGGCGGCGGTGTTCCTGGCGATCTTCTTCGGCCCTTACCGGCAGTTCCGCCGCACCACGGACCGCAACCGCATGGCCGGAAGCCTGAATAGCATTCGTAAGCTGATCGGGGTGAACCTGATCCTTGGGCTGGTCACCGTGATCATCGCGGGGCTGCTGTAGGACGATACAGCCGCCGCACCAGGATCGGCATCGATAGGCCCTGTACCAGGATCGTGAACACCACCACGGCGTAGCAGACGGCCAAGAGGGCCCCGCGGTAGGGTGACGGCTCCAGGGTCAGCGCCAGCGCAACCGAAATACCGCCGCGTAGCCCGCCCCAGGTCAGCACCGCAATCCCGCTAAGTTTCGGCAGGCGGCGCAAATGCACCAGCGCGGTCGGCACCGCGACGCTGACCAGTCTTGTCACAAGGGCCAGGCCGATACCCAAGGCGGCAGCGATCAGCAGGGCGCGGCTGATCTCTACCGACAGCAGGGCAAAGCCTATCAGCAGAAACAGGACGGCGTTCAGCAGCTGGTCGATCAGGTCCCAGAACATGATCACCTGTTCGCGCGAGGTATCTGTCATGGCGAGGCGCGTGGAACGGTGACCGGTCAGAAGGCCCGCGACGACCACCGCCAGGGGGCCGGACACGTGCATCGCGGCGGCGACGCTGTAGGTCACAGTGACGAGGGCCAGGGTGATCGTCAGCTCCAGCGCCGGCTCGTCGATCAAGTGCAGGGCGCGATAGGCGACGTAACCGGTGGCGAGGCCGAGGGCGATGCCGCCACCGGCCTCCGTCAGCAGATGCAGACAGATCATCGCGGCGGTGGTCGTCTGCCCGTTCGCCCATTCCAGCATGACAGCGAAGACCACCACGGCGACACCGTCGTTGAACAGGCTCTCCCCATTCACCACCGCCAACAGGCTTGGTGGCAGGCCGGCGTCCTTCAGCAATCCACCAACGGCGATCGGGTCAGTGGGGGCCAACAAGGCACCCAGCACGAAGCACCAGGGCAACGGTACCGCTCCGGCGAAGATCAGCCAGATGCCGAAGCTGTAAAGTCCGGTCGCCAGCAGCACGCCGATCGTCGCCAGCGACAGGACGGTCCATTTTTGGGCACGCAGGCTGTCCATATCGACGTGCAGGCTGCCGGCGAACAGCATGAAGGCCAGCACACAATCCAGGAACACATGCGGCAGGTCGGTGGACGCGACCTGGTCCTCCCACCATTGCCGAAGGTCCACGCTGGTTACCGAGCGATCGACCAGGATGACGATCACCGACAGCACCAGCGATCCCGCCATCAGGCCGATGGTCCGCGGCAGATGCAGGTACCTGTGGTTCACGATCCCAAAGATAGCCGCCAGCAGCAGCAGAGCGGCGAAGAGTTCGAATGAGGACATGGCCTACCTTGGGCATACGTTGCGTGGAGTGGGTATGTTCCGCAAAATAGTCTCCTCGATAGGGGAGAAAACTGATGGAAGTCCGCCTCGACGGTCGCACCGCGATCATAACCGGGTCTAGCAAGGGCCTGGGCCTGGCCATGGCGAAAGAGTTCGCCGCGTCCGGCGCCAATGTGGCGATCCTGGCCCGCAACCCGGATGGGCTGGCCGAGGCGCAGGCGACGGCGTCCGCGGGGGCGTCCGGCAAGGTCGCGACGTTCCAGTGCGACGTGTCCAAGGCCGACGATATCAACAGGACGTTCGACGCGGTGATGAAGACGTTCGGACAGGTGGATATCCTGATCAACAACGCCGGAATGTCGAGGGCGATGCCGTCGGAACAAATCACCGACGACATCTGGCAGGAAGACCTGGACCTGAAGCTGTTCGCCGCGATCCGGCTGACCCGGCTGTGCTGGCCGGGAATGAAGACGCGGAAATGGGGGCGAATTATCAACGTGCTGAACACCGGAGCGAAGGCCCCGCGGGCGAATGGCGCGCCCACGGCAGTGTCTCGGGCGGCTGGCATGGCCCTGATGAAGGTGCTGTCCGGCGAGGGTGCGCCGCACGGGATTCTGGTCAACGGCATGCTGGTCGGTCAGATCGTCTCCGACCAGATCGCGCGGCGGTATAAGGCGGACGGCAGCAACGAGCCGTTCGAAGCATATGTCGCGAAAGCCGGTGCGGGGATTCCCGTGGGCCGGATGGGCAAGGCTGAGGAATTCGCGGCGATGGCGTGCTTCCTGTGCTCGGACCATGCCGGGTTCACGACCGGGACGGCGATCAACATGGACGGTGGGGCCAGCCCGGTCGTTTGATCGGGTTCCGGTGCATTGCCCAGGTCGTCGCGGAGAGGGGGACCTGGGCACACGCGGCGGGCAGGTTTTCGGGGACCGTTCGCCGGAGCGACCCGTTCGGGGCGGAAGTCGGGTCTGATTCGTAACAATATGGCCCAAGACTTACATTGACGTGGACCGCTACATCCGTGGCGCCGCGGAGGTGGCACGATAAGATCGCGGCGAATGCGCCTCATCCGTGAATGCGCAGGTCCAGCTTGGCGACCGTAATGAATGGTTGCTGGCCTCACCCATAATCGGCACGGCGATCAGCAGCGTCGGCTCACAGAAGTCAGTGGTCGATGCCAAGTGCCGTAAGCACGATCACGCCGAT